>DATHCB010000052.1:0-5736 GCA_035319765.1 Bathyarchaeia archaeon
TACTCCGTAAGGCCTTAGACCAATGATCGTGGAAACGTGCCCCGGCGCGATGAATCCGTCTATTTGCAAGTCGCCAATACCGAGCAGTAGCTCCATGGCAGGCGGGATTAAGCGGTGTGAGATCAGAAAACTCAGGTTCTCGGGTGGGTGGCTTGAGACTTCGACCGCTGTGGAGGGGGCAGTGGTTTCGAACCCGACGGCGAAAAAGGCAAAATCCTTCTCTTTCTCTTTCTTCGCGATTTTGACCGCGTCGCCAAGTCCATAAACGACACGCACGTCGCCGCCATGAGCGCGGGCATCCAAGAGTGAATTCTCAGAGCCAGGTACACGCAGGACGTCGCCGTAGCAGGTAACAGTGACGCCTTTCAAAGCCAATTGAACAGCTTCGTCAATGTCTGCGGCTGGGACTATGCACACCGGACAACCGGGTCCCGCGATTACGTCGACGTTTTGTGGCAAGAGTGCACGCAGCCCGTGATGCGTAATCGTCCACTCATGTGTACCGCACACGTGACAGAATTTAACCTGCGATTTGGGTGTTAAATCTTGAATGTGCTTGACTATTTGTTTTGCAAGCGCTGGGTCTCGAAACTTAAGCTGTTCCCTCATTCGGTTAGACCAGCATTTTGACATTCTTGATTAAACAGTCTTTTCCGCCAACAATCTCGACGATGCCGCTGCATTTTGGACAATTGAGCGTTGGAGTTGCAATGTGCAGGGCAGGATCGTCAATGTACTTAAAGTCGCCTTCGTAGCCGCATTTGGGGCATTTCACCATCCCTTTACTCTCTTCAATCGCTATCTTGGAGCCTGCCATGATCGTGTCCTTGGTCAGAATTTCGTACCAAAAACGAACTTGTTCTGGGTTGAGAAAGGTCAGTTCTCCAATTACCAACTGGACCTCTGAGACTTTCTTGGCACTTCTTCGCTTTGCCTCTTGCAAAACACTCTCGACGATTTGAGTCGTTATCGAGCCTTCATGCACTATCTGGAGACTCCTAGAGCCCTAACGCCTCGACAACTTCCTTAATGCCATCGCCAGTTCTGCAGTTTGTTGCAACAACTTTCGCGCGCGGGTTGATCTGTTTAACGTCAGCTTCCAGTTTCTTCACGTCTACATCCATCGCCGCTGCCAAGTCGATCTTATTTATCGCAACCACGTTGGTGTCCATGAAAATGAACGGGTGCTTAATCACCATATAAGGCCCTTCGGTTACGCTGATCACAACCATTCGTTTTTCAGAG
This sequence comes from Bathyarchaeia archaeon, assembly GCA_035319765.1. GTDB lineage: Archaea > Thermoproteota > Bathyarchaeia > Bathyarchaeales > SOJC01 > DATHCB01. The sequence continues at coordinate 1,246 of DATHCB010000052.1, forward strand.
CCCAAGGGAAACTCTGCTGGGCATATCAGGTTGCCGACGTTCTCGATGAAGAGAAGGTCAATATTACCAAGGTCTAGGCGTTGCAGAGCTTTCTTTATCAGATTCGCATCCAGATGACACTCTTTGCCCGTGTTTATCGCTACAACTTTAACATTGTGGCGGCCAATCATTTCCGCATCTATAGTCGTAGTCAAGTCGCCTTTAAACGCCGCGATTCTGTAACGCCCCTTGAGGTTTTCGACGAGCTTGGTTATTAGTGAAGTTTTGCCCGCGCCGATTGCGCCCATAATGTCTATCGCCGTTATTCCATGTTTTTCCAAAAGTTGGCGATTTTCCTGCGCGAGTTTTCTGTTAGCGTTTAGTACGTCTTTCTCCAGTTCGACATCGAAAACCTCTCCTTCTTTTGCCTTGACTATGTCGTTAAACCCTGCCAATTTCGAAAACTCCGCTAGTCAGTCGGCTTCGCAGAGGTAGCGAGAACTTCTCTCCATAATTCTAATGTTTCTTCAGCGGACTTTTCGTCTAAAACTTGAATTGCGTATCCAGCGTGAACCAAGACGTATTCACCTGCCTTGGCATCAACTAACGTGACGTTAACGTCGCGAAGAACGCCTTCACCGAAATCGACTTTAGCGACGTTCTCCTTAATCTCTACGACCTTTGCTGGAATCGCCAAGCACATTTTTATCATCTTTTAAGCCATAATAACCGAGCTTAAATGCATTCTGTTTTCACCTTATTCTCTCTGGAAACTCCCCACAAGAGCTTGACCGAAGCTTATGCACCCATCGCCCGCGGGCAATATTTCATGGACAAAAAAGCTCAAACCGTTCTCTTCCACTATCTTTCTTATCATCATCGTAATTTGCATGTTGTAAGATACTCCACCAGAGAATCCGACATTCTCCAAGTCCAAACGATTCGCGTGTTCAACGGCGAGCTGTGCCAAGCCCTTAGCCAAGTAAGCCTGTGCGGAGTAAGCCAAGTCAGCGTTCCGGCACTCGTTTTTTCGCTCAAAAACCGCCTTTACTAGGAAAGTTGTGTTTAAGGTATCTCCTTCGAGTTGTGGCTCCAGACCCAGCACATCCTTTCCGCTCTTCGCCACGGATTCAAGCTTCATGGCCGGTTCGCCCTCGTAAGTACGCTCTTTGCATACGCCCAAGATCGCTGAAATAGCATCTAGTACTCGTCCACAGCTCGTGGTCTTTGATGTGATTTTCCTTTTTTCCAGTTGTTCCAGAATTATTTCTGCTTCTTCCTTGCCGTGTGGCAGGCTTGAGCTCTCGCTTAGGAGCCAATCTGCGATGTCTTCTGTTCCGCAGAGGATTCCTGCTGCCATTCGAGCTGGATAGCGCGTCGCAAGATCGGCGCCAGGCATAGGTTGCTCCTGCAAGTGTCCCAGCCGTTTGAAGCCTGCCTTCTCGCAGTAGAGGATTTCTCCGCCCCAGGCTTGGCCATCAGTTCCATAGCCGAAGCCGTCGCAAGCGATTCCTATAACGCGGCTTATGCCGTGTTCGCCTAGAAGAGCAGCTATGTGCGCGTGATGATGCTGAACGGAAATTTGAGGGCAACTCAGTTCGGTTCCGAGTTCGCTGGCGAGTCTGGTCGTCGAAAACTTTGGGTGCAGATCGCTGACGACAACTTCAATCTTGCTGTTCGTGAGCCTAATCATGTGGCTCACCGTGTCTTTTAGGAGCTGAAGCGTTTCTATGTTTTCTACGTCACCAATATACGGAGAAATGAAAGCCTTTTCGCCTAGAAGAATGCAGGAGGTCGCGTTCTGTTCTGCACCAACACCTAGCGAACAATATTTCATTTTCTTGGCGAGTTGAATAGGCTCGGGGGCATATCCCCTAGAACGTCTGATCAAAGTCAGACGCTGACCATGCATCCTGACCACAGAGTCATCGCACCGATGCGCGATGATGCGATCGTGAAAAAGGAAGTAGTCAACGAGGTCTCCCAGTTTCTTTAGTGCTTCTTTGTTTTCCGTCACGATCGGTTCGTTTGGGGGATTTGCGCTCGTCATGACAAAAGCAGGCTCTTTCACTTTGTCGAATAGCATTATGTGCAATCCCGTATAGGGAAGCATCACGCCGATATTGTGGAGGTTAGGCGCAATCAAATCCGAGAGAAAATAGCTTCCACTTTTGCTCAGAAGCACGATTGGGCGAACCCAAGATGTAAGCACTCTTTCTTCTTCTGCGTTCACTTCTGCAAAAGTTCTTACCGTTTCAAAGTCACGCGCCATTATAGCGAATGGCTTTTGAGACCTGAGCTTCACTTTCCTAAGCCTTTCAATCGGATCCGCGTTTGTGGTCGAAGTTGCGACGTGAAAACCTCCAACGCCCTTCACTGCAATGATATTGCCCTCTTGGAGAAGCTTTCCAGCTTCCCTAATAGGGTCCTTCTTGTCAATCAGTTCGCCATTTTTTGCCGTAAGATATGCTCTCGGACCACAATTCGGACAGGCAACGGTCTGCGCGTGAAATCTCCTGTTAGCTGGATCCTCATATTCCCTTTTACATAAATCACACATTAAGAAGTTATTCAAAGTAGTGTTCGGTCGATCGTATGGCAAACGCTCAATAATCGTGTATCTTGGTCCACAGTCCGTGCATGTGATGAAGAAATAACTGTGGCGGGGGTTAGTCGGATCTTTTAATTCTTTAAGGCATTCTTCACATATCGCAACATCCGGCGGGATAATGGAACCTGAAAATTCTGTTTTCTCTGTGCTTTTCACAATGGAGAATTCGTCAAACTCATCCTTGTCAATGAGGTACCTAATCGTTAGGCTGTAAATGCGGGCCAATGGGGGTTTCTTGTCTCGCAGCTCAGCGACGAATTGTTTTATTTGACTTTTTTCGCCTTCCAGTATTATCTCGACGGTTGCATCGCCTCGGTTTCTAACGAGACCAACAAGCGCGTGGGTGGTGGCTAATCTATATACAAAAGGGCGAAAGCCGACGCCCTGAACGATGCCTCTTACTTTTATTTCAGCGCGCAACCGTTTTTCTACCTACGACCTAATCGTCTGGTTAATGTTTGCAGTTGAGCTTAGCTAATAAACGCACTCTTTCTTTTTCCACATACCAACCGTGTCAGGAACGAGCAGAATTAAAGAAAACTCATTATTCCGCTGCTGTCGTTTTGATTTCTCTAAGTAGGTTTCGTATCTCTATTGTGTGTTGCTCTCGTTTTTTCATTTCTCGAAGTGTTACTTCTTTGTTTTCGATTTCTTTAGGTCCTATGATGATTGCATGGGAAATTGCCTCGCGGTTAGCATCTTGTAGCGCCCGGCTTACGGTGCGACCCATCACTTCCAACTTAACTGGCAAGCCTGCATTTCGAAGCATGGTGGCAATTCTCAAGGCTTCACCCTTTGCTTCCTCGCCTATGGGAACAATCATTACTCGTTTGCTGGTGGGAAATCGAGGCTCGACTTGCTGTTTCTCCATGGCCAGTATTAGACGGTCTATTCCATGCGCTATTCCCACGGCAGGTGTTGATTCTCCTCCAAACAGTTCAACAAGCCTATCGTAGCGTCCTCCACCAGCAATCGACACATCGAATTGAGGCACGGTCACCTCGTAAATAGCTCCTGTGTAGTACTCAAGGCCGCGTGAAAAACCAGCCTCTATAGTCATGTCGAGATTAATGCCGCCATCTCTTAGAAGCGAAACAATTTCCCCAAGATTCGCTGTTGCAGCCGTGGCTTTCTCGTAGTCCTTAACCGTCTTTCCGATCTCTTTTAGCACTCTGTCTAGGTCTTCGCCTCTTATTTCCAAGATTCTCTTCAGCGCGACTATACAGCCATCTGAAACTTTTAATTCATGTACCAACGTCAGGGCGTCATTCCATTGCTTTTTGTCAAGCAATTGCATAACTCTGCTCTGATCTTCCTCTTTCACGCCCTCTGCACTTAGTATCCCTCTGACGACGCCTACGTGGCCAATTTTGAAGTGACATTCACGAAGCCCAATTCTTTGGAGAAGATCGTTTGTCAACGCAAGGATTTCAACATCCGCTTCAGGTTTGGTTGCGCCGATTAGTTCATAGTTTGACTGCCAGATCTCTCTGTAACGTCCGTACTGTGGTTCGTCGTACCGGTAGACGCTGCCAATGCTGTAAAGCCGGATGGGTTTTGGTTGGTTTCGAAGAACTGTAGTCATGAGCCTTGCAATTGATGCGGTAAATTCTGGTCGTAAAGCAACTTTTCGTTTGCCCAGATCCTCGAAGGCATACATGCGCTGCCGGATTTCCTCGCCAGATTTTACGGCTAAGAGCCCGTAGGATTCGACTAGGGGAGTTATAATCTCTTGAAAACCATAAAGCTGGGCAAGCTCACGTGTTATCCCCTCCACGTACTTCATTATGGCAGCCTCTTTCGGCAGAAAATCGCGCATTCCACGAACGGTTTGGAATTCTGACATTTCTTTCACCTATCTCATCGTGAGTTGCGAAAGGGAGTAGTAGACAACTTCGCCC
>DATHCB010000053.1:0-23384 GCA_035319765.1 Bathyarchaeia archaeon
TGCAGAGAAGTCTAACCGATCCTCGAACAACGACCAACCCTCTTTCTTAGTGATCACTTAAGTTATAATTTGATAGCGCGCATTGAAATCGTTCTAGAACTATCGGCAGTCTACATCAAACTTGTCTCGGCAGTTGAACTCCTTCGTGCTCATCTTCGTTTCGCGACTTCTAACCGGATAAGCGCTTATTCCGTAGAACTCTCTTTCGGAACCTTTATTATCGTTGGATTGCGAGCATAACTTATGCGATGCGTCAACGAAGTCGTGTTTTTGGCCTTTGTGATCCTCTTCATGTGCCTCCCGGTAGCATTCGCTGGCACGGTGGGCTTTTTCTCTCAAGACTGGACCTCGCAAGCATACTATATAATATCTCCAGGGGCTCTAGATGTTGTCGGCCAAATAGCCTATTTCGGTTCACACTATACGGGCCCCCCATTAACAAACTTTCTTTACGCGGTGAATATCACGACCGGTGACACGATTTGGCGGTACAACACCGGTCTCCCCATAAATTACGTGTCCAACTTCACGTACAACAATAGCACCTACATCATCGCAGGAACAGGCGACCCCACGATCTTGCCCACCTATGGTGGTTACGTCTTAGCGCGCACGCAAGAAAACGGCACGTGGTGGAACTCCACCAACCTCGGCTCTTCTGTCCAATCTCTTGGAGCGGTAGGAAGCGGCGTCGAGAACGGTGAAGACGTTATGGCGGGACTCGCAAACGGACAAGTGGTACGTCTTTCGGGAGGCAATGGATCTATTGAGTGGAGATACTCTTGTGCCGGCAATATAACTGCCAACATTGTCCCCAACATAGTTCAACTAGATAATGGAAGCGTCGCCGTCGGTACATCTAACGTCAATACTGGGCAGAGTTACATCTACAGTTTCAAGAAAAATGGCACACTTGCATGGGACTACCCATTAAAAATCAACATTCAACTACATCTAATTAAAAGACTTGGAAATCTGAACGAGGTTGTTGTAGCTTTCGGGGACACTATCGATGTTCGCAATGGCACAACTGGGGCAGAAATCTGGTCACAGCCCTTTAACACTACACAACATGTCGCGCCTTATACCGTCACGCAATTGGTCACAGATCTGCTCTGCACGGAAGATTATACTGGAGACGGCTTTCCAGACATCGTGGCTGGTACAGACGGCGGCTTCCTCATGATCATTAATGGTCAAAACGGGACGCTTTTCAAAGAATCAACACAAATCTCATACACGTTATCTTACATTCAGTACATGTATTCCTACGAAACCGGCGTACCTCTCCTCAACAAAACGCTGGCAGTTAGTATCGAAACCTCCAGTTATTCGTACTACATCTATGGCGTGAACGCTTCCGACCTGACGGTGGAGAACAAATTTCCAGTTCCTGAGTCTTTTGCGACTGCGAACCTTGTGAGTACGCCGAATTCTACCAGCTACACGGGAGACCTGCTCTTTTCAGCTTACAACGTCGTGTACTTCATTTCGGGCACAGAGATCATTGTTTCGGAGTTTCCATCGCAAATAATGCTAGTCATCGTGATCCTAGCGTCATTGATTTCAATAATGATCTCAAAACGGCACAAATCACGAATCAAGTAATGCCCACTTCAAGCGATTTTTGAGGCTCTGCAAAGGTTCGCTGCCTCTATTTTCTGTTATAGAACTTTCTTTCAAAACCCTTATAAATGCAACTGACGGTAATCCCTAGTGCTGATAAGAGTAAAGGAGACTATCGTATTGAGAGAGACACGTATAGTGTTAGCTGTATTACTATCAATGCTAATTTTACTCAACATGTTTCCTGTTCTTCTAGCTAAAGGATATTACGCTTCTCCCGTCACGTCCTCGGCATCTTCATCGAGTTATTCTCAGGCGGGAAGCATCAACCCTGCTGACAATCCAGCCTGTTCAGGGGCTTCAGTCAGCATCTCACCCACGTCCGTGACATTGGACGTCGGTCAGTCTCAAGCCTTCACTTCAACAGTGTCCGGCGGAAAGACGCCTTACTCTTACCAGTGGTACGTCAATTGCGAGCCCGCTAAAGGCGCTACGAGCGCAACCTGGACCTTCACGCCAGAATGCGCAGGCTCCCATTCGGTCTATCTAGTGATCACTGACCACGCGTGCGAACAAGTCACGTCCAACACGGCAACGGTCACGGTAAACGGCGCACCCTCAGTCACCATTTTACCCACATCGGCCACTTTGAACGTTGGTCAGTCTCAAACGTTCACGTCAGACGTTGACGGCGGTACCTCTCCCTGCTCTTATCAGTGGTACCTCAACGGTAAGGCCGTCTCAGGCGCTACGGGCGCTTCCTGGACGTTCACACCCACATCCGCAGGCACAGACACTGTCTACTTGGTGATTACCGACAATGTTGGAGTGCAGGTCACATCTGGCACCGCAACTATTACTGTGAATGCAGTGCCTTCTGTTACTATATCGCCTACTTCTGTAACCTTGGATGTTGGTCAGTCACAACTCTTCACTTCCACAGTTTCAGGCGGAAACTCTCCATACTCCTATCAGTGGTACCTGAACGGTGTTGCTGTATCGGGTGCCACTAGCGCTTCTTGGACTTTCACGCCTAGCTCTTCCGGGTCTTACACAATCTACGTAAAAGTCACGGATAAATGCGGATCAAAAGCCACATCTAATAACGCACTTGCAACCGTTAACGCCGCGCTTTCCGTAACCATTTCACCCACGTCTGTTACTTTGGATGTTGGTCAGTCTCAAGTGTTCACTTCAGGTGTCTCCGGCGGCACTTCGCCATACTCTTATCAGTGGTATCTTGACGGCAACGCAGTCTCGGGCGCTACAAGCGCCACATGGACTTACACTCCCTCTGCTTCCGGCTCACACCAAGTTTACGTAAAAGTCACGGACAACATCGGAAAACAGGCTACGTCTAACACGGCTTGCGTTACGGTGAACTGCCGGCCTTCCGTTACTATTTCTCCCAGTTCAGCCACTTTGGATGTTGGTCAGTCTCAGACTTTCACTTCCAGCGTTTCCGGTGGTACGTCTCCCTACTCTTACCAGTGGTTCCTCAACAATGTCGCGGTTTCCGGCGTTACCAGCGCCTCCTGGACTTTTACTCCGTCTTCTACGGGTTCTTACACCGTTTATGTGACGGTCACGGACTCAGTAGGCGTCGCAGCAACATCTAACACGGCGACTGTTACTGTGAAGGCAGCGCCCTCTGTTACCATCTCGCCCAGTTCGGTTACTTTGGATGTTGGTCAGTCTCAACTGTTTACTTCTAGTGTTTCCGGTGGTACGTCTCCGTTCTCTTATCAGTGGTACCTGAACGGCGTAGCGGTATCGGGCGCCACGAGCGCATCGTGGACTTTCACTCCATTATCAACGGGTTCCTACACAGTTTACGTGAAAGTAACTGACAGCGCTTCCAAACAGGCAACGTCTAACACTGCGACTGTGACCGTGAAGGCTGCACTTTCCGTTACTATTTTGCCTGCGTCTGTTATTTTGGATGTTGGTCAGTCTCAGACGTTTACTTCTAGCGTTTCGGGGGGTACTTCGCCCTACTCTTATCAGTGGTACTTGAATGGTGTTGCTGTTTCGGGTGCTACGAGCTCGTCTTGGACTTTTACTCCGTCATTCGCGGGTTCTTACACGGTGTATGTCAAAGTCACCGATTCTGTAGGCGCTACAACGACCTCTAATACTGCCTGCGTTACCGTTAACGCTGCGCTTTCTGTTGGTATTTCGCCTACGTCTGTTATTTTGGATGTTGGTCAGTCTCAGAAGTTTACTTCTAGCGTTTCGGGCGGTACTGGTTCGTATTCTTATCAGTGGTACCTCAACGGCGTAGCAGTTTCGGGTGCTACGAGCTCGTCTTGGACTTTTACTCCGTCTTCCGCGGGTTCCTATACCGTCTACGTGAAAGTTACCGACTCTGTAAGTGCTACAGCAACGTCTAACACTGCAACTGTTACTGTTAACGGTGCGCTTTCTGTCACTATTTTGCCTGCGTCTGTTATTTTGGATGTTGGTCAGTCTCAGACGTTCACGTCTAGCGTTTCGGGGGGTACTTCGCCCTACTCTTACCAATGGTACTTGAATGGTGTTGCTGTTTCGGGTGCTACGAGCTCGTCTTGGAGTTTTACTCCGTCATTCGCGGGTTCCTATACCGTCTACGTGAAAGTTACCGACTCTGTAAGTGCTACAGCAACGTCTAACACTGCGACTGTGACCGTGAAAGCTGCACTTTCCGTTACTATTTCGCCTACGTCTGTTATTTTGGATGTTGGTCAGTCTCAGACGTTCACTTCAGGTGTTTCAGGCGGCACCTCTCCGTATTCTTATCAGTGGTACCTCAACGGCGTAGCGGTGTCAGGTGCCACTAGCGCTTCTTGGACTTTCACTCCATCTTCGTCTGGTACGTATACAGTTTATGTCGAAGTGACCGACAGCGCCACAAGTCCTGCCAATGCCAAATCAAACACTGCTAGCATTACAGTGGATCCGCAACTGACAGTAACGATCAGCCCACTGACCTCAACGATCTACCTCACCCAGTCGCAAGGATACACTTCAAGTGTTTCGGGCGGGACGTCTCCATATTCTTATCAGTGGTATGTGAACGGTAGTGCCGTTTCGGGCGCGACTAGTTCGACATGGACGTACACACCAGCAAAAACCGGGACCTATCAAATCTACGTAAAAGTCACAGACAGCGTAGATGAAGTTGCATCCTCATCAACTGCTCAGCTGACCGTTAAGCCCACGCCATCAATGAGCGTCACCATCGGTCCCAGCAGCGCAGTTATTGACGTAACTCAGTCTGTTGCCTTCACGTCCTCTATAACGGGTGGAGTGTCACCGTACTCATATCAGTGGTTTGTGAACGGTAGCGCTGTTTCGGGCGCGACTAGTTCCACTTGGACGTTCACACCAGCATCAGTAGGCCACTACCAAGTTTACCTCAACGTGACAGACAGCATGAACACGAAGGCCAAATCGAACGTGGCAGCCGTCACCGTCAACTCACTTCCAACCGTCTCTATCACACCTACCACTGTCGTTATGGATGTTGGTCAGTCTCAGACGTTCACTTCAGGTGTTTCAGGCGGCACCTCTCCGTATTCTTATCAGTGGTACTTGAACGGGGTAGCGGTGTCGGGTGCGACGGGCTCGTCTTGGACTTTTACTCCGTCTTCTACGGGTTCCTACACCGTCTACGTGAAGGTCACTGACTCGGTGAGTGTGACGGCTACGTCTAATACTGCGACTGTTACTGTTAATGGTGCGCTCTCCATCACTATTTTGCCTACGTCTGTTATTTTGGATGTTGGTCAGTCTCAGACGTTTACTTCAAGCGTGTCTGGTGGTACTTCGCCGTTCTCTTATCAGTGGTACCTCAACGGCGTAGCAGTCTCAGGTGCCATCAGCTCAACCTGGACTTTTACTCCGTCTTCCGCTGGTTCCTACAGCGTTTATGTGGAGGTTACGGATTCGGTGAGTGTGACGGCTACGTCTAATACTGCGACTGTTACTGTAAATGGTGCCCTTTCTGTCACTATTTCTCCAGGTTCTGCCACCTTAGACGTGGGTAATTCTCAGCTGTTCACCTCTACAGTTTCTGGTGGTACTTCGCCGTTTTCTTATCAGTGGTACTTGAATGGTGCTGCTGTTTCCGGTGCTACTAGTGCTTCTTGGAGTTTTACGCCCAGTTCTTCTGGCTCCTACAGCGTTTATGTGAATGTTACTGACAGCGTCGGCGTTAAGGTGAAATCTAACGTTGCAACGGTCACGGTTAACGCCGCGCCTTCTGTCACTATCTCGCCAGGTTCTGCCACCTTGGATGTTGGTCAGTCTCAGACTTTCACTTCTAGTGTTTCTGGTGGTACTTCGCCGTTTTCTTATCAGTGGTACTTGAATGGTGCTGCTGTTTCTGGCGCTACCGGTGCTTCCTGGACTTTCACGCCCTCTTCCACGGGCACTTACACTGTGTACGTGAAAATTACAGACAATGTTGGAATGCAGGCTACGTCTAACACTGCGACTGTTACTGTTAACGGTGCTCTTTCTGTCACAGTTTCTCCTACGTCTGCCACTTTGGATGTTGGTCAGTCTCAGACTTTCACTTCTAGTGTTTCGGGTGGTACTGGTCCGTTCTCTTATCAGTGGTACCTCAATGGCGTTGCTGTATCTGGTGCTACTGGCGCCTCTTGGACTTTTACGCCCTCGTCCACGGGCTCTTACAACATTTACGTGGTGACCACAGACAGCCTGGGAGTGCAGGCAACATCTAACACGGCCACTGTTACTGTTAACGGTGCTCTTTCTGTCACCGCGTCACCCTCTACAGTCGTTATGGATGTTGGTCAGTCTCAACTGTTCAATTCATCCGTTTCGGGCGGTACTTCGCCATTCTCTTATCAGTGGTATCTTGACGGCAGCCCAGTGTCGGGTGCTACTAGTGCTTCGTGGATTTACACTCCATCTTCTCCGGGTTCGCACAACGTTTACGTAAAAGTTACAGACGCTGCGAGCGATGTTGCAACATCAAACACCATCCTAGTAACTGTGAACGCGGCGCTCTCCGTCAGCATCACGCCGACATCCGCCACATTAGATCTTGGTCAATCTCAACTCTTCAATAGCACTGTTTCTGGTGGTACTTCGCCCTACTCTTACCAGTGGTACTTGGACGGCGCTGCGGTTTCTGGCGCAACAGGCCCCTCGTGGACATTCACTCCGGGCTCGACAGGCTCCTACAACGTCTACGTGAAAGTCGCCGACTCAGTAAGCGCCACGGCCACGTCCAACACAGCTACTGTAGCCGTTAATGGTGCGCTCTCCATCACTATTTTGCCTACGTCTGTTATTTTGGATGTTGGTCAGTCTCAGACGTTTACTTCAAGCGTGTCTGGTGGTACTTCGCCCTACTCTTACCAGTGGTACTTGGACGGCGCTGCGGTTTCTGGCGCTACGAGCGCTTCTTGGACTTTTACTCCGTCTTCTTCAGGCTCTTACACAGTTTACGTCATAGTTAACGACAGTGCCTCTACGCCTGCAACCGCCACATCTAACACAGCCTCCGTGTCTGTCAATCCTCAACTCACGGTCTCAGTGAGTCCAAGCACTGCGACAATTTATCTGAGCCAGTCGCAAAACTTCACAGCCTCGCCTTCAGGAGGGACTTCACCGTATACATACCAGTGGTATGAGAACGGCAGTCTGGTCTCTGGTGCAACTTCAAGCTCATGGACCTTTACGCCTCCCTCGACAGGAGTTTACTTCATCTACGTAAAAGCCACAGACGGCGTAAGCGAAGTTGCACTATCATCAAACGCTCAACTGACCGTTGAGCCGGCACCATCAATCCTCGTCACCATCATCCCAAGCAGCGCGGTTATCGATCTAGATCAATTCGTACCCTTCAACTCTAGTGTGACAGGCGGCAAATCACCATTCACCTATCAGTGGTATCTCAACGGAAGCGCTGTGCAGGGCGCTACTTCCAGCCTTTGGGGATTCGTACCGTTCTCAGGAGTGGGTCATTACCAAGTTTGGCTGAACGTAACCGACAGCTTGGGCAACGAGGCTAGATCAAACGTCGCATGCGTTACAGTCAACTCACTTCCAACAGTCTCCATCAGTCCCACCACTGTCGTTATGGATGTTGGTCAGTCTCAGGTGTTCACATCAACTGTTTCAGGCGGCACGCCTCCATACTCCTACCAGTGGGTTCTTGACGGTAGCGTGGTCTTTGGCGCAACTGGTACTTCGTGGATGTTTACGCCCTCCTCAGCGGGCAACTACACAGTGTACTTGGTCATTAAGGACACAGCAGGCTCACTCGGCGAGTCCAATAGAGCCTCCGTTGATGTCAACACAAAGCCCACGGTCACAATCTCACCAAGCCCAGTAACGATGGATGTTGGTCAGTCTCAAGCCTTCACTTCCAACGTGTCTGGTGGTACTTCGCCATACTCTTACCAATGGTACCTTGATAATAGCCCCATCTCTGGTGCTACAAGCGCCTCATGGACTTACACGCCTTCCTCTCCAGGGTCCCACACAGTCTACTTAAAGATCACAGACGCAGTGAACGCCACCGCGATCTCCAACACTGTTCCAGTAACAGTGAACGGACCACTATCTGTCACTATCTTGCCCACATCTGTCACTTTAGATGTCGGCCAGTCGAAGCTTTTCAATTCTACGGTATCCGGCGGAACATCTCCCTTCACGTATCAATGGTACTCAAACGGTTCTCCTACCGGTACAGGTGCTACGTGGACTTTCACACCGTCTTCGGCAGGTTCCTACTCCATCTACGTGAATGTCACAGACGCCGTAGGCGCTGTTGCAAAGTCTAACACGGCAATTGTAACCGTTAACCCAGCGCTTTCTGTCACCATTTCACCTGTATCCGTCATCATGGACGTTGGCCAGTCCAAAACGTTCGCGGCAACCGTCTCCGGTGGTACTTCGCCCTTCTATTACCAGTGGTATCTAAACGGGACTTCTATCTCTGGTGCAACCGGCAGCACTTCGACTTTTACTCCGTCCTCGATAGGCACGTACACCATTTACGTGAAAGTGACCGATAGCGCTTCTATCGACCCCAGCGCGCAATCTAATACGGCTCAAGTCTGGGTGTTCGCCCTCCCCACTGTAAGCATAAGTCCATCCTCTTCATCCACTTACGTGGGTCAATCCGTGCTTTTCTCCTCATCACTGAGTGGAGGCGCACCTTCGTTCCACTACCAATGGTACTTGAATGGCACAGCCGTTGCGGGCGCCGTTAGTGCATTCTGGACATTCCAGCCTACTGGCACGGGAACTTACTTCGTCTATATGAACGTCACCGACAGTACGGGTGTTACTGCGAAATCCAACATTGCAACAGTCACCGTAACATCAGCGCCTCCTCACGGAGTAGGTGGAGTTTCAGTGTCAGCGAACGCCTTCAGCTTCTTGACACCGTGGCTAAGCATAATTTCGCTTCTGGCTGCGGTATTGCTGCTAAGAGGAATTATTGTTAGGAAAAAAAGAAGGTAGAAATACAACCTTTCTCTCTCTTTTTCGTAGAAAGCCACGGAAGAAGCCGATTATAAGTTGACTAGTGAGCATAAAAGATACAAAAAACCTCCGAAACTTCCAAGAAAACGATTGTACGCCATAATTGCTGCAAGTCTCGTAGTGGTCTCTATTCTTGCAGTTTACTCCTTCGGGGGGCAACCCAGCAGCGGTGGCAGCAGCGAGCCTAAGGCAGCCATAATTGACCAACTAAGTTCCACGGAAGAATTCACCAACACGACATTCGTAACGATGGCAACTGACATTCTAACGGCCGCGGGATATCAAGTCACATATTACAAAGGATCAGACGTCAACGTAAATTTCTACCAGACACTCCCGAGAGATGGATACAAACTACTAATATTCAGAGTGCACTCTGCCCTGCGCCTGGAAAACTCCACGACTAACGCCCTCACCGCACCATTAGATTTCTTCACATCCGAAAATTACAGCCTTGAGACGCATGTGCAAATGCAAGAATTCAATCAGCTTGACATCGTAATGTACAATCAGACTAGTACAACTCGATATTTCGGAATAAATCCCAATTTTGTCATGGACGCCATGGAGGGGAATTTTCAGGGCTCTACAATAATTTTAGAGGGCTGTAATGGCTTGGACGGACTCGGTCGTTCCGAAACGATGCTCGAAGCATTGATTTACCGAGGCGCCAGGGCCATTATAGGTTGGAATGCTTCCGTGAGCATGGACCACGCAGACACCGCTACGCTGGGCCTTCTTAACCAACTGCTTGTAGACAACCAGACAGTAGGGGAAGCAATAAACGCCACGACCAATGAAATCGGACCTGATTCTGGTTATAATAACCATTTATTGTACTATCCATCAAGGACCCTTGGTTGCGGAAACAACACGGTTGGCGACTACAAAATTCAAAGTGTTTTGAACTCTACTCCCACAGGAGCTAGTTACGCGGGCTCGCTCTCTCTAACAAATGAAGGTGTTCTAATCGTGCCCCTGCTTTTATCTGCCAATGGGCTATGTGTTTTTCGAAAGTCTAGAAGGAAGACTTCTTTAGTTTCTCATAATGTTTAGAAACAGTAAGAAAGAGGTTGTCGCGAAGTTCGTTGCCCAAAGGCTTCGATTGCTGCAACTTCCTGATCTCATCCGATAAGGCCTTATCTTCGAGTGTTCCTTCAACCCACCTCTGAAAGTCACCCCGGTAGAGATGAAACTCCAAGGACTTGGCGTTCACTTCGAGGATTTTCTTTACAAATTCCTCCATAGACTCAGCGCTCACGCCTGTGTAGTTTCCGATTGATGTGAAAAAGTAGAACGCATTCTCTCTCGGCAATTTCCTGAGGATTCTTTGGGCTGATTTGAAGGTTATCATCAAATTCCTCCGCGTGTAGTTAATCATTTTTCACTTATAAAAGTAACGTGTTTACTTCAGACCCTTGATAAGGAATTCGCCTTCTTTAAATTTCTTGGTCACGATCGACGTACGAATTCGCAAAACTCCTGTGAGGGGCACGATTTTCTGAGCTATGAAATCATGGAGCTTCTCCTGATCCTCAGCTACCACCTTCGCAATAATTAACAACTCTTCCGAGAGCGAAGTGTCAACCTCGACGGCTTCCTTCATTCCAGCCAACTTCTTCGCCACCGCTTCGATTTCTTTCGGATCCGCAAAAACTGTCATGATAGCTGTGACAGGCTTTCTGCCAATTCTCTCAAGATCGACCGCAACCGTATATTTTTTTATCACGCCCTGCTCTTCCATCCTTTTTATTCTTTCATAGATGGTCGAATGGGCGACCTCCAGCTGCCTTCCCATTTTGGTGTAAGTCAAGTTGGCATTTGATTGAAGAAGCTGAAGAATGCTCCAATCCAACTCGTCCAGAGTTATGGTGTCACTTCGAACCTTCATGCGAACGACCCTATCGGAGTAACTACATCACTACTCTTAATTATTAGAGTTTGCTGTCAAAAATTTGCAGGTTTTATTGCGAAATTTCGACAAACTTCTACCAAAAACCAACATAAAAAATGCATAACCCTATCGGAGAAGTGCAGCCTGCACGTAACGAATTTCTTCATTTTTCCAAAATTATGCCAAATTTACGAAAATTTCGCGGAAATTCATGTCCGATATACTTAAATCATCTGGAAGATCCCATATAGACAATTGTTCTAGAAGAAAGGGGAAACCTTCATGTCAACCCTACTGAGTATTCCTCGAATCTGGGAGTTGTTAAGGCGCTTCAAGGAATCGTGCGAGCGCAAAGGTTGGAGATCTGACGAAGAGGAAGATTGGATCCGGCTGGACCATGAGTTTCACGACTTTGTCTGGGTCAGGAACGTACAACCTTCGACGTTCAGAAGGGTCATGCAGAATCCTAGATGCACGATTCACGACGGACTTTCATACCGCATAGTTAACGCCTCTTACGTTGCTTGGCTCTTCCAGAAGTCACCCTCGAACGCCGTTTTCCAAGCGATATCGAACGACCCAAAACTACGCTCAAGAACGGCACTATATGACTTCAGCCAGGTTTACCAAGGAAACCCAACATGTCTGAAATTAAACGCTACTAGGAGCCAGGTGTTCAGTGAATTTGAGCGTTTTCTCTCCGAGAATTTGGGGATTACGTTTAAAGCCTCAGACAAACCATAAGCATGCAGATTTGAGAAATTCGTAAGACTTGAT
Source organism: Bathyarchaeia archaeon (assembly GCA_035319765.1). GTDB lineage: Archaea > Thermoproteota > Bathyarchaeia > Bathyarchaeales > SOJC01 > DATHCB01. The sequence continues at coordinate 11,744 of DATHCB010000053.1, forward strand.
AACCACCTCGTTCTAATATGCAGCGAGGCCTACGCAATGTCGACTCAGGAAAAGGTCAGTGATGAAAAGATCAAGAAATTGGCCGATTTTCGCCAACGACTTGAAAAAAGAGTCGAGGAAGTGACTGCGGAGTTAGAAGAGCTGTTAGTTCTACTAGAGTTCGCTGATGCCACCTTGGTGGAGAAGGGCTTCAGACGCGCCGAACCCAAACAGCCAGCTATTCAGGAAACCATGCTCCCATTAAATACTGCCGAGTTTTCTACGAAGGTCGTCATTCCTTCGATTGTCGAGCGTGAGACCACCATACCCTTAAGAAGCGAGACGGGCGAACTGCTGGCGAATGCACACATTGGAGAGGGCTCCTTACGCGTTATCTTGGCTGAAGACAAAGAGTTTAACGTGAACACCCCACCATTCCTTCAGTTTCTCGTGGAGCGGGTTCTCGCCAAGATGGAAGACAAAGACCGCCGAGCTGCCGCGTTGGGCGAACTAGAGCCTGACAAAATGTTCTCCTTCAAAATTGTCCAAGACGGAGGCATCGTAAAAGAAATATCTATCGAGAACACCTCAGAGGAGCGAACGCGCGAGTTGAAATCTACTATCCGCTGGACTTTAGAAAAAATGTTTGAAAAACCAAAGTCTCCGGATGCCTGAGAAGATCACTTAACGTTCTTTTTCAACTTCCCTCGAATCATCATACTTTTCACTCCATTTGTGCTACCATAGATTTCAGTCATCCATGAAGGAAACGCCAAGGGTTGATTCGTCTTCCTTTTTCTGGTGGCATTTGCTCTCGCTCTTTTATCTTTCGACTACAAGGGAGCCAGCATCAAATGAGGAAAGAATCAAAACAGCCAATAGTGAACAAGAATCCAGTTGGACAAAACGAGAATGACCAAAATTACGGCATGTCTTTTAGTGGGTTTAGTTTAATGAATCCGCTATTCTCTATCCTTTTCCCGATCTTCATCAAGAATCGAGACCTTTGTTATTGTTTTCACGTATTCATCCACAGACTTTGAAACATTCCATTGAGTCGTATCAACGACTTTCTTCTTAAGAGAATACTGTGCAGAGGTTCTCCTGTCCTCATTCACGAGAAGATAAACAATCAGTATCGCTGGCAGGACTAAAACGGATAAAGGACTAACAGCGATCATAAGCCAAATTTGAAGTATAAAATACAAGCCGAAACCGACCATAAGCCAAATCCACTTTGAAGTGAGAACGGCGCCAGTAATGCCGAAAGCATCCTTCATGAAATCAATGAAATCTCGCACCGCACCCATACTCGCACCAGTATTGTCAATATAACAAGAGGCATATATAGTCTTTTGATGCCGACTTCTTTTCCGACCTTTTGCTTAACAACCCAGTTTTGTCCTAATAGGCTTCGTGATCTCGCTCTTTTCGAAAACACAACAGTCTCGAACACTTCAACTATCACGCCTCTACCGAAACTGCCCGGCAACCTCTGCGTTTGCTTGAAAGGCTAAGCCAAACCTAGCTAACCATGTTCACAGATTTTTCCTTTGCTTAAACGCTCGAGCACCATCTCGGTTTACTATCTTCGTCTTAATTAGAAAGTGCACACAATTAATTTTGCCAGTCACGAGAGTAGTATGCAAAGCTCTACGCGTCCTGCCTTTCTCGTGGATTGATTTTTATATCTCTCTCATATGCTCTTTCACAACAGGACTTGCGATTACTTGACCAAACCATTATTATGTAGACTACGAATGCACAAATGGCAAAATTATGGCAAGGAAATACAGATTTTTTGGCAAGAGCCAGGTTTCGTTTACGGGATGACGACAAAGAGCAAGGTCGTGAACGAAAAGCGTCGATGCTTACGTTGTGGCATAGAACTCAGGCGCAAATTATCGACCAACCCTGACGGAACCCTCGCAAGCATCGGTTGGCTACCTGATAAGGGGAATCACACATCTACAGAATAGGGTTTGGTAACTTATTCGTTTTGAGATTGTGAAATAAGATCGCAGATGTTTTTCCCCGGAAGACAGTGAGAATCAAATCGAATGAGTGCAACGTACACACTGAAAGGGCGTTTCAAGAACGGAAAAGGATATGGCTAATCTTTGCCTTGACTATGTCTAACGAAGGCTTTCCTGATAATTGGACGATATGAACCGAAGTAAGTGAAAAGCAATGTGGACACCAACTAAAATTCATCTTTTTACTTATCTGAGCTTCATAAAGTTATAAAGAGTGGGAATTTAGAATCGCTTCTCGAAGCTTTTTGCTTCCTTAAGGAGGCAATTTGATATGGAAGAATGGGACGAAGAAAACGAAACGAATGAAGAAACTGAAGAATGGAATGAAGACGAGGAAACTGAAGAAGAAATCTAAGTAGTTGAATCTAAGCACTCGAGAAATCTCTAATCCTTCCATTTTTCTGTACAATTCTCAATTAATCAGATCCTCAGTTATATGTCCAGTCTAACGAGATGACATTACTTGGCATTCTAGGGTACATTTTTATTCGGCTTCAGTTCTTGAATTTGAGTGATACTCGTATCCAAATTTCGCGATATGAGGCGAGTCTGATCGCGTTTCTTTCCTTCACCCGCATGGCCAGATTAAGCTTCGAAAAGTCTCGAATCGTCTTCTCAAAGCATCGCTATTTCCAGACTCAGAAATCAGGCTTTTTGTGTTCGAGGCATTATCATTGTCCTACATTCTTCTTTCTCAGAGTCTTGTTTTTTCTCCATCAAGATTAAGCCCTTGCAACCACAATCCAGACACACATGCTTTCTAGGAAAAAGCGCGCGCAAAAATCAGAACTGGCGCCAATTCCAGTTTTGGGCTTCTGCATCATGGACAACGCTTAATCGTACCCTTCCTCTACTTCAGGTCCCTAATTACAGCGCGCAGATCTTGGAACGCGCCCTAGTACTTTCTTCGTAAAGCCTACTGAATTTCAACATTTTCCTGCGGATACCCCAATTGCTGCACGAGAAAACTGCGTGCCCTATCGCGCTGATCGCCCTGCAACATGATCTGTTCGTTCTTCGCAGTGCCACCGCAAGCGCAATAGGTTTTCATTTTTTGTGCCAACCTGCCCAGATCTTGATCTTTGCTATTGATGCCATCAATTATGGTCATTGGTCTGCCGAATTTTCTCGTCTCCAAACGAACTCGAATGCGCTGCTGTTCCTTGCTAATTTCGCCGCATGCACAAATCTCTCGAGGTAGCCCGCATGTTGGACAAATATCCGCCATTGTACTCAAAAAGATAAACACGAGGCGGGGTATATAAGACTTTCAACGTCAAATCGACATAGGCGAAATAGGACCATGGTACAAACGAAATCACAATTCGTATCCTGATCCAAAAAAAAGAGGTGACTCGACTCCAAACGATGAGTTAACAGAGAAATTCCCCTTGAAGAGCCGTGAAGGGCTAATTCGCACGAGCGCTTAGCTCAGGAAGGCCTGCACTTACGAAGACAGTGGCTACTACATTTCGCGCGCGCTCAGGCACAAAAAGAGAAAGTACGGATGCAAGTGCTCTAATTCCACGGGCAGTATGGTGTTGGGCAGCCCCCCGCATAATCGGAATCAGCTGCGACGATCTGCGGCGCCGTCTTGTTCAGTTCCATCGCGCCGATGTAGAGGACCTGTTCCTTCTTACTTCCATAACGATAAACAGTTATGCCCTTGCATTTCAATTCATAAGCCAGCCAGTAGACTTCGTTCACGTCCTTTATGGTCGCGTCGTTCGGCAGGTTGACCGTTTTAGAGACGGCGTTGTCAGTATATTTCTGAAAGGCGGCTTGCATTCGAACGTGCCACTTCGGTGCAATATCGTGCGCGGTTACGAATATTCTTTTTACATCGTCCGGTATTTCTCGGAAGATCTTTATGGAGCCCAATGTAGATACTTTTTCCATCAATTCCCTGCTGTAGAAACTTCTCTCCCTCGCGGTCTTTTCAAAGTACTCGTTCACTTCTAGAAGTTTGGCCCCATCCATAACGTTTCGGATGAACGCTACCGCGAATAAGGGCTCTATGCCGCTGCTGCAACCTGCGATGACGCTGATTGTTCCGGTCGGCGCTATCGTTGTCACGGTTGCGTTTCGCATGGCTCTATATCCTTTTTTCTCCCACAGACTTCCTTTGAAGTTGGGGAATGAGCCCCGTTTTTCTCCGAGTTCTACAGATTTTTTGTGTCCCTCTTCTTCGATAAATTTCATTGTCTTTTCTGCCACGGCTATTGATTCTTCCGAGTCGTAAGGAATGTTTAATTGAACCAGCAAATCAGCAAAGCCCATGACGCCGAGTCCGATTTTTCTGTTGCCGTATGTTATTTTTTTGGTTTGTTGAAGAGGGTACTTGTTCGAGTCTATAACGTTGTCAAGGAAGTGCGTTGTCGTATGTACTGTTTTTCGAAGTTTTTCCCAGTCGATCTGGTTCATTCGCACCATTCTGGCCATATTTATTGAACCTAGGTTGCATGACTCGTAAGGAAGGAGCGGCTGTTCTCCACAAGGGTTTGTTGCTTCCATTCCGCCCAGTTGTGGCGTTGGGTTGTGCCTGTTGACTTCATCGATAAAAACTAGCCCCGGATCGCCCGTCTTCCAAGCATTTTCAATTATCATGTTCCAGACTTCTTTTGCGTTGACTTCCTTCACAATCTTTTTCGTTCGTGGGTTCAGAAGTTTGAATTTGTCTCCATTTTTGACTGCGTTGATGAATTCATCTGTGACAGTGACCGATATGTTGAAATTCGTCAGAAATCCCTCTTGAATCTTCGAAACTATGAACTCGATCACGTCTGGGTGGTTGATCTTTAGTATGCCCATGTTAGCGCCTCTTCTTTTTCCACCCTGCTTTATCACGTCAGTCGACACATCGAAAACTCTCATAAAGGAAATCGGTCCAGAAGCCATTCCCTCTGTGGTTTTCACTATATCGCCTTTTGGTCGAAGGTGCGAAAATGAGAACCCAGTACCTCCGCCTGATTTGTGGATTAGAGCCATGTCCTTCACAGCATTAAAAATGCCGGGAATACTGTCCTCCACGGGCAGGACGAAACAAGCAGAGAGCTGTCCGATGTCCGTACCTGCGTTCATTAAAGTTGGCGAGTTGGGCATAAACTCCAAATTGAACATTAACTTGTAAAACTCCTCCTCCAACTCCTCCACTTGCACATAGCTAGCGCCGTACTGATTCTCTACCGCTGCCACTGCCTTAGCCACACGACGAAACATCTGCCCAGGAGTCTCGACTATCTCGCCCACTAAGTTTCTCAACAAATAGCGTCTTTCAAGGACCTTTATGGCGTTAGTTGAGAGTTTCGGCTCTTCTGTTTGCGCCTTCATGATGCTTCCCTTTGAGAAATCATTATTTTTGACAAGCTTTATAAAAGCTAAGCCCTCAAGACGGTGCACACAAGAAGAATTTCGCATCTAAAAGCATTCGTAACTGAAAGAGCCTATTAAATGACAGGCAGGAGTCATCTCAAAGAGACTGACAAATCAGAATGCTAAGATGTAGACCGCTAGCACCCGCAACCTGTACGTATGCAATGTATGAAGACCTAACAGTCGCTTGCGAGGGTTTGTCGCCTCAACACTTTTCTAACTGGACCTTTCCCAACTGTCGTAGCACATAGTCGCGTATGTCTTTAGGTTTTGGAAGCTTGGTCACGATTCTTCCATTTTTGACTAGAGGCAGTAGCATAGGAAATGTTTTTCCACCACACTTCGGGCATGACACATGGTTTTTTCTAAATGGTTGGAGTATTTCGATCATGCATTTCTCACATCTCCAAACCTGCTTTTTCCCTCCGATTTTGCCCCTTTTCGCGCATGGCTTGCCTTGCTTTTCAATTATGTCCATTGCAAAGTCTATAGTGGGCGCGTTGCTGACGCTCGTGCCTACTCCGAATCCTTCAGCACCCGCAGCGCTTAGCGCCTTTACCGTTTCTTCATTCAACCCTCCCGAAACAAATATTTTCACATTCTTGAAGCCGCGTAGGTCTAGTTCCCAACGGACTTCCTTCACTATTTCGGCAAAGTTTCCTTTCCTTGAGCTTGGCGTGTCAAGTCTCACTCCCGCTAGGCGTTTTCCGAGCGCTTTTGCGACCATAATCGCCTCAATTTTTTCGTCGAAGTAGGTATCCACTAGTGCGACTCTCGGAACATTTTTCTCAACGATTTGATCGAAGGCTTTCCACGCCTTCACCTGATCACCTAGCATTATGATAAGCGCATGAGGCATTGTCCCAGTCGGGTCTCCTCCGATCGCTTTGGCGCCGCTGAGGCTTGAGACTCCATCGAAGCCTCCGATGTACGTTGCCCGGTCAAGCATAGGCGAGAGCGCCGGGTGCATGCGTCGAATTCCGAAAGATAGGAGCATCTTTTCGTCAGCTGCCTTTCGAACTCTCGCTGCTTGCGTTGCCACACCTGAGGCCTGACAGGCTAGCCCTAACATCGGGGTTTCATAAAGACAAAAGGCACCATATGCGCCTTCTATCACCATCACGGGCACGCGGAAACCTCGAAAGTCTTCAGGTGTAAAGATTGTCCCCTCCGGCATGGAGTAAACATCAACCGGTATGCCTTCGAAAAGCTTCGCCTCTTCTTCAACGCCACAGAGAACACCCCACGGCCAGTTGTTGGGCAGCCCGCTCGCGGTAACATCTGCGACCACGGAGATCTTGTCAAGTTTTTTTGCTTTGAGAATTTCTTCCGTCCGAATGAAGTAAATATCTGTGGTTGCTGCACGCTTTATTTCTTCATCGGATGAAGTGTGAAAGAGTGGCATGCTTCCATATTTTTAGCCGAGTTCCTTTAACAGTTTTTCTACCGTCGTTATTTTTGCGCCAAAAACTCTTTTCATATAATCGAGACTTGTTTTTTGAAACTCGTCTGAGATGGTTTCAACGCCATCCTCTGGCACGATGATATGGTAGCCTAAGAAAAATGCGCCTGCAGCGGTGTTTTGAATACAGATATCTGTGACCAAACCTACAAGCACAACGGTTTCTACCTTGAGCTCTCGAAGTAGAGTGTCTAGGTCTGTGTTGAAGAAACTGTTGTAGCGTCGTTTATGAATCACGAAGTCCCACTTTTGTGGCTTCAGCGCCTCTACCACTTCGGAACCTCTGGTGCCCTCCACAGCATGTGGGGGCCAGACTTCAAACTCATTGTCTACGTCGGGCAAGTGAGTATCGCAGGTGAAGATCACAGGAACGTTCTTATCATGTGCAAAATCTATCAGATGCTTAACTGTTGGAACTATCCTTTGTGCACGCTTGCTTCCCAGAACGCCTGTCACAAAATCATTTATCATATCGACTATAATGATCGCAGTTTTCAAGCTCATACCACCATATTACCCAGGTTTCGGCCTAGTTATTTTTGTTTTTCATTCTTATTAAGACAGTCATTCCGAATATTACGATGCTTCAAATGCGATCTTTTCAGACTTCAACGTTCTTTCCGGTGAAGCTTATTGAGACGTAAGCTCTTCTGATCTACCCGATCTCTTCCGTGCAAGTACCAAATTCAAAGTTATGGGGTATGGCTCTGTATCTCGGTTTGTTCGAGAACTGCTAACGATTTTCCACTCTTTGGTTAGAATTCGTCCGGAATTTTTTTTCGTTTATTCTTCGATATAGATCCTGCTTAGGGTTGGTACTTGTCTTGGTTTAAAGGCCTTTGTTTTATTAGCAGAATATCTAAAACGCATTAATTGCGTAATGCGCCCGCTCTTTTCTTATGCTTAACTACACGCTGGCAAATGAGGGACGCCACCGATAGCTTTATGAACTTCATTCTGATGGCAAATTGATAAAAACCAGTTTTGTGTTAAAGGCTTCTGAAATGAAGGAGAAGAATCAAATGCAGATTCGTCGCCCAGCAATAATAGGGTCTGGCAGAACGCAGTTTGGGGAGCATTATGAAAGAGAGCCTGAAGCGCTAGTTGAGGAAGCTGGACTTAAAGCCCTGGATGCTGCGGGAATCGAGAGACGAGACTTAGATGCTTGCTACTTGGCAGATTATTTCTTGCCCTTCACCAACAAAATCGGACTCGAAGAGGGCTTCTTCTCTGAACTTTTGGAGCTGCACGCGCCAATGGAGATAACCCGCTCATTTAGTTCTGCATTGTTCAACGCTAGTAGCGCAATACTAGCCGGGCAATATCAGCTCGTGCTTGTTGGCGGCATAGAGAAGATGAGTGACAGATGGGACAAGATACGCGACGACCTCATGCTACTAGAAGACCCATGGAGTTATTACGCTGGCTGCACACCAGAAGCGAATCATGAACTCATGCTGAGGGCCTACATAAAGAAATACGGCGTACAAGGCGAAGACTTGCAGAAATTCAACACGGCATTAGCACAAGTTTCCGTGAAAAATCATAAGCACGCCGTGAAAAACGAATACGCCCAGTATAGGAAAGAGATAACCGTCGAACAAGTCTTGAAGGCTCGGACGCGATCCGGCAAGCCCTTGGGACTTTATGATTTCGCTCCAATATCTGACGGTGCCGCGGCATTAATATTGGCTAGTCCCGAGGTTGCTAAGACTTATACCGACATGCCGATTTATATAATAGGTTCATCATCATCGACAGATTATGTAACTTTTCCTTCTAGGGAGGACAGAACTAGTTTTGTTGCAAGCAGGCTAGCAATGGAGAGCGCCCTGAAAAAGGCTGGGATCGGATCAAGTGATATTCAGGTTGTTGAAGTGCATGACCAGTCTACAATGCTGGAGATGGTATCTCTCGAGGATTTAGGCTTCTGCAAGCCTGGTTCGGCCTGGAAGACTGTTTATGACAGTTGTCAAGATTACAGAGGATATTATTCTATTGGCGGTAGAAGACTATACGTCAACTTGAATGGCGGCTTAAAAGCTGATGGCAACCCGCTTGGAGCTGCAGGTGGCGCCGAGGTTCTTGAGATTGTCAAGCAATTGAGCGGTGATGCTGGAGAAAGACAGGTACATTGCGAGGAGGGGTTACAGTACGGTAGTTCATTGGAGCTTGAGGGATTTGGAACCAAGGCATACGTACATATTTTTGGTAGGGATTAGTCATGAGTAGTGAACCTATAGAGAGAAGAGTCTCTTATATCGGTGACCGACTGCGCGGCACAAGGTGTAGCGTTTGCGGCAAAGAGTACTTCAGAAAAAAGGACTATTGCGGCAACTGCGGGCGACGAAGCTTCGGGATGATGCAGGACATTGACTTCTTCTACGAAGAGGGCAGGCTTGAGGAGTGCACGCTGGTTAGCGAACCGACTAACAAATTCACAAAGTTTGGCGCCTTCATTTATGGCATTGTTTCTTTCCACAATGGTAAGGTACGAGTACCCGGAAGACTTACCGATAGTCTTGCAAAAGAAAACGAAACTTTTGACGCATCGAAGCTCGAGGACAGGGCGGTCATACCGAGGTTTAGGCGCAGGTACGCTGTAGAAAAATCCGAAATCATTCCGACGATTTCTTTGGCTTTTACCTTTGCTGATGAGTACTACCCACATCAGCAGTATTCGACCGCCGACTCCAAGAAAGAGTACGAGACGCCTGGCATAACTGGCTACGGCGCTTACAGTCCACGTTTTCGATACAAGGAATCCAACATGGAACGTGCCGTACCCTTTTTGGATGAGGATGCAATCACGGCCGCGGTTGAAGCTGGGAAGATGGCACTGATTCAATCAGGCATTGACAGTTCATGCGTATCAAAGGTTTACGTAGGTTCGGAGTCCAATCCCTACGCAGTAAAGCCAATTGCCGCAAAAGTTGCACAAGTGCTGAAACTAGGCGAGGAAGACAAAGCTGAAGGTGTGCAGTGCGTAGACGCAATTGACACCGAGTTTGCCTGCAAAGCAGCAACAAGCATGTTTAAAGATGCCTGTTCCTTGGTTTATTATCCAGAGCACCGTGATGCCTTTGCGATGGTGATCGGAACCGATAATTCTCAGGCTGCTCCTCGTGGTGAGCCTGGAGGCGAACTGGATTTTTTCGTTGGTTTCGGCAGTTGCTGTTTTGTATTTGGCATGAACGACGTGATTGCGGAACTAGAGGGCTGGTGCTCATGCACTTCGGATACGCCCGATTTTTGGCGCAGAGACAGCGAACCGTTCCCGAGCCATGGTGGACGATTTACTGGCGATCCTGCATATTTTAAGCATGTCTCCAAGGCTGCCAAGAATCTTATGGATAAGCTTCACTTGAAGCCCAAGGATGTGAATTATTTTGTGTCGCATCAGCCAAATCTTAACTTTCCCAATAAGGTGGCCTACGAGCTGGGGTTCAATGAGGAGCAATTTATGCCGGGTCTGCAAGTGGCAAGGTTTGGCAATTGCTACTCGGGTGCCTCGCCCATTGGGTTAGCAGCAGTCTTGGACGTGGCCAAGCCCGGTGATCGTATAGTATTAGCAAGTTATGGAAGTGGTGCCGGTAGTGATGCGTATTCATTTGTCGCTACAAGTCAATTGCCCGAGAAAAGAAGTAAGCAAAAGTTTACGATTGAGTATCAAGCTAAGAATGACTTTCTCAAGTATGTGGATTATGACACTTACAGAAAACTGAAGACAGGACTGTAAAAAATCGTAAAGACGGAATGCTTATCCTGTTTTTATTGATGTATGATGCATCGACTTGTGCAAGGCAGATGAGAAGACAAAAAATAAGGAACTTGAATAGTGTGCGCTATCTTTCGACTAACTCATAAACCGGGACTCGTCCATTTTTCCGCATCAAAACACCATGTGCAGCCAATCGCTTCACCCTGTCTCGCACGATGCGCCTGCTCGCTTTCCCCCGCATAGCAGCTACCTGACGCGTGATAGCAGAGACATTCAAAGAACCCTTCACTGCCAAAGCCTGTACGATGCATCTAGAAATGTCGTCCTGCGCAATCGGCCTCTGCCGCAGATAATCTTGAGCTGCCTTCAAACGAGAAGCTATCTTCAATGGCTCACCATACAGCCCGATCCCCACTTTCGTCAACTGCAAGCCAGCGGCCAGGTCCGCATACTCAGGTTTCTCCAAAATGAGCTTCTCAAGAAAATCCAGTCTCTGAATTATCTGGTCAAGCTTTCTGCTCAGTTCATCCACTATAGACCGAGAGTTTTCCTTTCCACTCAATTTTCATTCTACTTCTCGAACGAATAGTGCGCGCGCTAGATTCAATCATCAACAATCGTTTATATGATTGACTACCCGAGCGAGTGCGCGATAACAAACTGCTGTTCCCATGAACACTAAAGCCTGTTCACGGAAGAGTCCTTCCTAGCTGCTTCCTTGCCCAAACATCTACCAAATAGAAACCGAGGCAAAGTTAAGATATAAGAACTCCTCCGAAAACTAAGAGCCAAAACGGGGGACAAGCGTAATGAACGCGCTTAAGGCTTGCACTGTCGCGAAACTCACTAATCTTGATTCTAAAGAAACAAAAGGCAATGTAGGGAGCATTTAAGAAGGCAAGATTCGAAATTTCTCAGGATAGAGTGTACAACCTATAAACTTGGAATTCCTACTAGTCGCCTTAACAGTGCTCTCCCTGAGTTTCGCCATAGTTTTCCTCAGAATTAAAGAACTTGATATCCTAGGCAGAGGCCTTCCATATGTCGAGCACTAGAATATTTTGCATTTTT
>DATHCB010000054.1:0-2986 GCA_035319765.1 Bathyarchaeia archaeon
GAGGGGATTTATCGAACAAGAAAGCTTGACGTAATCGCTGGAGAAGTTAAAACCGCGACGGTGCACAAGGAATACGGGTGCATCTATCACGTAGACTTGTCGAGAGCTTATTTTTCTCCGCGACTCTCCAGTGAGCACGCAAGAGTAGCGGGACTAGTTAAAGAAGGAGAGACTGTTATCGATATGTTCGCAGGGGTGGGACCTTTTGCCATTCAAATTGCAAGACAAAGGAAAAGAGTGCATGTGTACGCTGTCGATCTGAATCCTTACGCAATCGAACTCTTAACCAATAACGTTGCCGCGAACAGAGTTGTGGCCAAAGTTACGCCTATTCTTGGCGACGTTCGAACTGTTGTGCATGAGCGTTTGACCAGAGTAGCGGACAGGGTCGTGATGAACCTTCCTGAAAAGGCGATAGAATTTGTTGACACAACGTGCGCGGCGATCAAGCCAGCTGGCGGTATTATGCACTATTATGAATTTACGAAAGCCCCAGATGCCCTTCAGACGACAGAGGTTCGACTCATCGAAGCTGTGGAAAAAGGAAATCGCAGGGTGGAACGGATTTTGACGTCCAGAATTGTCCGAGCAACTGCGCCATTCACTTGGCAGGTGGTAGTCGATGCTGAAATTGTTTAGACGTTTCAACATTTAGCGTTATCAGAACTGTTTGCTTGGGATCTTGCAATCTTTTCACAAGGGCGCTGTGGAAATCTCTGGCCACTTTGTCGGCATGAATTGCCAGAGTCCGATTGCATACGTAATCGCTTCTTCGCACTACCAAATCTGTAGGGTGGGTCAGGGTTAATTGCTGGTGACCAAACGCGTTGACAATTTCTTTTTCTGTGTCTGCTTCGATGGTTATCGTCAGTCGAGCAGAGTTGCTTTGCAGCGCTTTCTTGAATTCTTGGCTTAGTCCGGCTCCGGCTTTGTCTGCGTTTAAGGCGATTATGCAGTCGCCTCGTTTTGTCATGTGTGTATCTTTTGTGATCTCAAAGGTTGTCATGTTCGTGGAAAGAATGTTTTCATGTCCAGTCGCGTGGATGATTTCCTTCATTTCGTCAGTCACCGTGAAGCTTTTTGGATCTTGCATTACCCGACTACTTTAAATCATCTCTTTCGCATTCTCTAAATGCGCGAATGCCTTTTATAATCCTTGGGAAGATAGTGCTTGCTATGATCGTTGGATACTCGGGCTATCTGCTTGAATGCAACAGCTCATCACTGAAGGAATGCTACCAGAAGAGACTCTTCAGCTGTCCGATGGATTCCGCTGTAATTGCGCAAAAAATCGGGACAGGTTCCATTCTATTTCTTTACAACTCTGACTCCAAGACTCTTATTGGTCCCTTCACGGTTACAAGCATGGAGATGGACTTGGAGCCTGGGTCATGGATCCCTGACACCAAACACGACTTTCCCACGAAATTTGGAGTTACTTGGGAAGAATTACATGAAATCAAAAATGCTCCAAAGGAATTTCCGTTTCTGGAAAAGAGACCAAGCTGCGCGTTGACTGAAACTCAGACGCATCGCATACTGACGGTACTCAAGACGGCCCCGGCATTCGAATTCGAAGCATGAATAGGTCTGATTTGCATGCCTTCGATGTCCTACTCGAGTACTTCAACGGAGTCTATTTTTCCGTCTCCATCCAAGTCAAAGCCCTTTAGCACAGTTGCAAAAGGTTCACGTGTATAGTTTTCTAGAACTTGTTTCCAGAACTTGACGAGCCCTATCACGCACGCTTTCGTGCCAATCGATTTGTTTCCTGCCAAGACTATAATTCGTTTCTCCTTGTTCCAAGGGTTTACTATCTTTGCCGCCAAGCCGACACTGTCGTCAGTATAAACGTTCTTTGAGTCTGTGGAGAACAGCCCTCCAAACATAAACCCGTGTTTTGAAGGTGCCATGTTGAATCGGATTGGCAAGTGGTCGTTTATCTCCTGCGTCAGGAGGTTTGTCCCAGGCCCGCCGACAAGAATCAGATTTTTAGCTTCGTCCCTCTCTGCCTTTACGTCAACATCGAGCTTTACCACAAACTCGTCTGGCACCCTTGCCAAGTTACCCATAAAGAACGCCAAATAAGAGGCGTAATGCCCATCCCTTGCAATGGTCTTGAAGGGCCCATGTGGCGCAGGGCTTCCCACGACGATTTCCCCAGCAAAACTTCCTTTATCGTCAATAATCGGGCTCAAAAAGCGTCTCAGGTTCGTATCTAACGTCGACAATGAAGGCGCGTTAATCGTTTGCGTTCCGAATGGTAGCTCAACGCCAAAAGCAGGAAATGCAGCGCGATAATATTTTGCGACGGCGCCCTTCCGTTCTTCCTCTCTTACGAGTTTTATAGCGCCTACCTTCGCTAGCTTCCGGACGTGGTAGTAAATTATTTGCTCATGAATGCCTAGTCTTTTTGCGACTTCCATCGGATACATGCCTTCCTCACCCAACATAGTCAGGATTTTCCAGGTAAGCTTGTTCAAAATATTCTTCATTCTTTCCGGGTTTTCAAAGACAGCGATTTCCTTGAATTCTTGAGCCTCTTTCCCCCTTTCGCTAAGAAGCAACTTCTTCTTCATTATTAATCAGTTCTCGTTGAACGCTTAGAAGATGCTTTATAAATAATTTATTAAGGGTTGCAACTACGCCTAGGAATTAGTTGGACAACCATTAAGAAAAATGTTTTAGGAGTAAGGATTCTTACTTAGAAATGTTTATAGACGCACCGATCACAGAGGGACTTGATTAATCGAGGTTTCATCTAAGATGTGCGGAATCTTTGGATGCGCACTAAAAAAAGGCGAAGTAGCCAGCATAATTCACTCTTCCCTGAAACGTCTGGAAAACAGAGGGTACGATTCGGTCGGAGAGGCAACTCTGGAAAAAGGAGTCCTTTTCATAAAAAAAGATGTCGGAAAAATCGATGAAGTTCACGCCACTCATGATCTAGACGCTCTCCCGGGCAAGGTGGGCATAGGTCACACCC
>DATHCB010000055.1:0-12429 GCA_035319765.1 Bathyarchaeia archaeon
CGTACCACATTTAGCATAAGATTATCTGTTCTGAAGAAAAACAAGAATTACAAAACGGATAAGGACAGAAGTCAAAATTAAAGAGGTCATATTAATCAAAGCAAAAAATAATTTTAGCACGATTACTACGAAGCTGACAATGATTCGAGGGATGCAGAAACTAGATGTAATTCCTGCAGATGATTTGGGCTTAAGACGAACGATTTCGCACTACTATTATGATGTTACAAAAATCTCCTCCTAGGAAGCTCGAAAGATTGCCAGGACCTGGGGCAAGTGGGCCGGTTTGGCAGGTTTTTATTTGATAGTGGCGGGAATGATTGGTATCGTCATCCCTTGAATTGGATTCTCGCGAGACAAATTTAAGTAAGCTTCCATTGAATACTCATAGCCTCTCGCAGAGGTAGCCAAGCCAGGCTAAAGGCGCAGGCTTCAGGAGCCTGTCGCGTAGGCGTTCGTGGGTTCGAATCCCACCCTCTGCACTGCAAGAGATTGGTGAGAAATTGGAAGTTGCTAAGGCTGAGTCTATGGCAAGGTTTTCGAGCGACAAATACAATCGGGTTCCTATCATCAGCGCAGGAGGATTGCTAAGGCTACTCTGCTTCGAACCGTATCAACATGTACCGCCACATAAGCACACGAAAGCGGACGAATACTTCTACGTGATAAAGGGAAGAGCGCAAATTACGGTTGGGAGCGAAGAAGCAACAGTGGAATCAGGCTTTATCGTTAGGGCGCAGGCGGGCATAGTCCATGCGTGGAAGAATCAAGACAAAAGATTGGTACTTCTTTCGGTTTTGGTGCCTCTCTCATCCTAGATTCTTCCAACGAAGCTATAAAAATGGAATACGTATAGTTTTCATCCGAAGGAGGTCTACACAATAGGGACGGAAGCCGCGGCAAGGGCAGTCAAATTGTTTGACTCGGGGTTCAATTGTGCCGAGGCTGTGCTTCTTGCGTTAAGCGAAGAATTCCATCAAGTTACTCCTGTTATCCCGCGAATAGCGACAGGATTTGGTGCTGGAATTAGTAGGACAGGGCGAATTTGCGGTGCCCTTAATGGGGCGATAATGGCGATTGGACTGCGAAAGGGGTGCGACAAGGCTGAGGAGAAAGAGGAGCGAAACGCTATTTATTTGGATGTCAGAAAGATGCTCCGAGCCTTCCGGAGAGAATTTGGGTGCATTGAATGCAGAGAACTCACAAAATGTGACCTTCAGACATCCAAAGGACAGGAAAATTACCGTAAGCAAGAAATCAGAAAGACACTTTGCTCGGAATTTGTGAGATGGTGCGCTGATTACGTTGCGAAGAAATATAAATAAAATCTGTCGGGCTTTAATGTAGATCATATTAACAGGTTTCACTTTTTTTAGGCGCGTGTGCGCTTCTATCTTGTCAACTCATTCAGCCTCTTCCGAAATCGCTCACGCACGCGATCAGGCTATGAGTTCGTTTGCTATCTCCCCAAAATCCTCAGGCGCAAGCTCGCGCACTCGCTTATTATGAAACAGAAGCGAGTTAGCCTCCTCTTTTCTCTTGCCTAGCTTAAGGAGAAAACCCGCTGCAGCGTTCCGGGTCTTCTTGTTTCGTTGAGTGAAAAGTGCTCGAATTAGTTCGTGAAACAATTCTTCGTTTTTCACCTTGAACGGTGGCTTCTTCCGTGGTGTCAGACGGACGATGCATGCGTCGACATCTGGAGGCGGAACGAATGCGTCCTTTGGAACGGCTTCTAAGAGTTCTACCTCTGCGCGGTAATAGGTTTCAACGGTTAACCTGCTATAGTCTTTGCTCCCAATAGCTGCGGCTAGTCGCTCGGCAAACTCTTTCTGAAAAGTCATTATCGCCAAGTCAAATTTTCTTTCAAACAACCAGAAAAGGATTGGTGAGGAAATATGAAAAGGCGGGTTTGACACGACCTTATCAAAGGTTGGAATGTCAGTTTTAAGTACGTTGCCTTCAATCAGAATAACATTTTCTGAGCCTTGCTTTTCGTTTCTATAGGCCTCAGCCAACTTGTGGTCTATCTCTACCGCGATGACTTTGCAGCAGAGAGGCGAGAGAATCTTGGTGAGGGCTCCAAAGCCTGCGCCTATGTCCAGAACGATATCACTTTTGTTCAGGAATGCCTGAGACGCCATATCTTGTAAATAGCTTTCATCAATCATGAAGTTCTGCCCTAGTTTCTTGCGAGGAGAAATTTTGTACTGTTTTAGTAGTTGTCGCGTTCTTCTGTCTAGGTTCATCAGTTTTTACCTAGGGCGCACGGGTGAATAGGCGGTATTTACTTTCGCCCTCCAACTCTTCGAGAATTCGCTTCGCAATCAGTTTCGTTGGACTAGGTATGCTGGCGCGGTTTTGCAAGTCTTCGAATCTTTCGAACGGTTTTTTGTCTCTTTCGTTTATTATCTGCCACATGTACTTCTTTCCTATGCCGGGTATTAATTCTAAAGCGTGCATGCGCGGTGTAATGGCTTGTGCGGTGTTAAAGAAGTTGATGAACCATTTCTCTCGGTTCAAGATTATTTTTTCGATAACGTTCGGCAGTTCCATCTTGGCCGTTGTGGTCAATTCCTCATATCCTATTCTGCCCATGATGTATGTTATTTCCGTTCTTTGCTCCTTGCCCACGTAGATTTTGTCACCTGTTTTGGCACCTAGGCTCTCCCTGAGAATGGCCTCCAGAAGAGTAAAGTATTCTTCTCCAATAAGCTGGACGAGCGCCCCTGCTCTATAAGCTGCTCTTGCACCCGGTCTTCCGTGCGGCAAAAAGTCTAACACGTAAGCATTCTCTTCGTATCTCTTCTCCGCACTCACCGACCTCGGTTGCCTCCACGCAACAAAACCGAATGACTGTAAATACTGCGGTGAAATACTTATTACTCTTTGCGGTACTCGTTCAAAAGAGAGAGTATAGCCTCTATCTTAGCGGTTTCGATAATCTTTTTTCCGCCGCCCAGGAAAACTCGGGTTTCTTCCACGCTTTCTGGCATGCAGTTTACTATCTCGACGGCTTCGTTTAGTTCCAACGCGAATTCTTTCGTCAGTTTTAGAACAAGCGTTTCGGCGTCTTCTGGTGCGGTTTTTGAGAATTTCGTCGTGTAGTCCAGCGTCCGACGTTGGAACTGGTCAAGCTGATCCTCGCCCATTGCCTCTAGGGCCTGTTTGACTTGGGGCACGGCTAAGGGTTTGTCTTCCAAGGGTTTTTTAGACATGTTTACCCTCCGTTACAGGCATCAAATGTTCGGGGCGTACTGTGATTTCTTTGGTTGCATTTCCCTGGGGAACCCTCACGGTATAGGCTCTTCCGCGTTTGTTTAGCACGACGCCTATTTTTCCTTGATATCGTCGGTGGGGCATGCCTTTCTGGATCGTTGAATTTATTTTTATCGCGACTTTTTCGCCAGGTTGATAGTCATGAAGTAGTTTGCTTAGTCCAATTTTGCCTTTTTCTCTTGGTTCTTTAGTGAGCAGAGCGCGAGTTCGATTGCGGATGCCTTGTGAATGTTTCATTTGTGTTCCCTTGTAATCACTTTTAACACGTCTAATTCGAGCGGGATGGCCACTGTGTCAAGGATTTCTGCCACACTTGGTCTGGTTCTTCCCTCATCTCCGGTCACCAATTCTTTGACGTACAAGCCCCCTTGGCACGTCACGTTTAGTCTCGCACGGTTTGGTGTCAACCTTTTTACTTTGGCCTTGTATATGTACTTTTCTCGTAGTCGATCTGCTCTTCTGTGCAGCACGCGTCTTGGCGTTTGTTGATTGATCAAGATTCCTTTGAGAGAAGTTTCTAGTTTTTCCAATTCTTCATCTGAGATTGATCTGTTGAATTCGACTATAACCTGATACGACTTTTGCGAATTTTCTGCCTTCTTAAGTTGTCTTACTATTTCTTTATCGGCAAATCGGAGGTCATGAACTTTGACTTTCCCTTCCGCGTGCTTGTTGATGGCCTTCTCTAACGTTTCCAAGTTAATGGAACGGTTCTTGGGCGCTTTGATCTCTATGACGAACGGCCTGCCATTTCCAAGCATGCGCGCATCGATGTCTTCCCGTCCAGCTCCGTGGAAAACTGCTGCTTGTCCGTTCGTTATCTTTAGAGCGGGTTCTGAAATAAAATCCTCAACAGATTCCAAGTACATTTTTCCGGTCCAGTTGCACTTTTTGCAGCCTCTACCGTGGCATGTGTGGCACATCCAGCGAGATTGAGATACTCCTCTTGCGAGCTTCCTGTATCTTCCTGCGATGTGTAGCGGGTTAACCTGTAACGAAATATGCTTCGTGAATGGGTTGATAAGAATTGCTACGTCGGGTCTCTTGAATTCCGCTGCTTTGTAATTGAGCTCTGAAATAGCCTTGCCGATAATTCGGCTGAACTCGTTACGCATGCTCTCGCTGAAGTTTAGGTCGAACTCGGCTCTCAACTCGTCCTCGCGTTCTTCCACTTCAGTTGGCAGTTCGACTCCTACGAGAAAAGTCGAGTACTCGTAATCCTTAAGCATTTTTGTTGCATCATTCGCCAGCTCTAAGACAAGTTCTAACTTTCCACTGCAAAGGCAGCACTGCTTTGGCTTACTCATTTTTCTTTTTGCCGTTTGTAATATTTGTGTGGCGATAGGGAAAGCCCCGTTTGCTGCCAAAATCTTTAGTAAAGCAACTCCAGCCTTTTCATTTGCTAGCGCCGTTTGATGCGCCTTCATGGTCAGAATAAGCTTAATCGCTTCGCCTCGCGTCTCATTTTGTAATCCGTGACCTAGTAAGGCAAATTGTCTTCCCAAACAATTGTTGCAAAGCGGATACTTTTCAAGCATTTCAAGTGATTTCTCTAGAATGTCCATGGAATACGCCTTGAATTCTCATTTTGGTGGCTTTGCTAGCTTACTGGGAATTTCTGTCCTTGCTGTCCTCCGAGCATTGGGAAGCGTTTGCGGCGCAGTGTTTTCATCATTCTTCTCATCATAGCATACTGCTTAAGCAGCTCTTTTACGTCCTTTTCAGCGGTGCCTGAGCCGCGGGCAACGCGTCTGATGCGAGATGGAGAGATCATTTTGGGGTTGTCCCGCTCTTTTGGTGTCATGGATTGAATGATGACCCGCCACGTTTCTAGTTTGCTTTGGGCCGTTTCCATGGCGTCGTCTGGAATTTTGTAGCCCATTCCTGGGAACATATTTAGCAGGCGTTTGAACGGTCCCATGCCCTTTAGGGCTTCGAACTGTTCGTACATGTCTGTTAGGGTGAATTTGCCGCTTAGGATTTGTTTGGCCTTTTTCTGTGGAACTCTTATTTCGGCTTCTTTTACTTTTTCGAGAAGGGTTTCTAGGTCGCCCATGCCGAGTAATCTGCCAACGAAGCGGGAGGGTACGAAGGCTTCAATGTCTTCGACTTTTTCGCCTGTGCTGATGAATTTGATTGGGGCTCCTGTGGTTGCGACGGCTGAGAGGGCTCCTCCGCCTCTTGCGGAGCCGTCTAGTTTGGCGACGAGAATTGAACCGATTGGGGTTGCTTCGTGGAAGGCTTTGGCCTGTATGGCTGCTTGTTGTCCGATTGTACCATCGATCACTAGCATGATTTCGTCAGGTTTGATTGCTTTCTCCAACTGCTTCATTTCTTCGATCAGGTTCTTTTCCTCTTTATGCCTGCCTGAAGTATCTACGATAACAAGATCTTTTTCGGCGAAATGTTTCAGTCCTTCAGAGCCGACTTTTGTGGGGTTTTTGTTTTTTTCGTCGCCGTAAGTTGGAATATTTATTCTGTTCGCTAATTGTTGCATCTGTGCGTATGCGCCTGGTCGAAAAGTGTCAGCGCAGATTAGGCCTGTTTGTATTCCTCGTTTTTGAAAGTATCGAGCTAGTTTTGCGGAGGCGGTTGTTTTGCCAGATCCCTGTATGCCCACTAGCATGAGTACTTTTCTTTTTCCGGGTTCGGTTCTTAAAGGAACAGGTTTTTCGCCTAGGAACCGTGTCAATTCTTCGTAAACGACTTTGATGACGTGTTCATGTCGGGAAATTCCCGGTGGGACCTTTTCTTTCAAAGCTCTCTCTTCGATGCGTTTTGAGATTTCTAGAACAAGTTGCACGTTGACGTCAGCTTGCAGCAGTGCCCTTTGAATATCACGGACCAGCTCTTTTACAGTTGCCTCATCCACAACTGAAGCTCGGAAAACCTTCCGTAACGCTTGGTACAGCGAGGAACCTAGGCTTTCGAGAGCCATTTTCTGCTTGCCTCCATCATTACCACATGTCTAGCATTTAAATAAATACTACATCTGCAATGTTCAGCATAATCCTTTTTACTTTCCAGATTGAAACTAGCTCGGAGTGAATTTCATTGAAAACTGCTAGAATAATCGAGAGAAAGAAAATCCCGACTGAAGCAATCTTGGTTCATGGGATGCCTGATGTAGGCCTTGTTGGCGTTATTGCGGCTTCTCATTTGGTCACTGAACTCAATTTGGTCGAAATGGCATATGTCGATTCCGAAGTTCTTCCGCCTGTTGCAGTGTTGCATGAGGGCTTGCCCTACGCGCCTATGAGAATTTTCGGAAACGGAGATACGCTAATAACTGTTTCTGAGATGGCTCTTCCGGCCAACAGTCTTCAGCTGCTTATGGGCACGCTTTTAGAGTGGGGCCAGTCAAAGAATCCCAAGCTTACGGTTTCAATAAGCGGAATGCCCGTTCAGAATCGCCAGGATATAGAGACGCCCAAGGTTTTCGGCGTGGCTTCGAATCCTACTCTGCTGAAAATGCTTGAAGACAAAGGAGTCGAAGCCTTTCGGGAGGGTTACATGGTTGGGCCGCAGGCGTTGATTCTGCGTTATTGTACCGAAAAGAACCTTCCAGCGATAGCGCTTCTGGCTCAGTCGTTCTTTAACTATCCTGACCCTGAGGCAGCCGCAGCGGCATTGAAGGGATTTTCGAACGTAACTGGCAAGAAAATCGATGTGGCTCAACTGCTAGAGAAGGGCGAGGAGATCCGTTTGAGGGCGCGAGACGTGATGAAACGAACGCAGGAGGAGATGACAAAAATGAAGAAGGGGCAGGAATATGACATGCCCCTGTACGTTTAGGTGGAAACTGAAAAAATGGAAGACAAAAAGAAGAGTCAGTCGATTTACGATTTGATTAGAGAATACTTGAAGGAGGCAGAGGAGCTGAGGAGAGGTTTTCCTTCGATGGAACGCCCTAGCTGGGATTTGAGAGCCTGTACGCTTGAACCTCTGAGCAACATTTTTGTCGCTACGAGAGAAGTGATAATCACGGCAGACTTGCCTTTTGTCCAGTCGAACAGCGTTATGGTTGAGCCTATAAGTAATGACAGGTTGGAGATCACGGCGGAAATGAAACGTAAATTTACATCAAAGGACTTGGGCATGGCTCACCACAGGGGCGAGTTCTCAACGTTCAGTTGCCAAACTCGAATTCCAGTCCCCGTCGATTTGAAACACATGCAGACGAGCTTCAGGCGTGGGGTGCTTGAAATTAGGATGCCGAGAAAGCGCGTCTATAAAATTCCAGTGAAGTAGCTGACTCGCGCTCACAAGGATTCTGGATTTAACGAGAACCAGAGAAAATCTTAACAACACTTCCACACATTAAACTGCTTCAGAGGCTGCAGACTTGGACACCGAAAAAATCATTCATATAATAATATTCCTTCTCTTCCTTGTAGGTGCATGCTGGCTGACGGCGTATGGGCTGTACGTAGCAGTTTATCGACTTTCTAGCCCGGTTTTTTTTGCTGGGACGGCGATTGTGTGGGGTGTCATTCTGCTCGTTCTTTATTTGGTCTTTAAGAAGCAAAACTGGGAATGGTGGCGCTGAGGTTTAGTCGAGCCTGTCCAGAGCTGCGGCTACGATTAGAGGAAAGGCTATCGTGGCGTCGCAGACTACTGTCACGGCGCCTCCTTTGGCTTTGACCTTGCTCCAACTTATGGCTTCGTCGAGTGAGGCGCCGCTCAAGCCGCCAGGCTCTGGTCTGTCCATGGTAATCTGAACAGCCGTGTCAACGCCCTGACGAAAAGTGTTGGCGAACAGTGCGAAATGTTTGGGCCAGCCTCCGCCAAGGATTATTATTCCTGTTTTCTTGGCGTCGTAAACCATGTTCACGAGCTTGGCTACGTCCAAGAGCGGATCCATTATGAGTTTTTGATCTTGGCTTATCATCCATAGTTGAAAGCCAGCGATGGAGTCGGTTAGACCTGGGCAGATGATGGGCACATTCTTCTTCGAGGCGTTGGCAAGTATCGAGTCTTTTTCTTCCATGCGCTTTCCAATTTCGTAAAGAATCGTGGACGGGGCCATTCGTTGTTTTTCTTTCTCAGGTATTTCGTTCAGGGTCTTGGTCAACCATTTTTCTAAGGCTTGAAATGCTGCCTGCTCGATGTAGATGTCACCGATTCGACCGATTTTTTCTCTCCTAAGTTCTGCATCTTCCGCTTGGAAAGTGCCCACGTAATGATTGTAGCCCAATGCTTCAACCATGTCGTGAACCATGTTTGCTCCCGTTGTGACGAGGGCATTTATGTGTTGTTCGTTGATGAGGTCGGCGATTATGCTGCGAAGACCGCCGGGTACGAGTGCGCCTGCGAGCGTCAGGAACACCGTGTAGTCTGGGTCTCTGAACATCTTGGCGGTTAATTCGGCAGCTTCAGCGATCCTTCCTGCACCGAGCACTCCGGACTCGTGCATCTGGTTAACAAGCTCCGTTACGCTCAGGTCTTTTCGTAGGTGAATGGGTCTTACTTTTCTCAATGCATTCCCAGGTATGCTAATTAGAAATTAGATCATTATGAAAAGTTGAGCAAAGTGACGTTAGCCTTTTGTTCGGACGAGTTTGGTTCTGCCTTGAATTCGCCAGTACTCGATTTCTACTCCTGAGGCAAGTTTGTTTTTCACGTCATCTTCTTCAGGCATTGGAGCTTCGAAGGTTTCGTAGTTTTCGAGATCCATCACCTGCACAGTCGAGGGTAATAGAGCGATGACTTGTCCGGCTCTCTTCTCGATTATGGGTATCTCGCATTGTGAGTCGACGGGTTTCACTAGGGTTCTTTTAGTATTGTCAAACACTCCGACGGCAACAATTCGCGCCTTGGCCGAACCGTGCTTCCCAGGTTTGGACTTTGCAATGTCCACGACGTGGCAGGGTTCTCCATCGATTATTATGTAACCGCCAACGCGGATGCTTCCGACATCAGTTGGTTTGGTCATTCCATTTCGCCTTTATAGACAGCAATTCTTAACAAGTAAGATATATAAATTGAATTGATGTGACGGTGAAAAATTGTTCGGTAGTGTCGGCATTGTCGCTCGCACTGATAGAAAGGATGCATTGGATTTTGCTAGAAAAGTCGTTGCGCACTTAACAGCAAAGAGGTTATCCGTTTTCTTGGAGCCAGAACTGGCGGAGGGTATCAAGGAACAATCTTTAGCCACTCCCTTGAGAAAAATGAATCCAGAGATGCTTATCACCATTGGCGGCGATGGTACCATTCTCAGGACCTGTTTGGGAATTCGTAAGCCTGAGCCTCCAATTCTCGCGGTGGACATAGGTATTCGGGGCTTTTTGACTGAGGTTAAACCGAATAATGCTTTGCGGGCTATTGATAGCTGTTTGCAAGGCAGATTTAAGCTTGAGCACTGTGTAAAGCTTGCTTCTAAGGTTGAAGGAAGAATGCTTCCGGAAGCGTTGAATGAGGTTCTTATCTCGCCTGATGCGCCGGTTAAGCTTCTGTATGCGAAGATTTGGGTGGATAAGACTCCTGTGGCGCAATGTGTTGCTGATGCGGTTATGGTCGCGTCCCAGGTTGGTTCGACAGGCTACTCTCTCACTGCCGGTGGGCCTGTCTTAGATCCTCGGATGGACGCTTTCGTGTTGACGCCTATCTGCCCACTCGCAGTATTTCATCCGATGGTTTTTCCTGCTTCCTCTACGGTGACTATTGAGGTTAGCCGACCTCAGAAGACTTTTGTCGTGCTCGACGGGCAGCATCGTGAGGCGTTAGAAACCGAGAGTCCATGCTTGACTATCGCAAAGTCTGAGTATCAGACGACTTTCATCAGATTCAGGCAGAACTTTTATCGTCGTCTGGAGTCGAGGATGCTCTTCTATCGGGGTGGAAGAGGCTGACGGAAGAAAAAGATCGGCGTGTTATTGTACTGGATACATCTGCCTTCATTGCAGGGTATGATCCGCTTTCCGTGTCAGACGCACAGTTTACCGTGCCGACTGTGTTGGAGGAACTGATTGTGAATTCCCTGCCTTGGGTAAGGTTTAACGCGGCGGTCGAGAGTGGCAAGCTGAAGGTTAGAGCGCCTGAAGAACATAGCTTGGGCGTAGTTAAGGAGTCTTCCAAGGCTCTTGGCGACGTGCTTTACCTCTCTAAGGCGGATCTAGGTGTCTTAGCCTTGGCGCTAGAGTTGAAAGGTTCGGGCCATTCACCTTCAATCGTGACCGATGATTATTCCATCCAAAACGTTGCGAATCACCTAGGCTTAGGGTTCTCTTCCTTAATTACTTACGGCATCCGCTACCGCCTACACTGGATACTATACTGCCCCGCGTGCCATCACAAGTATCCAGCAGATTACAAGCTCAGAAATTGCAAGATATGCGGAACAGTTCTCAAGCGCAAACCGCTCGCCAGAAAGTTAGTTGACAAAGGACGTTGCTGCAGCTAATGGCCGCGGTCACCCTTCTGTGTTTGAACGAGTTTGATGGTGTGGAAGAATAGAACATTAGGTTAGAAGTTCTATGAGTTGTTCGGAAGCATCTGAAAGTTGTTAACAAATAGGGGCATTTTTCTCACGCAGGCAGACCTTACGCTCGGAGGCTAAACTTTGTATGTGCGCACAGCCTAGCCGGGCGCGCCAAAAGTCCGATGCTCAACCTGTACGCCGAAGCTTAGCCCCAAGAATAAGACAGCCGATCACAAGCTTCAAGACTGGAAAGATGTAAGCGAGCCACCAATTGACTTGAAGAGACGGGGAAGGTTCCCAGAAGTCAACAGACCGCTAATGGCGTGCGCAGAATCAATACTGTCTGAGGAATCATCATTGTGTCTACCTTCACATTGTTTCCTCTTCCCAGCATTTCTTGATGGACAGTTTCTTTATTCCACTACTGCCTACGCTTTTTGTTGGGACCATCTTGATTCCAAGGGGTCTTCGGCACAAGTCTTTTATCCGTTTTGCAACTTAAATCCAAGTCGGAGATCCTTCCTGATCAGCAGATTTTTATGTCTTACCGATCAGAGTTTCCCCGAAAACAGAGAAAGGAGTAAGGAAATTGAAAAAGAAAAGTGCAATACTTAGTGTTGTGCTTATCGCTGTAATGTGCGGATTCATTCTTCCAACGCAGGTTAAAGCTTTTCAAACGCCTAGTCCGCCGTATGGCCCTAGCAATCAGAGTTTCAACTACTTTGGGCCTGCCGCTAACGAGTTGATAATGAAGTTCTATTCGAGCGATACAGCGGAGTTTTCTGCTCTTCAGACAAGTAGCATCGACTTTATGGATAGCATCTTGACTCCAACTCAGTACTCAGCCATCTCGGGCAACCCCGCGATTACGACTGGTTTCGTAGCCGCGACCGAGTTGATCGAGTACGATTTGAACAACTACGCCGCTCCGTTCAGCAACATTTACTACAGGCAAGCCTTTGCGGCCTTAGTGAACAGGACTGCTTACTTGGACACCTACTTCGCTGGTGGTGGTACGCCGTGCTACGACCCGCTCGACTTTAACCCGTTCGGGCAGGCGGCAGAAGCGTACTGCGAGGCCATTTACGGGCCGCAGGGTAACTTTGCTGACGCCTACTCGGAGTTCGTCCTCAGTGGGTACCCAACGTACCTTGAGAACGGAAGTTTTGGCTTGCCAAACTTGGGCACCACTAACCCGAATGGTGGAGGCTACTTCACGTGGTTCTTCGCTAGTCCGTACCCAACAACGAGTTCAGGCAGTCCCGCAGGCACTAACACTTCCAGCCCATATGACTTGGCTATCCCGAACGCTACGATCCAGATCTTCGCCAGGACTGAACACGCGGAGAGACTGGACCAAGCAGCGTACATCATCGGGCTTGATGGCTACAGTAGATCCGTGGGTGGGCCGTTCTCCGGAGACACGTTCACGATGTGGTGCGAGAACCAGTACGCGTTGTACGGTAACAGTTACTTCGCCAGTTTGGGAATGGCGCTTCCGATAGTCGGCGGGAAGCCCTACTTCCCAGTTATCAACTTCATGGAGACCGACATAACTAGCGAAGTCGCAGACAACATGGTCATGACCTACTACAGGTACCAGATGTACACTGGCGCGTGGATCTTGGACGAATTCCAGGACGGCTTGGAGATATGGCTGTCAGCCGAGGTTCCAGGTCCACCGTCCACCAACGGTTGGGGACCGTTCTGCCTAAACTATGACTACTGGC
>DATHCB010000056.1:0-21004 GCA_035319765.1 Bathyarchaeia archaeon
TCACTCGCCTTGCAGGGCGACATCACGATGGTTAAAGTCAAGTTTGCCATTCTTGTTCAATTTGCCGATGGTTTAAGGTATGAAGGAAAATGCTGCCTGGAATGGCTGTTTCCAAAGCCATAACAGTGGTTGCATCTAGTCGTGTTTGAGTCTCCATTAGAGAGATGAGGCTTCGTGGGCCTTGAGTTCTTTCGTTTCGGACGGTTAAGTGAGATCGTTTACTAATGCATTGCTGAATTTCTCAAGTTTTGAGCATGATAGCAACATGGTGTTCGGGTTGGCGACTTTGGTCCTCGCTTCAGCTGTCGGTGTGTGCACAGCCTACCCCCTCGGTCACCGATATGTCCCAAATATCTCGAAAGTTGGAGTGGCAGCCTGGACCAGCGTAACCGACGAACTTCAGAACAGTCAAGGTGCGCAAAAACTTTTTATGGCCTGTTCAGCGGCTGTTCCTTGCTTTTTCTATTGCGCATGAAGAAGACTTTTTTTTAGGAAGTTCGATAAACCTTGAGTGCAGGGACCAATCCTCGAGCAACTTTTCGGTTTCTTCAAGCAGCAGAAATGTCCGAATTTGGGTCAGGCGTGATCGGTGAGAAGTTTGATTCGGCGATGACCCTGAAATAGCGCGCGCTAAAGAACTGGTATCCTCAATCTTGTCACCTGGGACTTTAGTGCGTATAAGGAAAGTTAGTCTAGGATGTTATCCTAGTTGTTCTATTGCGCTGATTACTATGTCGAAACTGAAGCCTGTCACGTCATTGTTAAGCAGGAATTGAGTGAAGGCTGGAGAATCTGTGACGGATAGAGTGAGGGTTATGGGAATCGCCTGACCCGGCACTATGGTTGTGTTGTTGTAGTTCCACGTTAGGTTTAAGTACGGTGTGGTTTGGTTTGGTCCAGATACGATGGGGTTACTGGAATTTAGAAACGTCCAGTTTGCTGCTTGGAGATGAAGTATTGTTTCGGCATTGCTTGTACTTTTTAGGTAGAGCGTAACGTTGTTCAATGATCCTGAGTAGATTGTGCCCCACTGAATATTGGTGGTTTCGTTTTGGAAGTTGGAGTCGTAGAATGCTGAGACGCCTATGGTGCGGATGTTGCCCATACTTATAAAGTTCAGGTGACTCGTCGTATCCAGCAATGCGGGGACGATTAGGGAGAGAGACAGTGCAATAGCCGCGACGCCTACGATCAGCAGTATTGTCCTCTTTTGATCCGGTAGGGATTTGATGACTGAGTTGAGCGGTTTCTTCGCTGTTCCCGGCATGGTGCATTTCTCCCAAAAGCCGAAACTTAATTGGGGGACCTGTATTAATATTCGAATTCGTTCGGATATGCACGTTTCTGTTTTGGAGGTATCATCATTGAAGATGAATAAATTAGGCTATTGTGCTTGAGGTTTGGTTAGTTCGGCGGTTATTCTCCATATGAGGAATCCGATGACGCTAAGGATGAATGATATGACGGCGAACGTGTCCACTCTGATCCACAGAATGAGATGAGACAGACCAGAAGGCAACAATCTAGGATGAGTCAACTGCACGAGCACCCCGTACATCCAGCCGAGAAGGCCGTATAGAAAGAGCATTTCGCCGACAACTTTAACGATGACCATGCCTGCGTAAGCGGCTCTCTTCATATCTACCAACTCATAACACGTGACAACTTAAGACTGATGTATTCTATGCTTGTGCTTTTCTGTGAGTGTGGGTCTAAGGGTCAGCGGTTCTTTTGATGCTCATTTGACGTCTATGTTGACGCGCTGCTCTTTCAGTTTAGTTGGGACATTGCTGCGTCATAGCGCCTTCACTGCTTCTTTATTTGTCGATCGCGTCAATGCAACCTTTTCTGCGACGAACAGTGGAAGATTGATTATTTTTGTTATCACGCCCAAACCAGAGAACATGTTCCTTAGGTTTTTTATGTCATCTGCGCTGACTGCTCCGATCGATGGTGCGCCCAGCACGTAGACCACTAGGAAGACTGCGAGGCTGGTTACAAGTTTTATCCAGTCGGCTGCGTTCAGAAATATCGTCGGCAGGTAAGCCACAAAGGCTGCAATCACTGAAGCAAAGAGAATCTTGGTTGAGGATTTGAAGTCGGCTTTGGCGCCGTGCTGTTTCCATATCCAGTGAAGCACCCAAAGCAAGCTTGGCACACCTGCGACAGTGCTCGCTATTATGAGACCTGTTATTCCAAGCGAGGGGATGAGGATGAAGCCTATTGGAAGGCCGATGATTAGTGTTATCACGCTTTGGATCATGAGTATTCTCGTTTCTCCCAGGCCGGATAGAAGATTGCCCGCGCTTAGGCTTCCAAAGAGGGCAAACAGGTTGCCTATGACGGCTATGGTTAGGAAGAAGGGGCCATACGCATATTTTTCTCCGTACAGCGTACCAACGATTGGACCCGAGAGGGCCATCATGGCAATCGTTGACGGAACTAACAGTATGGATGTGTACTTGATTGAGGATGTGAAGACCTTTTTTACGAGTTCATCATCGTTTTCTGTATCGAGTTTGGCGAACGCTGGGAATAGCACCGTACTTATTGGAATCGTGAGGAAGGTCAGTAGAACAGTGAAGTTTGATGCTACTAAATAGTTGCCGTACAGCGTATTGTCCACGAAGGATGGTGCCATGAAGAGGTATATCTGTGTCAGAATGCCTCCAAAGATTGAGGATATGCCGAGGGGCCATCCGTAGTTTAGCATTGTTCTGAACGTTTTCGTTATGTTGCTAGTGCCCTCTTTTCTTAGGGGCCTATAGAGCATGATGTAAAAGGTCACTAAGCCAATGGTTCCTGCGGCTATGAACCCTAGGCTATAGCCGATGACAGCTCCAAGAACGCTATAACCCAAGACGACTAGGATAGGGCCAACTACGGTTTTTACTATCGCCTGACAGATAAGTGTGAAGCTGTTGAGTTCCATTCTTTCGAAGCCTATGAAGACCGCTTGGGAAGCTGCGAGGAGTGAGCCCGCGATAATTGAGACGGAGATCACTTGTATGAAGAATGCGGACTCCGGTCTGCCAAATACTGCAATGGCGATGAAGGTGGCTAAGCCGAGTGAGAGGAAAGAAAGGGCGATGCCGGATGCGACCTCGAAGATTAGCCCCGCGGCTATCACACTGTGTATTTCTTCGGTTTTTTGCGAGGCTCTGAGGCTAGCGATGTACTTTGTCATGGCAGAGTTTATGCCCCAATCTCTGAACAGGTTTATCGTCGTCAGCGGGATGAGCACGATGCCGTAAAGCCCATATTCGTCAGGTGTCAAGAGCCTGCCCAGAATTATGGCCCCCACAGCCATGATTATAGTTGACGCAGCTACGCCTATGAGCAGCTGAAAGCTTCCAGTAGCCGAGGTCTTACCCATCTCAAGCGCTTTTTCCACGGTTTTTCTTCCCTTGTAAGCTGTTCAGATGCCGTACGTTCCGGCGTCACGTTAGCCCGTCTAGCTGAGGCATATTATCTTTTTGTCTACCATCATCAGAGTAAAAAAGCTAAGAGCTCGTTGAAGATTAAAAGCGCGCGCTATAATCCCCTGCGGCATCACGTATTGTTTTGGCAAAATTTCCGACCTCTAACTCACGATCGCGTTCGAAAACGGTGCTGGTATAGCCCTATCCTAAAGGGCTTGTTCGTTGCAAGTATTTATGAAGGCGGTGTATTGGAGGGAACTCATAACCGTATATTGTCGTTCCCATGGCAGCAGCAACTGCAGGGTCCTCAAAATGTTTAAGCGCGCGTTACACTTATTCACTCGATGTATGTTCTCAGATCCGTCAATGGAGAATAGCTGCTATGTAACTTTCTTGATAAGAGCCATTTTAGTTTAATGAGATCTGAGTGGAAGGAGCCTTCTATACGAATAATTCGGTCTAGCTCCCTATTCTTACATATTTTCTTAATGTTATCGGCGGTCGAGAAGATGCGCCAAATGATTCGGTGCATTCTAGAAAGATTCTTTTCGAGACCGTACAGTCGATAAAACATGAGGTCGCGTTCGATTCAACGTAAGCGTTCCCTTTTCGAGTCTCTTATGTTTCGGCTAAGGGTCTGACCATGCTCAAGATGATAGACTTCTGCCTTGGCATTGAAAATCAAACCATAACCTTTTCTCCAGATATGCCAGCCCATAAACTGTTCACATCCCAAGCCGAGGATCCATGATTTTGGAAAACTGAAGTCTTTCACAGCTTCGGATAGCACAGACATGTTGGCGCCCATCCCTAGAAGTGAGTTCGCAAGTTTGTGTGACGCGATTCGCCCTACGTCGTAATTATATTCTACAACTCCTGCCTTCGATATGTAAACGAGATAATCTTCCAAGCCTTCAATAGGGCAACTCCAGACCTTAAGTGCAAAGCGCTTGAGAAAATTTTCTTGGCAAGGGATAATTTGTGACATTTGACCTCTCATAGGAACGAGTTTTTCACCTGCGAGTTTTGCCGATAAAACGTTCCCTGATACTCCCCCAACATTAGGAATTTCGTATGCTTCTACGTGACTTTGAACCCATCTTGGAACCGGTAGGGCATCGTCGTCTAATAGCACGATTATCTTTCCATTGGAATTTGCCAGCCCAAGGTTAAGTGCATCTGTGATGTACCCTTTGGTTTGAACAGTCAGGCGTATTTTCAATACTTTCTCGTATTTTTCGATAATGTCTTCTGTTCCGTCTCCGCTGGGTTTCAGTATCACTTCAACGTCGAAATCATGATAGGTCTGTTTTGTTAATGCTTCAAAAACATAATTCAGCGAGTGCGCCCGCTTGTATGTCGGTATTACGACGGAGACAGGGACATCCGTCATTTTTGTTTCGTCTCGATGTTCACTGAATTTACTAATTACTTGAATTACAATAACAAGTGCCGCCTAGGAATTGCTGCTTCTAAAGCCAGAATCGTTGGTAGCAGCCAAGCTTATTTGATTCTTGTATGCGAGGGAGATGGCTTCCATGTCTTTAAGGCCGTCCTTTCCGGTGGGCGAAGGAGAAAAATCGCAAATTACGCAATTGACAAAGTTGCGAAGTTCAGCCATATACGACGTGGAGAACTGTGAACTACCAATGGTTAGCATTTTGGTGGCTGTCAATATAGGGTTTGAAGTGTGAGGTTGGGTTTTCAAGTGATTGACTGTCCCAAACAGCTCAACTTGTATGCTCGTAGTTTGAGAGAACCATCCGACGCTTATTATGCCAAGAGTCCCTGTTTGAAATTTAGCGAGACATGTTGCTGTGTCTTCGAGATCAAGATTGAATCGATAACCGAAGTGACTTTTTATGTCTGTTATTTCGCCGAAGTACCAACGGAGAAGGTTTAGCATGTGGCTGCCAAGGTCGATGAGTGTGCCACCTCCGCTCAGTTCTTTGCTGAACCACCACTCGGAGACAGGAATGGGCGCGTAATCCTGCATTCTGTGAGTGAAGGGACCATTGCTTATATTTATCGCAGACGCAATTTCCACATCACCTAACGTCCCACTTTGGAGTTTCTCTTTAAAGTCACGGAATGTTGGACTGAACCTCAGTGGGTAGCCTATCATAAGCTTTATAGAATGTCTTTGTGCAGCTGCGATGATTTCATGCGCTTCTTGAACGTTTCTTGCGATTGGTTTTTCCAGGAGAACGTGTTTTCCTTCCTCAGCAGCTCGCATTGCACATTGCAGGTGAAGATAAGTTGGTAAAGCGATGATTACGGCATCAATCTCTGGGTTTTTTAGAAGTTGTTCATAATCGTCGAATGTATTCTTGACACCGGCATCTCTAGCGTCCTTGAGGGCTTTTTTCGATACGTCTGAGACCGCTATTAGACTCGTGTTCTCCAGCTTCAGACTGTTTTGCATATGGATTTTGCCCATGTGCCCTAGCCCGATTATTCCCACTCTAAGCTTCTTCAATGACAATGATTCTCCATTGACCTTGGCGCTATTCTAGTCCGAGCTTTTTGCCCAGTTTCATGCGAATTGCCAAGTTGTACGCTCTGCTCACAAGTATGGTCCTAACGTCTTTCTTAGGATATCTATCCCTAAAGTAGCTAAGTGGAATGCCTTTCTCGACAAAGCTTAGGTTTCCCAAACCCTCTTTGGTCGCCAGTCGAATGTATCTTATTTTTTTCGGATTAACCTTTGCAATTTTGGCGGCTGCTGCGTCGATTGCCACAGGATCTGTGCTTGCTATCACTAGTCCTAGTCGACGTGGCTGGATTCCTGAAACTATGCCACCATCGACTAGACAAAGATCAAATCGCATTGCCTTGTTAAGAGCGACAATCATTTCTTCAAGTTTCGGGTGATATCTGAACTTTTTGGGATACGGATTGCAACCGAAGACATTCTTTAGTGCGCAGGTTATTTTGATTCTTTCAAGGCTGTATTTGATTTTTGTCGCGTTAATCTTCAGGTCAGCATTTTGAATGGTGTTGGGCATTCTTAAACGAAAGGGTTGGTTGTTAACAGTGACTTCGATGGGGGTGGTCTTGTCTTCTGAAAGATTGACTAGTTTTACGTTATAGTCTCTTGAGAGTTTTTCATAACCGAGCAGCCTAAACGCGTGTTTGCATTTCATGGCTGATGCGTCGGCTTCTACGATAGAAATGTCGATGTTTGGCGAAATCTGCTCACGAAGTAAATCGATCAAGGCGCCTACGAATCTCGGATCTGTAGTTTGACCCGTGGAATAATCCCAGTAATAGCACATGTTAGGCTTAATAACTACATTTTCCACATTACGCGGGAAACTGAAATGAATCAGATCTAGAGAATCTAAGATCGCTTGCTTCAACCGATTTTGACCAATCTTAACAAAACTTACCGCACTCAAACTGGTATCTCCTTATCTGATTCTTGAAAGCAAATGCTAAACTTCCGTGCAAGTGACATTTTTATTTCTTTTGTGAACAATAAGCAGAGAATATTTTGATGAAGTTTCTGTGAAAATTGGGTTCCGCGAACCTTTCAGCTATAGAGTTCATTCTTCTAGCCTGCTTTGGTGACCAGCTGTTGATTGCCTTTTCCACCTTTTCAGCTGCGTCATCGAGATTCTCATATCTGAACTCCTTTGGGACGAACTCTTTTGCACCGCCGTCATCGTAGACGACTGGTATACAGCCGAGGGCCATTGCTTCTGCTATAGATATCCCAAAGTGTTCGAGAGTTGGTGGATGTAAATATACTTTGGTCTTCCTAAGTAGATCTAGAATTCCTTTTCGAGACGCGTCTTTCAAGATAGTAATCTTTCTTTCGAGGTTAAACTCTTTCATTTTAGCATTTATGATTCTCAAAGTGGTATCATCGTGCCCGAAACCCATTATTACGAATCTTACATTTTTTTCCTTTACCGCTTTTGCGATGTACGGAATCGTTTCCATTCTTTTATCTCGTGTAATACGACCAATGCTCGTAACTAGATTTTCTCGCGAGTGACCATTTGGAATCTGAGAATCTTCTTGGAAAAACGCCCTTGAAACTGGGGGGTAAAGGACTTCAGCTTTGGCTCCAAGAGACTCTTGTATCGCACTTGCAGTATAGCGACTATTCGCAAGAATCAACTTTTGGCTGTATGATTCGAGATTCTTCTCAAAGAAAATGTATGGGAGATTGAAAGCCTCCCGCCAACATCCTCTACTATTTTTCAAATATGGAAAATGTTGTCTGAAGAGAAAAGAATTGATGTATGGGAAATGAAGGTAGCAAACGTCGGTCCATGGGAAAACGTAATTAGAATAAGTATCTATGCAAACGTGGCATTTCTTTTTCAATGTCAAGAGTCTAAAAGCCGACGCATAGACATCGACTAAACTTCGAGGTGGTAGGAAAGAAGTTTTTACGATTTCTTTAGCTAAAGGCGATATTCTTGTTCCAAGCAACTCAATAATTTTCTTTTGATCAACACTGTCAGAGGCGAAAAGGATAACATCATGCCCAGCCTCTGCAAGAGCATTTATGACGGAGACTGTTACAACGACCGAGCCGCCAAAGTACTTTGGGCGGAATGGCGGGTGAAAAACTCCTACCTTCAAGAAGATATCGCCTGAATATTCAAGACCGCATCGATGTTTCCGAGTATACCGCTTCGACATCAAGGCCGGCTTGTAGGCCACGCATTCCGAGAATAGGAATGAAACTTTTATTCATACGTGGTCATGCCGACAATAACATCGAGTTATACAACCGGAGAAGGTACCTAGCAATCACCTGTGACGAGAAGTTTTTGACAACCCATTCCCTTCCGTCTTCACTGAAGGCATTCCTAAGATCTCTGTTGTCTAACAAAGACTGAATCGCATGTGCCAATTCTTCAGAAACTCCGCAACGTACTAAGATACCGTTTTTGTTGTTTTTGACAACTTCGGGTATTCCCCCTACACTTGACGCTATCACAGGGGTTCCACAAGACATGGCTTCTAAGTTGACTATTCCGAACGGTTCCGAAAGCGATGGACAAACGAATATGGTTGCTCGCTGGTACCATCGAATCAACTCTTCTTTTGTTTGGACGCCCAGAAAACTGATTTTGTGGGTTGTTGTTTCATTGAGACGATTAATGTACCTCAAGATTTCGTCATAGTACGCAGGAGAAAAACTTGAGCGTGGTCCAATAATCACGAGTGTGACGGGAGACTTGACGTATTCCAAGGATTTTAATAATATGTGCAATCCCTTGTTCGGAACTATCCTTCCGACAAACAACAACAAATTTCTGGCTCTTAGTTTGTTGTTAGGTCGAAATATTTCAGTATCAACACCGTTTGGTACTATCCTAATGTTATTCTTAGGAATGCCGAGATCGATTAACAGACGCCGTATTGGATCAGAGACCGCTACATAAACGTGTGAGATTTTTCTGAGGGCTTTGCAACTTGCAGGGTTCTTCTTATAAAATCGATATGAAACGTCAAGACAATGGCAATGCATGATTTTTGGTTTCTTGACGAAATACGAAAATAACGGCAACGACAGCTCCGTCTCATTATGAAAATGAATTATATCATATTCTTTCATGAATCTTTGGAATGGACCTGGAACCAAGCCGATTTGAAGCAACCCTGATGGCCTTATCGCCTTGAGGCATCGTATCTTTATGATCTTGCTCTTGTCCATCTGAACTATGATATTTTTCCATACAGGACGATCCCCTCCGCTAAGGTTGAAAGTCAAAACATCTGTTTTAATCCCAATCTCGTTTAGCCTCAGGGAAGCATTCTGAATGAAGCTCTCTGTCCCTCCAATAACTGGGTAATAGAAGGGGGTCACCATCAAAACTTTCATCTTGAGGCTTTGCCATCCTGTAGGTTGAGTTTATCAGAAAATCCGGGTTGCTTATCCGGCGCACTAGATGCGCCCACAATTCATAACCGTGGGTCAAACGGATCGTGCCTTGCTATTCAAGAACGAATGAGAGCTAGATCTCGGTAGGAAATGCAGTGAAGACGAAACATTATGGCGTGAAGCTTTCGAAGATCTCACAATGCCTGCGCGCTAGTGAAGAATAAGCTCTAATTCTTGGTATAGCTCTTATGCTGGGAAGAACTGTGAAATTTCAGAGGGCTCATATCATGTTCATTTCGGTCTTGAAGTGTAATTTTAATCATTTCTATTAGGCGTCATAAACCTTGGATTCTAACAAGATCATAGGACTTTATCGAGGCCTGTAAAGCACACAAAAAGTGCTGACAACGAGTTGATCAACACATAACATGAAGTGAAGGATCTGTCAGACAGAATTTGAAAGATGCTTTGAACTAGTCTGCCAACAGCATACCTGAAGGCCCAAATCCTAGAGTTCCTCTTCTTGAGAAGTATTCTTGCTTCGCCTATTCCTCCTTCAAAAGAGCGTCTGAGAATGTATGCTACTTTTAGTCTGTCTGTGGAGATTTGATGATAGACTTTTGCGTATGGCGTGTATAAAAGTTTGATTCCTGAGGCAACGAGGGTTTGACAAAAATCAACGTCTTCTCCAGACAAAATACGCCTCCCCCGCCTAGTAACACCGAGTGCCTCGTCAAACCTTATAGAATCGAAGATCTCTGTTTTGAAAGCTGAATTCGAGGTTATAATGCATTGGACAGGCTTTACCTCTTGCCCTGCACTATATAGTCCTAAGGCAGCTTTTACGAGAATCTTCCTTGGAATTATCTCAGGGTGCAGTGGGTAAACAGGACCACCAACGCCGACGATAGCTTTAGAAGCATGGAACCCTGATACCAAGCTCCTAAGCCATTGCACATCAACCACACAATCATCATCTGTGTATGCAACTATGGAACCTCTTGCCAATTCTGCTCCTTTGTTTCTGGCGTATGCTAATCCGAACCTGCCTTCGGTGATAAATCGAATTTCAGAGAAATCTTTACACAGTTCCTCTGTCCCGTCGGTTGATCCACCGTCCACTATTATCATCTCGTAGCGAGACTTCGGATATTCCATCTTGAGAATTGAGTTAAGACAATCTCTCAAGAGTCTCCTCCTATTTAGGGTGCAAATTACGATAGAAATGAATGGAAATGTTTTAGTCTCATCCATTCAAATCTTCACCTATCACCACAGCATGAGAGCGCGAACACACTCATTTCCGATTTCATCTGTGTACTATTGACTCGTTATGTTGTTCACGTTGAATAGTTGAGAGATAGGTCTGTCATGGGCGCGCCCCTGCTTTATACCTTCAATCCTTTAATTTCTCCATATCTCGTAACATGGATAATGTTTATTTGGCAAAGACTCTTCCAACAATTCAGCACAACTCAATCGCTTTTCCTAGTAACTAATTCAGTTCGGTTTGACATAAATTTTCAAAGATAATGGCCTTTCTCTCGTCAGTGCTAGCATTTTCGATGAAGCTTTCGATTCCACCAATCGCTGGAAAATAGAAAGGTGTTGCTATCAGAACTCTCATTGCTCAGCACCGTTTATAGTGCTTTTATGGGCGCTTGTTGATTTCTTCCTCAGACAAGTTCAGCAGCGTGCGCTCCATATCTTTATGAGAAAGTGCTCATAACGTCAAAAGCATCACGGAGTGATGCTCTTGTAGATTTCACATTGGCCATTCGAGTAAATTTTGTTCTGATTTTCAAGAATCGGCGATATTTGACTGGCGTTAAAAATGCCCCCTTTGTTTATCAGATAAACATTCGCCAGATATACAAAGTCGTTTGAAGCAAGCCTTGTAGCGTTTGATAAAATGTAGACATTGCCTCCCCCCATGCTGCAATAAGCCGTTAAAACTTCGTCTTGCGATACCGCGTCTGAATAGATAGAGATGTTGGTAACATTTGCGTATTGGGGTAACCATCGAGCACCGTCCACTTCTTGATCATTGACAATGTAGCCGTAAAGCGTTAGATTGCTCCATCTATACATACTTAAGGGAAGAGAATAGCTCTGGACCTTTGTGACTTCAAAAACGAAACCTGTTTGAAATAAGAAAAGGGGAATGATTATTGCAAAGAGTAGAATGACTGCGGAGAATTTTCGGAAGTTGGGTTTCGGCACGAGTTCTATTATTGTTTTTCCGCCTAAAATTGCGAGGGGAGCGAGAATAATAAGAGTCGTTTCGTAGAACCTTGACATTAAGAAGGTATTTGCGAGGTTCGGAAGAAGGACGTTTGCTGCTAGGATCGCCATGTTCAAAGTTGCAATTACTTTGTATTCGATACTGAATTTGGAAGTCCTATTCTTGGTCGTTAAGAGTTTAATGAAACCTACTACTAGTAAAAGCTCGGTTACAATGAACAAATCAGCACTAATTTTAGCAAAAATCGTAGGGGTTTGAACCACACCTAAACCCGCTAAAGCAGTTCCTCTAGATGCAGGGTTGAAAAACTGACCGAGACCACTCATTACAGTATTCATATCTGAAGCGAAGTAGTTGAAAGTGGCCGATGAATTGACAAAAACGTACCAAAATAAAGCGATTGTTAAAGAAAATACGATTAACGGTAATGGTATTTTTATTCGGTATATTGAGAAATGCCCTTTTTTCATATAATCCATTATCGCAATAATGAGAAATGTTGCAAGAATCGTGAATAGGAAAATGTACGCAAGACTATAGTGAGATACCACTAAGCCTACGCTGAAAATTATAAGAAGGACATTCTTTTTTGAGGGAGAAAATTCTTTCTTAAAAAGCAGTAAGAACAGTGACACATAGAACAGTTGTCCGATCTCTTGTACAGACGAACCCACTCCTTTGCCTACAGAAACAGCGATCAGAAAGAACGTTGCTAGGAATGCTGTTTTGTTGTCTGTTTGTGTTTGATAAAGTTTGTATGTTCCCAAAGCTATGAAACAGACTACTAAGGGATAAAGAAGTTTGAAGATTGTGGAACCGTCTAGCCCTGTAATAGTCGAGAATATCACGGGCAAAATTGTTACACTTAGCATGGTCAAAGCTTGGGAAAGAAGGGGACCATAAAGAGAAACCGGTGCGGCAGAATTCCAAAAATGGTTTGTATCCGTCAATTTAAAAGCTTGATATTCAAGCCACTGGTCACCATTCCCTGTGATGTACTTTGTGACTAATGCATAGTTGCTAACGAAGAACAGCGAACAAACAAAAATAACGAGCAATATAAATGGGTAGTAGTTTGAAGGAATGATTTTTTCTGAAAGAAAAACTAAAGAGACGCAAGCCGAAATTGCGAGTATCAAGAGAAGAAGGAAAAAGCTGTTTCCAGAAATGTTTACTATGACTATTCCATAAGACCCTAAGATGATAAGCGAAAGGGACAATAATATTAAGAACAGTGATTTCGAGTGTTTTAGCCGGATCGTGGTCGATAAGCCTGAATCAGCGCTCCTAGCGCCCATAAAACTCATCAAAAGTATGACCGTATTAATGCTGAAGATGAGGAAATTAAGCGAGAGAGGATCGGTAACGGCCAATTTTCCGATCTCATTAATGACAACGCCCAAGAACATCAAGAAAGCAATGCTTAATGCTGCCGAAAAAAAGACTTTCTCAGTTATGTCTAAATTCTTAGGCGCGAGTAGCTTTAATATAACGACGCCCGGAACAAACATAAGATAAAGAAAGCATATGACCATCCGTGCAATTGGAACGTCCGCGTACACCGAAAAGTAAACAGCGATCTGCAGAACCAACACTAGCCCTACAAGGCCATATGATTCCCAGCTGCGATTCGTGGACATTTGGCTTACCTTATTGTTTTTCTAGACATTCTACCTATATTCCAAATGCTTATCAATCCATGCTTCTTGTGTAGCGTTGTCATATTTCAGATTCTAGCAGACCCGGAGCTATGTAGTCATTTTAGATGCGAAATTGAAGGCTTGGCAAGAATGCTATGTCAAGTTTGGTCGTGCGTTATCCTCTAACAGGATGGTACATTTCACTTGAGTTGACGATAGAATTCATTTTTCTTGATTGCAGTCGTTGGTGGAAATTGTGAGCGTATATTGTACACTCGTAAAACACTTAGTCAGAAACACTTATTAAAAGTGACAAGCTTCACTAATATTCATAACATTGGAGCGAAGCTGAAGGAACGCATGTTGGAAAAGCTTCGATTCGAATCGATAGTTCTCATTACGGTCGCACTTGTGGGAATCCTGATGGTCTCCTCTGTTGCCTTTTCATTGTCATCAAGTGTCACGACCATAAGCAGTTCAGGCGCGATAGTAACTATTCAGCCCCTTCACGTTGATGGCAGTTACATAAAGGACTCAAACAACAATACTGTGGTTCTCAAAGGAGTTGACGTCGGAGGTTTTGACAATTGCCCAGGCGGTGTTTGGGAAGGAACAGACCTTCTGACTTATGCAAATTGGCAAAGCAATCAAGGTTTAGTAACGGCAACCCTTAGCACGTTACTAAGTTGGGGTTGCACCGACGTTAGAACTTTTTATGCGGCGCAATACTGGATTCAGAACACTAACAATTTTCAGACTATAGTTTATCAGTATGCACAGCTTTTGGCTCAGAGAGGTATGTACCTTATATTTTGTCCGTATACAATTTGGGGCTGGTTTAGCGCCTCTGGAGTCCGCCAAGATAGCTATTCGCAAGAACCTCTGCCATACCCACCATATCAACTTTATGCAAATGATTCAACAATAATCAGTAGCCAAGCTGCTTATGAGAAAATGATGGTTTCTGTGGCGACAACGCTCAAAAATTGCTCCAACGTAATAATCGAGTTGTGGAATGAACCACAAGGCAACTCTACAAACGGCTGGTTCTCCGTCATGCAGACAACGATAAACATGATTCGCAGTGCCGGTGTAAACAATATTATTTTAGCGTCAGAAGGTTACGGTATATGGTGCAATCTTCAGTACCCACCGCCAACTCCACCTACCTATTCTGGTGGAAACCCAGCACAGACACTAAGTTGGGTTTATGAGTATCCTTTGAATGGGTCAAATATTGCCTACGATGCTCACTATTATGATGCTTTTGGACAAAACATAACATATAGTCAAGATGTGCAAGGACTCACGGACTGTTGGGTTCCTTATGTGTTAAACACTTTGGATAAACCTGTACTGTTCGGAGAAATTGGAGCAGACCAATATTACACTGGAGTAGCTTTGACGGAAGAACTTAACACTTTCAACAACACGCTGCGAATATTGAATAGCTGGGGCACAGGATGGTGCGCATGGTATTTCAATTCAGCCGGAGAATACGGACTCTTGAAAAGTTATGCTCCTTCATGGACGCCTTCTGTTGCTGGAACAATTGTTCTTGATTACGCATAACAAATGTGCCTGCGCAACCTTCAAAAACGATAAAGAAAAGCTCATGTACTTTAGCACGCACTCTTGAATGAAAACCGATAACTAGATAATTTTGGCATTTATGAATGGAACCTAATGAATTGCTAAGAAAAAAGAAGATTTAAGGCGATTTCTAACCTTTGTATAATTTGCGACCAATCATATGTGCTTGTTGCAAGCACTCTTGCCGCCTTTCCCACTGTCGTTGAGAGGTTCTTGTCTTTGAGTAATTTAATTACGCAAAGTGAAAAATCTTCAAGGTCGTCTTCTATGAAAATATTGACGCCGTCCTTTATATTAAGACCCTCCGCACCTGTTGAGGTTGAGACCACGGGAAGGCCACAAGAGAAATACTCTAGAATCTTCAACCTGGTACCTGACCCGTGAAGCAAAGGAGCGACTGCAACGTCAGAAATGTTAAGAATGTCCGAGACACTATTCACAGCGCCCGTAAAGGTAAGTTTGGGCAGTTCCAGTTTCTCCCGATTTCTTCCAATCACAAAGAATTTGACATCTTTGATTTCGTCCATTACTCGCGGCGCAATTACCGAGGATAGTATTTGAACTGCTTCACGATTAGGTAAGTAATCCAAGTTCCCCACGAAGACTACTATTTGAGACTCTTTCAGATCATATTTTTTTCTCAGAGTTTTTCTCTGCTCTTGTGACTTTGCAAACAGGTTGGTATCTACGCCGTTAGGAACGACTTCTATTTTGCATTTCTGCAAACCAATTGAAGCAAGGTACCTTTTTTCTTCATCAGAGACTGTCAGTAACAAATCTGCACTTTTGTAAGCCAATTTTTCTAGAAAAGTCTCAAACATTCTGCGCAATATGTTGGTATGTTTGACTCTTAA
This sequence comes from Bathyarchaeia archaeon, assembly GCA_035319765.1. Taxonomy (GTDB): domain Archaea; phylum Thermoproteota; class Bathyarchaeia; order Bathyarchaeales; family SOJC01; genus DATHCB01. The sequence goes on from DATHCB010000056.1 coordinate 15,603, forward strand.
GGCCTGAAAAACATCATGGCAATCGACGATGACTGGCCTTTTCAAAACCTTTCTGATTAATGGAATAAGCAGACCACTGGATGATTGCTGTTCGATTTGGACAACATCATACTCGCGAACTATTCGACTTACCCTTAGAATGAAAAGCAAATCATAAAAAAAGAGCGCAGTTGGCCTCGATACTCCTAACAACTTCGAAATTACCTGCAACAAAGCTTTTGGACAAAAACCCTCAACACTCTCTACAACAAATCCGTCTGTACTCTCTCGTGCCATCTTCTCTTTAGGAATAACAACCCGTACATGGTGCCCCGCAGAAACAAGACCCTTGGCCAAATTATAAATCCGAATGGATGATCCAGTGTCCCTCAGCATCAGATCCTCAAAGCAACTTAAAACACAGATCCTCACGTCCACAACCTCACCCAAAAAGTTCAAGCGATTACTCTAAACCAACATCACTTAACTTCCCATTCGCAAAACCAAAACACCATGCCATCATTTTGAAGGCGAAATGAAAAGGTAGCAAGATAACCGACCTTCGGCGCACCATCCTGTAAGCATTAGGCATCCGTAGGAGCCCAACGAAAAAGGCCGCAATTGGCGTCATTTTCGCAATCGAAAATAGACTAGAATTTCTTCGATAAAGTCTCCTAAGCCCATACCCATGCCAAAGATATTGTCTCCACAATCCCTGCCATGTCTGCCTTCCCCTTTCGAAAAACACCGCATCACTCTTGCCCACCATCCAGCGGGCTGCTTTTATCCTATAGGCAGCATCCAAGTCCTCTCCAACGCCTCTTATTGTAGGATCAAAACCGCCAATCTGCTTAAGAGCACTAACTCTAAAAATAGTTCCACCAGTCCCAGGCAACCTTTTGTCTGATATATCTTTGTCAGAATCATATACCATAAAGGATACGTTCTCCAAATCTGCAATCAAGCTGCCCGCAGGAAAAATGCCCCGTTTCCCTCCAGCAATTCCGATTTCGGGGTGCGCCTCCATAAACTCAACTTGTCTGCGGACATGATCCTTACGCAACATCATGTCTCCATCAACCCAGATGATGTAGTGCCCGCTGGTGTTATCAAGAACTATGTTCCTTGAAGGCCCTAATCCCATCCATTCGTGATGAAATACCTTAACGCTCATATCCATTGCAATAGCATAGCTCTTGACGATTGACGAACTACTATCCTCACTGCCATCGTCCACGAAAATGACCTCGATCAACTCATGCGGAAAATCCTGATCAATTATACTGTTTATAACCTCAGGTAATGTGGCCTCATTATTTCTGATGCAGACTCCAATGGTAACAATGACTGCCACACAAACAAACCTCTTGGCGCGCGAGAGCCTCAATTCGATTAAGAAATCGAGCCTTCCTAAATTAGATCAAATTGACTCAATGTTTCTCTTGTTAGCCATGCTCTATCTTCCGGCTGGCTCCAAATCGAAAACCGTTTATCCATAACCACTCCGAGTGTCGCCACGAGAAGCAAAATATTACTTTCAAGAATTTCGTAAAAATAAAACCTAATTCTGGGCACTAAGAGAAGCGCAAAGAGAACCAGGAGAAAAGGAAAATTAAGGACCATAAAAACCGTAAGCACAATTAGAATCGCAAATGATATGGGAGAAATAAGATATAAAAAAACGTTGGGAACGATGGTTCTTTTAGTTGTTTTCACTTTTCCTTTAACCAGTAGACTAAGGTATCTAGCGAAAACGCGTACGAGTTGATTGGCCCTTCGTAATTTTATACCAAGTTTACCTCGAAGAGACACCGGAAAGGTTGAATAGAACTCACCCTCTTTGACCAACATCGTCCTAAGGTTCTTTTCGACAACTTGTATCACAGTACCGCAGTCGTCGGACCCTGTCAGATAAGGGTCGAATCTGCCAAAGGTTTCCTTCTTGAACGCACTGAACCCCCCTTCCAAAAAAACTGTGGATCCTACTTTTGATTCCCCGAGTCTAAGATCATTGGCAGATCTCAGATAACGTTCTTCCATCCTCGTAACCCACGTTTGATTTGAATTTAGAAGAATCTTTGGCCCTCCGATCGCGCCGACAGTCGAATCAGCTAAGAAAGGCATGGCTTTGCCAAGTATATCCGAAGGCCAGAAACAATCAGCATCGGAGACTATTATCACATCGCCTTTGCAATGGCCTAAGGCATAATTCAACGCATGAGATTTTCCTCTTCTTTCTTTTTCCACTAAAACCTCGATGTTAACTTGCGGCTCTTTCCGCGAAAACTGTCTTGCGATCTCAGCAGTGTTATCGGAAGAATTGCTATCGACAACAACTATTTCCATCTTGTCTTTCGGATATACTAAGCGACATAAGTTGGCCAGCTTGAACGAAATAATGCTCGATTCGTTATAGGTAGGTACCATTACAGAAATCCTAGGTTTAAAATTATCATCGACCTTAGTCGGCCACGATCGCTTAGACTTATTTTTCATATAAAGAAAAATGAACCCCGCTGGTCCAAAAGACAAGAGACCAAACAGCAACCAGATCCCTAGAAGAAACGACAAAAGCGACCACTAAACTTCAAATGACATATGCGACGACTGGAACGATGCTATTTTTCTAAGAACGAGGGAAGAACGTCTCCAGCAACCTTTGCGTACGCCCTCAACATTTTCAATTGCATGTTCCATGAAACAGTGTGCAGAAAATGATTGTAGCTGGGAAAATTCTTCTTAATCTCTTTTAGTTTAACGTTGTCTTCGATCAACTCGATATTCTTTACTTGACCAATTTGTTCTTTTGCTGCTAAATTAAGATATGGTATTCGCCTGGGATTGAATCCCATTATTTTGGCCGCAACAAAATCCGTGGCTAGGGGATCATCGCCGGCTAAAATTACTCCTAGTTTTTTAGGATGTGATCCATGGACGATGAGACCATCTACGACCGTGACATGCGACTTCACCTGTTTATTGATTGCAACAATTATCTGAGAAATGATTTCGTGGTAGGAGTATTTTCTCGGTTTTGAAATTGCTCCGAACATGTTTTTTAGGGCGCATGTGGCGCCAACAAAATTATGAGTTTTGAGTTTAGGAATGTTAATTATTAAATCAGCTTTTAAAAGAACCTCATTAATTGGCAGCGCGATTTCTCTTCCATCGACATTAATCTTTACGTTAACGATGTTTCCTTCGCTCAAATTTTTCAGCTCAACGTTCTTTGCTTGGCACAATTTGTCATATCCAAGGACTTTAAAGGAATACTTCGTTTTCATCGCGGATGCATCGGCTTCGGCCACGGAGATGGCAACGTCATTACCCAGTCTGTGTCTCACATAGTCGATGATCGATGAAACTATTCGAGGATCGGTAGTTTCCCCTGTTGAGTAATTCCAATAGTAACATAAGTTAGGTTTTAGAACCACGCTTTGAGTTTTGCTTTTGAAGCTGAAACCTAATTTGTCAATGGCATTCGCCACTGTGGCATCTATCTCGGCATCTGAGAAATTATTCGCCTTTAGTGAAGTCAAAACCACCTTAGCCATCTAATTGACACCATCTTGTTTGTAGATCAAGTCAATAGTTCGCATCACATCTAATTCCTCTTTCAAAGAAATTGGCAACTCAGTTCCCTGTTTTAAGTGATCAAAGAACACGTTCAATATTCTATAGAATGAATAGTAATAGTAAGTATAAGAGAGATAACGCAATTTCTTTCCAATAATTTTCCTGAAAAGGTTCGACACCCCTTCCTTAACAGCGTAAACCTTGGGGTTTCTTGGCTCGTACCGTTCTGTTGAATCATATCCGGCTGTTCCATGGAGATTTATTCTAAAATTGAAATCTGGAAAAATCGACCTAGAAAACCATCCCACGTTTACTAGGCATGTCGTTGATTTATTCTTTGACTCCAAGACAACCGTGCTCTTATCTTCTACGGGTAAGTTGAGTTCATGCCCTAAGTTTGAGTAGTTCACTTGCAGGTCGCCAAACATCCAGAATAATAGGTCTAGCAAGTGATAACCCAAATCGAGCAATGCTCCGCCTCCGGACATTTCTTTGTCAAACCACCATTCCGGGATCGGTGTTGGAACAACCCCGTGCGAAATAGGGCCGTTCAGGATCAGCTCCGATGTCGCTATAGCAACATTGCCTATTCTTCCCTCGTCAAAACTTTTCTTTAACCTCTCTACACAGTCAAAATATCGATAATTAGCACCAACCATCAGTCTAACATTTTCCTTTCTTATTTTTTGAACAATTTCCTGTCCCTCAATGAAGTTTCGAGCCAATGGCTTGTCTAGAAAGATATCTAATTTACTTTCTGCTGCACGGAATACGCTTTCTTTCTTGAGAAAGTTTGGCAGAGATATTATAACTGCATCCAACTCTTCGGCATCTATCAAATCACCGTAATCCTCATAGGTTTTCAAATTATATTTTTCGACAGATTTTCGGTTTCTTTCACTCTTATCTGCAACAGCCATTACTTTGATATCATCTATGTGCAGGGCGTTCATTAAGTGAAGCCCCCCCATGTGACCTATGCCAATAAGTCCAACCTTAAGCAAAATTTCACCTGCTTTCCTATAGGTAAGGTTTTTAAACGTGTTTAATGCCGAGACAACGAAGCAAAACTGAGCAATTACTATCAATCTGGTTCAAAAATGACATGCAGATAATTAGGCCAGGCTTTCGCTCACGATCCTCTTAAGGATTATTAAGCCGTGTCGTAACTTCAGTTTTTTCTCCCCCAATCGGGTCCTATAAGTTATCGGAATTTCAACGATTTGGTATCCTTTGCGTTCAACTCGGTAGTTCATTTCAGCTTCTACATCAAAGCCGCGACTCTTGAGTTTCCACCCTTTCAAGACCTCTGATCTGACCACTCTCAGACCAGACAATGGGTCCTTGAGCTTAATTCCGTTAACCATATGCTGGGCGAAGGCTAAAAATCGATTTCCCGCATAAAATGTGTCAGCACTCACTGCTTTGAATTTAATACCACCATCGAACCGATTTCCAACAACCATACCTATATTGGGATCGTGATCCAGAATTTCGATCATTTTCGGAATGTACTCCGCGGGATAAGTGAAGTCGGCATCCGTGAAAACGACATATCTAACATTTGAAGGCAACTGTTGGATGCCTTGACCAAGAGCTTGCCCTTTTCCTGTTCCCTCTTGTATAAGGACCGTCGCGCCCTTGTCTTTAGCTATCTCAACCGTTCTGTCATGGCTCCGCCCATCAATTACAAGAAGAGGAGCATCATGCAAGTGACTCTTGAGCTCTTCAATCGTAGGCCCAATGCCCTCTGCTTCATTCAATGCAGCCATGATCGTTGCGACAGAGGGATTACCTTTTCTTTCTTCCATAACTTTCTGGGCCTTCCCACCATTGAGCCAAAAGCA
>DATHCB010000057.1:0-17975 GCA_035319765.1 Bathyarchaeia archaeon
AAAGGCCTTCTCATACCATTGGCTGATGTAGCGGCTTGCGCCTCGCCAACCAAGCATAGGGTTATCTTCAACTATCTCGTACTTCTCGCCGCCCTTCAAATCCCTGTACTCGTTGGTTTTAAAGTCACTAAATCGGACAACAACCGGTCTCGGCTGTATAACGCGGGCAACGGTCGCGATGCCTTCAGCCAGTTTGTTTGTAAATTCTTCCCCGCGTTGGTTCTCAAGCATGTATACCGGATGCTCGCCAATGTAGCTTGCCAAGATGAACTCCATGCGCATGAGCCCAATGCCCTCGAATGGTAGATACTTATATTCACTAATTTTCTCTGGTACGCCAAGATTCATGTATATCTTTGTTGCAGTAGTGGGCGCAGAGTACAGCACTTGATTCTGCGCGCCAGCGGCTGCAGCCTTGGGTGCTGCAACAGCATCCGTTACTAGGGAAATCAACCCCTCATAAACGACGCCACTTCTCGCATCAACCGTGTATTCTTTTCCATTCTTCATTACTTTCGTCGCATTGTCCGTACCCACGATGCATGGGATACCCAACTCGCGACTCACGATCGCCGCATGGCAAGTAACGCCTCCTTTGTCAGTTACAATGGCGTTTGCTAAGCGCATGTAGGGGACGAAGTCAGGATTGGTCATGGAAGTTACGAGTACATCGCCCTTCTGAATAAGTTTTGATGCATCTTCAGCCGAAATCGCAACCTTGGCGACTCCAGCGCCTATGCTTCGCTTTCCGGCGGCGAGGCCCTTCACGATGACTTGCAACTCAGATGGTTGTGTTGAGGGCTTCGACTCTTCTAGTGTTGGAGTCGCCTCGATCTTTGTGCTCCACACTGTTTCCGGTCTCGACTGCACGACAAAGATATTCTCAGGAAAGCTCATGTCACGATCGATTGCCCATTCAATATCTTGCACTTTTCCGTAGTGCTGCTCGATCCGTTTACCTAATTCTGTAAGCTTTGAGATTTCTTGATCAGTTACGCACGACGTTTCTTGTCTGCTGACAGGGACTTTAGCATGTACAGTCTTGCCAGTCTTGGGATCTCGAATGTATTCGACTGTCTTTTTCGATATACTTCTCGCGGTTACCCTCAGAGTATTTTTGTCCACTTCGTAGTGATCCGGAGTCACTGCACCAGAGACAACTGACTCGCCTAATCCCCAGTTTCCTTCAATGACGATCTGGTCTCGCTGACCCGTCACAGGGTTTATGGTAAACATGACACCAGCACATTTTGAGTTGACCATCTTCTGCACGCCGACGCTCAAAAGAACATTCTCATGTTTGAAGCCCTTCTCGGTCCGATAGAATATGGCCCTCGGAGTGAAGAGACTCGAAAAACACCTGACTGTATTCGCTAGAAGCTCGTTTTCTCCTCGAGTGTTCAGGAACGTCTCCTGTTGGCCTGCGAATGAGGCATCTGGGAGATCTTCGGCTGTGGCGCTAGAACGTACGGCTACAAACATATTAGTCAATTTCGCCTTGGTACATAATGTTTTGTAGGCATCCCGAATCTCTTTTTCCAAGTCTTTTGGCATCTTGGTTGATTCTATGAGCCTGCGGATTTTCTTTGAGGCGATTTCATACTCTTTCGGGTCGTTTACGTTTTTCACCGTGTCAGTTATCGTCTTGTAGATTTTTTCTGCTATACTGGTTTCTGTAATAAACTGCTTATAGGCCTGCGCTGTGATCGCGAACCCTGGGGGCACTCGGATTTTCGCCTTTAGCAACTCGCCTAAGTTCGCGTTCTTGCCTCCGACAAGCGGAATGTCCTGCAAGCCTATTTCCTCAAACCAAAGAATAGCCCTCTCTGCTCTATCTTGAACCAAACACATTTCACCTTTTTCAGTTAGGCGTTTTTTCAATAACCACTCTACAGGGAATCGGAAGTTTAATGCTTCCGCGTTTCAGGGCTTCTTTAGCCACATCAACAGACTCTTGCGTAATCTTGATCTGCATAATTTGCTGATCTGGCCTTACCCGAGCCGCAGCGCCGATAGGTTTGCCAAACGCACGCGACATTCCGTCCTGTAGCCTGTCTGCATGCGCACCAAAAATCATCTTGTTCTCCCTGAGCACATTATGTGGGTATGGAAGAACCTGGAGAAGGTAATTGTTTCCCAGCTTGTCCATTAAAACACGGTTAGTAGCCACCCTTGCCGCTTCCAAGGCATTAGTCCGGATCTGCGCTGCTTCCTTGGCCACCAAGATTGCCGTATGCGAGAAGTTGCCATGTGGATCGCCCATGCTAAATTTGGTGATCTTGCTTTGTGGTGAGCTTTTCATATACTCGCGTCTCGTGTAAGGCTCGCCCTTGACCTCGCGATAGTTCTTTGCTCGCATCGTTTTTCCCTTTCAGCATAGCCCAGAGGGTGATATTTAAAGGATTTGATCTAAGGTTCTGATTCATGTTCGGGCAGTGCGCGCTAAAGGTTCAGTTCGAGTTATCGTATCTTTCAGGCGTTTCTTTGCACAAATGAGTAGGAGCTTGGTACATGTTTGCCTTTATAACGAGCCTTTTGGCGAGAATTTCGCATCGTCATATTCTCAAGTTGAAATTCAAGTAGGGTATTCTGGAGAAAGCAGCAGGTTCAACTCGCTATCATTCGATTGGGGGCTTGTTTTTGAACCACGTTTTTGCGAGTTCGTCGAAGTTTGGGAACACTTTGTGCATGATCGGCATGTACATTCTCTTTTCGTCTTCATTGACGTATTGAAACTGATATTCGCCCAAGTATGGTGAAGGTGCACCCTCGCGGGTTATAAATTCAATGTGCATGAAGGGGTCGCCGCGCTTGATTGCGATCGGTCTACGGTCGTTGCTAAGGTTAACGAGCTCGAGCGCTAAACGTCCAACGAATCCACTGTGCACTTTTGCCGCGTTAAGGAAGGAAAGGCCCATTCTTCCGTACTTGCTCTTTGCTGTCAAGTGGGCAACGTAATCAGGCGGAATAAACACTACTTCGTAGGAGAGTAGATTCTTATGTTCAAGATAGTTCAGTGTAGTTTCTTCCTTCACGGTTAGGACATAGCCATCGCCGTCGAGTAGATTATAATCAAAAGGGTAGATGCTTTTGTATCTCTCTATTAACTCAAGCAGTTTTTCCCTTCCTAGTATGCACATTTAGGATCTCCTCTGCAAGAGCATTTGCGGATACCCTTAATGCACTCTTCGCCTTAAAACTGCTGCGCTCAAAGCGACTGGTTTGATTAAAAAAAGCCTGCTATAATTATGCCGTGGCTATATTGACTACGTTTTCCGTGAGAGATCGTTTTCTTCTCTGCTCTTACAATGGCTACACCAGCTAGTTCGCCTTGTTCTTAAATGAGTATATAAAGGCGGATTACGCAAATTAGACAGCGCACAAAAAGAGAGTGAAACAATGTCGGCGAGACGCATTTATATGGATTATACGGCTGGAAAGCCAGTCGACTCTCGCGTTGCAGAAACTATGCTGCCATACATGACCGCTTTTGATGGCAACCCCTCATCTGTACACTCGTTTGGGCAAGAGGCAAAACAAGTCCTAGAAGAGGCTAGAGTAAAAGTCGCGCAATTGATCAACGCCGAAAAGAAGGAATCGATCATATTCACTTCAGGTGCTACCGAGAGCAACAACATGGCCATAAAGGGTTTTGCGTACCGCAATAAAGACAGAGGAACACGCATAATCTCGTCGAACATCGAACACATGTCAGTCATGAACCCTGCCAAATACCTTTTAACCCGAGGGTTCGAAGTCACCTTTTTACCAGTCGACCATGAAGGCCTCGTGAACCTCGAGAGTCTAGAAAGAGAGCTGACAGACGAAACGATCCTTGCGTCCATCATGCACGCGAACGGCGAGATCGGCACGATACAACCTATAAAAGAAATCAGCCAGATAGTGCACCGTAAGAAGGCTATGTTTCACGTTGATGCCACGGCAACGGCTGGGCAGATTCCCGTGGACGTTCAAGCAGATGGGATTGACCTACTTACGATCTCTTCGAACGATATGTACGGACCTAAGGGAATGGGAGCGCTATACTTGAAGCAAGGTGTTCGTGTAGAGCCATTGATTCATGGTGGAGGGCAAGAACAAGGGTTAAGATCAGGCACAGAGAATCTGCCTAGCATAATAGGTTTTGGAAAAGCTGCAGAACTAGCAAAAGCAGAAATGCAGACTGAAAATGAAAGACTGATTAAATTACGTGACGGATTCATCAACGGACTAGTCGGCGCCGTTCCCTATTCTTATCTGAACGGACATCCGACTAAACGGCTGCCTAACAACGTGGCCGTCAGGTACAGCTTCATCGAGGGCGAGTCAATGCTCTTAAGCCTAGACATGATGGGTGTAGCAGCATCTTCTGGCTCTGCCTGCACTGCAAAGACTTTAGAGCCCTCACACGTACTAATAGCAACAGGACTGAAACATGAGGAAGCCCACGGATCGCTATTGTTCACGTTGGGAAAGCAAAACACTGAAGAGGAAGTGGCCTACGTAATAGGCTTAATGCCGGGCATAGTCAAGAGGTTAAGGGCTATGTCACCTCTGACTCCGAAGGAACTGAAAGAATAATGTACACAGAAAAAGTGATGGAACACTTCAGAAACCCCCACAACATGGGCGAGATTCCAAACGCCGATGGCGTGGGCACCGTTGGAAATCCCGTCTGCGGCGACATGATGACCATTTACATCAAAGTCAAAGACGGCCATATAGAGGACATCAAGTTCAAGACCTTTGGATGCGGAGCAGCCGTAGCAACCAGCAGCATGGTGACCGACTTGGCGAAAGGAAAGACCTTGGAAGAAGCCATGAAGATCACGCGCGGCGACGTGGCGGACGAATTAGGCGGTCTACCACCGATCAAAATGCACTGTTCGAACCTAGCTGCGGACGCGCTACACGTCGCCATTGATGACTACTACAAAAAGCAAGAGGAGATGAAAAAATGAGTTCAAAGCTCATTCAATGCGATTACTGTAAGGCCAGAGTTCCACTGGAGCAATGCGAGTTTGCAGCCCACAACACCATCGTTGATGGGCGTGAGTACGTTTTCTGCTGCGAACAGTGCGCCAAGCAGTTTAAGGCAAAGAAAAAGAAGGAAAAATAGTAGAGTTTCACCGGCAGCTGAGCAGCCTGCGACGTTAATGCAGCGAAGTTAACCCTTAACTCCAGCAAACTCAACTTTACTGAAAGCCAAGCGCCTACTCAAGCGCGCGCTTTTACAAAACAGAAAAAAGTAAAGCCGGAATTACGATTAATCCACACGAAGATGAAAAGTTTAACGCATGCCCACCCAAAACCTGCAAGCTCTCGCTCTAACCTTCAGAGCTTCGTACAGCAACACTTACACGCCGTAGGCATTCAAGTGCAGATTCGTAGGATGGAAAGCCACGTAGTCCACATTCTGGTCCAGCGTAGGGCACGCGTTCAATACCGAACCGTTTGACAACCTCATTAATCCTACGTCGCATAGCGTCGCTTGTCTCCAAAAATGTCTCAGCCTCAATGGTTCCTTCTTGAAATTTCTTCCAGGTCGTCGCAACAGCGTCATTTAACGCTAAGTCGTTCAGCCGTTCTCCCGAAGTCTTGGCAACACCTTCTCTGATAAGTTCATCAAAGTCAACAATGCATGCGCTAGCCTTCAAAACCTTATCCTCCCTTTCCAAGCGGCTCTTTGTCACACTTGAATCGTAAATAGGGTCACCGACGTGCGATTCCACGATGTCTAGGGGTTCAACTTCCCAAAAAAGATCATCCGCAGTGCTGTGTAAGTGAAGGCATGTCTCCGCTTTTTTTGCCTTGGCGGAACGAAAGATGTCGTCCCATGCTTTGAAGAGATTCTGCCTGCCTGGGGAACCGCGATCGATCAAGGGATCATTCAAAAGTCCGAAAATTGGCTCGTCCATCGAAATAATCCCAACGCGACAAGTCTTCTCGTCGAAGATATTTGCTTCGATAACCCTCGAAAGCACCTTTCCGAGTCTGGTAAAAATTTCACTAGTGCGGTAAGGAAAGAGTGAAGCTAAGGTGTAGGGGCCCGTAACGCAGAGTTTAACGACAAAGTGGCGCCTGCATCTCTCGTGGATGACATCAGCATTCTTCTTGATTGCAGTCACCTCAGGTAAACAACCGTCGCCTGGCTCTAATGCTAAAGGTGAGGTTTCAACGTAGCCTTCCCTGAGCCTTTCCAAGCCAGAGAACATCGAAAGAAACATCTCGTTCATGCCGCGCAACTGAGGAAAATTCGCAATATCAATCCCAGTAGCAAGCTTGTCCAAAAGAACGTTAACGACGGTCTTCTCGAAATAATTCGTTGATTCATCAGCGGCATTCTTCTCAAAGCCCCTTGCGCCTTTCAGAAATTTTTCTAGATCTCCGAAGAAGGGCAAGCTACCGACGTCATAAGACTGGACCATGTCAAAGCCCTCCTACTTTCCACTTTTGAAATGCTCCCAGCCCCTAGGCTCAATCGATATTGTCTTTCCTTTCCACTGGAGAACCATATCAGTCTTCCTCACGACTCTTCCAATTCTTATTAGTGAACCGCCGACGTCTCGAACGGCTTGCGATGCTTTGTTCCAAAACCTCTGCTTAATGGTCAGGACCAATTCGTACTCTTCCCCGCCGTACAAGGCCAACTCCACTGGATCAGTACGTTTCCGTTTCGCGAACTCCAAGACCTCTGGTGCAATTGGGAGATTATCGATCTCGAAACCCACGCCGCTTGCTCGATTGATTTCGTGAAGGCTCCAAGCTAAACCATCGCTGGAATCAATCGAGGCGGAAACTGCTCCTGAACGCGACAGGGCCAAGCCTTCATTCAAGCGTGCATTAGGTCTAAAGACGCTATTCAGAAATGACTTTCTAGCTGCCGATGGAACCACTAAATTCTCCAGAAGCAGCTTCAAACCAACCGTTGTTTTGCCGAAAAATCCCGTAACCGCAACGATGTCGCCAGGTCTCGCGCCGTTACGTAGCATGAGGAGATTCCGTTTGCCAAGCCCGAAAAGAGAGCAACTAATTACCAAATCAGAGGCTTCGCCCGTATCTCCACCAACAATGTTTGCTCCATACTCCCGCGCCCCAGCATTAAGACCCTTCGCCAACTGTTCGATGTCCCTCTTCAAGAAATCTGCAGGAACCCCGAGCGCTACAAGCAGAGCTATGGGTTTAACACCTTTAGCCGCGAAATCACTAATGTTCATAACAACCGCTTTGCGACCTACCTGCCAAAGACTCATAGTAGGCGGGACGTCTGTTTTTCCAACAAGCATGTCGATCTTCAGAATCGCGGCTCGATTGTCATCTATCTCGACCCCAGAAACGTCATCCCCAAAGGGAATTAACATTGGCGGGAGAGTCAAGGCTTCCAGAATTAACCCGATAATCTTTCGCTCACCGAGTTTCTTTACGGTCGTCAAACGAGAACCTTCTACGTCCCCTTAGTGGCAAGTGGCATCTTAAAATATGCGTGCTCTGAGCATTTAAACACGAAAAGAACATTAATAACGCGTTGTTAATGAGGCGAAACTCTAGGATCAATTGATGGCGGTCGTTCTCAAACAGTCGTCTGAAGGCTAATAAACAAGTCATCAGATATTTTTGTACTTAACAACCGCCCCGATAGCTCAGCGGTTAGAGCGACAGTTTCGTAAACTGTAGGTCGCGGGTTCAAATCCCGCCCGGGGCTTTTTCAATTAAGGCTTGTTCATAGCTTATTTTGGCCAGAGGAGCTTGATTTGAGGCGATCCTGAAACATGGTGAAATTTGAGTCCGTGTTTATTGGTAAAAAGAATTGTATATTTTCATGCGCGCGCTTTCCTTGCATAATTTAATATTCTTTAATTCGCATATACTCTAGGGAAGAGGACACGTGATGAAGAACAATGTTTTTGGAATCATGCTCTTAATAGTCGTCTGCTTCGGCATGTTAACAATGACTGCAAAAGCTAGTGCGAATCTTTCCGTAACAATCTCTCCACCTTCACCCGTTATTTTAGTGAGATCTACCTCTGAAGTGTTTACTGCGACTGTTGCAGGTGGAACTCCTCCTTATCAGTTTTCCTGGACTCTTTACGATAACTTAAAGGTGCCTGTTGCCTCCGGGACTGGAAACCCATGGAATTGCACTGTACCGAAGTATGCATTCGTTGGAATCGGAAACGTGACTGTTTATGTCACTGATTCGCAAGGTGACATCGGATTCACGGTTGAACCCGTCCTGATACTGGCTCTGTGCGTTTCTGTTTCTCCAGCTCCTGCCACTTTGGACGTTGGCGAGTCACAAGCGTTCAGTTCATTCGTTCTGGGCGGCACGTCTCCATACTCTTATCAGTGGTATTTTGACGGTAGTTTAGTGTCAGGTGCAAATGGCGCTTCTTGGACGTACACACCTTCTTCTTCAGGATCCCACGCGGTTTATGTGAATGTTAAAGATGCAGCGAGCAATGCTGCAACCTCTAATACCGTTCTAGTTACTGTAAATGCTGCACTATCCACATGTATTTCGCCCACTTCTGTCACTTTGGACGTTGGTCAGTCACAAAAATTTACGTCGAGCACGTTAGGTGGTACTTCTCCATTTACCTACCAGTGGTACCTCGATAACTCTGCCGTGTCCGGTGCAACTTCATCTTCTTGGATCTGCTCCGTGCTTGAGTCTAGCTCGCACACGGTTTGCGTTAAGGTTACTGACTGTGCCTCGACTCCTGTGACTGCACCATCACGGCTAGTGTAATAGTCAACTCAGCACCTTCTGTTATCATTTCGCCCTCTTCTGCCACCCTGGATATAGATCAATCAGAACAGTTTACTTCGAGTACTTATGAAGGGACTTCTCCTTGCTCTTATGAATGGTACTTGAACGGCACTGCAATCAGCGGTATAACGAGTAGCTCTTACATGTTCACACCTTCATCTAGGGGGCACTACAACTTCTATTGCAACGTAACAGACAGCGCTAACGTACGAGCACAGTCAAATATGGCGACAGTCGTAGTAAACTCCGCACTTTCCGTCAGCATCTCTCAGTCTTTCTTCACACTGGACGTCGGTCAATCACAGACTCTTACTTCGACCATCAGAGGAGGGACTTCACCGTACACTTATCAGTGGTGTATGAATAGCTTGGCAATTGGCGTAGCAACAGGTGCCTCTTACACGTTTACTCCTTCGTCGCGTGGGAACTTTACTTTCTACCTGAACGTGACCGACGGTGCCGACTCAGAAGCACAATCTAGCGCCGTGACAGCCACGGTTAACTCTGCACTCTTAGTCATGATATCGCCTACTTCAGCTACTTTGGATCTTGGTCAGTCACAAAACTTCAGCTCATCAACATCTGCTGGTACTTCGCCATACTCTTACCAGTGGTACCTAAATGGCTCTATGGTCAAGGATGCTACTAGCTCCACGTGGGCATTCACGCCCACTTCTCCAAGTTCTTACAGTATCTACCTCAACGTAACGGACAAAGTTGGCGTGGAGGTGAAGTCTGACGTTGCAACGGTCACAGTTAACAATGCACTTTCTGTCAGCATCTTGCCCACAGCTATTGTTGTCGACGACGGCCAGTCTCGGTTGTTCACGTCTACAGTTTCAGGCGGCACGTATCCTTATACATATCAATGGTATTTGAACGGCGTTGCAGAGTCGGGTGCTACTAGTGCTTCGTGGACTTTTACCCCGTGTTCGACGGGTCCTTACACCGTCTACTTGAAGGTTACGGACTCGGTAAGCGCTTCAGCTACGTCTAACACTGCCACTGCCATAGTGAACAGCATACCTTCTGTCACCATTCTGCCAACCGCTGTGACGATGGATGTTGGCCGGTCTCAGCTATTCACTTCCAATGTTTCTGGTGGTACTTCTCCGTACTCTTATCAATGGTACTTGAATGGTGCCGCTGTTTCGGGTGCAACCATTTCCACTTGGACTTTCGCTCCGTCGTCTTTTGGTTCTTATAGCGTGTTCGTTAATGTTACTGACACCGTTGGCTTTGAGGTGAAATCAAATGTTGCAACGGTCACAGTTAACACCGCGCCTTCCGTCAGTATTTTGCCCTCTTCTGCTACTTTGGATGTTGGTCAGTCTCAGAATTTTGCTTCAAACGTTTCTGGTGGTACTGGCTCCCACTCTTATCAGTGGTATCTGAATGGTACTCATGTTTCGAATGCCACGGGTGCTACCTGGAGTCTCACACCACCTGCTACAGGCTCGTACAACATTTATGTAGTGATCACTGATAGCCTCGGAGTGAATGCAACATCTAACGCCGCTGCGGTTACCGTGAATGGTGCTCTGTCTGTCACCGCTTCGCCTTCTCCCATCCTTATGGATGTTGGTCAGTTTCAGTTGTTCACTTCATCCGTTACGGGCGGCACGTTTCCGTTCTCTTATCAATGGTACCTGAATGATCAGGCTGTTGGAACTGGCGTCACCTACAATTTCTCTGCTCAGGCGGTAGGTTCAGACTCGATCTACGTTACGGTGACTGATTCTGCCAGCAGTCCGTATACGGCTACTTCTAACACAGTGAATGTTACGGTGAACTCTGCGCCTAGCGTGGACGTTTCACCTTCTTCTTGGGCTATGGATGTTGGTCAGTCTCAAACTTTCATGGCCACGACTTCTGGCGGTTCAGGAACTTACTTGTTTTATCAGTGGTACGTGGACGGGCAGCTTCAGTCTGGTAAGGGTTCAACATTTGTTTATACATCTTCTACTGCCTCCCTGGGTACTCGCTCGATAACTGTAACCGTTACTGACAGTTTAGGTGTGACCTCGCCTCAGTCTTCTCCCGCAACGGTGACTGTCAATGCTGCTCTGATTGCTCCTGCCCTGACGCCCCTTCCCTCAGCAGTGGATCGGGGACAGTCTTCGGTTCTTTCTAACTCTACTGTGACTTCTACTGGCACTAGTCCTTACTCATATGAGTGGTTTGAGATGGCTCCTGGTGAGAGCTATGTTGCTATAAGCTCTGGCCTGAGTTTCAGTTTTGTTACTTCGGACGAGACGGTTACTGGTACTTGGAGCTTCATACTTCGGGTGGCGGACAGCGTGGGTGAAGCGGTGAATTCTTCTGCCGTTTCGGTTATGGTGGATGCCGCTCTGATTGCTTCTGCTGTGACACCTTCTCTTTTGACGGTTGATCAGGGTCAAACCAGCGTTTTGACTTCGTCTTCAGTGACAACGGGTACTTCTCCTTACTCTTATCAGTGGTTTGAGATGGCTCCTGGTGCTAGCGTCTATTCTGTGATTGGTGGGGCGAATTTACCGAGTTACAGTTTTGTTACATCGGTTTCCACCGATGGGGGAGTTTGGAACTTTAGGCTTGACGTGACGGATGCTACTGGTGCGGTGGTGATTTCCAATGCTGGTTTGGTGAGGGTTAATCAGGTGCCTTCCGTCAGTATTTCGCCCTATTCTGCCACCTTGGATGTTGGCCAGTCCCAGCTATTCGCTTCAAGCGTTTCTAACGGCACGCCACCTTACCACTACCAGTGGTACTTGGATGGAGTAGCGGTAGGAACCGACTATGCGACTTGGAACTTTACGTTCAGTTCTACAGGTACTTTCATCGTACGCCTCAATGTTACCGATCATGGAGGTTTAATTGCGTCTGGCATTGCGACTGTCATGGTGAAGTTACATGATGTGGCAGTCACCAACGTCATGCCTTCTAAAACCCAAATCGTCGGATTCGACCGAATTTACGTGAATATCACAGTGAGGAACGAAGGCAACTATACCGAAACGTTCAACGTGACATTGTACGAAAGTCTGCACGGCTATTCATCGCCCATCTATACGTTCACAAACGTAACTCTAGCGCCTGGGAGCACGACGACCCTAACTATCGCTGGTCTAAGCCTAGGACTTGGCTTTTACACGCTAAGTGCCCATGTCTACGATGCCTATTTCAGTAACACTTATACAAGCGGGACTGTTTGGGTTACGCCCCCCGCTGGGCTCAGCCTATGGGATTGGATCTGCCAAAGGAGCTACTGCTCATGGAGATATGGCCCCGCGATCCCAGTGTAATTAGGCAAGCACAGTCCTCAGTTTTTCCCAACCTAAGAAAAAAATACAACTTTACCCTTTTTCTTCTTCTAAACGACGACTAACGACGCAAAAACGGGTAACAGAAAAAATAACATGAAAGAATAATAATAGGACGAACAACAAGGCGACAAACAAAACGAAGACAAGGACGACCACAAAGAAAGAGAACAAAAACGACAACTAAAAAGAGAATGCCCCAAGTATCCAATACTCAAGACCACAGGTTGGTCGAATTGCCCAGTGAAAGCCTGAAACGCAACGGCTGGCTCATGGAACGCACGCTGTGATTGCCAAGCATCAATAATGTGTCATACAAATTGTTCCCGAAGTGTTATCCATTATTCGGACGCTAGTATAGTACAAGAGGGGAAATAGTTGAGGCAAAAGTTTTCTTTCATACTAGTCGCGCGCGCTATAGTCCTAGTCCTATCGTTGTTAGCCAGTGTGTCTGGGTTGACAAGCAGCCGCGCTTTCTGTTAGTATCTCGCCCCCCAGTAACGCGCGCTACGAGATGGATGTGGACTGTTATCGGAGTGCATCTTTAGGACCTTAGAATGCACGTCGCAGGCCCGGAAACAATAGGAAATGCATAGAAATAATCAGCGCGCGCTAGCAGAATGTTTTTTTTACCAGTAAATTAGAGCCAAAATCGCACCCGGGGCTCCTAACTTTTAGGAGCTGAGAGAAACAGTGAAGCTGCGGAATAGCTGCGGTTACAATATTCTCTTTATGTTCTCTAAACGCTTTTGGATGGTTTCCAATTGTTCCAATTTTTGTTGAAGGACTTTATTCACATCTCGCAGGGGGAAGAAGGGAAGGGGCGTTTGGGAAGGCAACCTAAATTCCCAGGCATCTAGGGCGTCTAGGCAGATTTCGCTTCGGATACGCGAGCTGTTTCTATCAGTCACTATAACCAAAGATAACATAATTTCAATACATAATAGGAACATTATGGGCTGAATCATTCATCTTGAAAGACATCGTGGCTATGTTCGTTCGGAAAGAGATCGCTAGGGATTTATAGAGAAAAATTTTAAAAGAGGGTTGCAAATTCTATTTCAGTCTCGGCGCGCGAGGCTAAATTTCGGGCGCAAGATGGTCAGCGTTTATTGACAGACTTCTTTCCAGATTTTGATCTTCGCTTTTGGGTAACCCGTAGGGGCGTATTGGAAGTTAAGCCCTCGATTTTTGCGCCTGGATAATGTCTTCCTATTTCCTTCCGCAGCGCAATCAAATCTACTTCTCCATAAGTCTTCACATAGACAACCTGTGCCTCATTCGCAGAGTCCAACAAAATGGAATATCCAGAACCGAGCTGGATGGTATCACTTTCCAACAAGCTATCTTCAAAACGTGGCATGTCAGAATCCAGAACTTCATTTGTTCGTTTTCTGTCAGGCACCAAGTTGATTACTCCAAACAGAAAAGGACCAGAGCGTAGATTAAAATTTTATCAAACAAAGATACTAATTCAGCATTCATCATACACTTATGGGAACGTTGGCCTTATCGCTTTCGTTGAGCATACATCCACACATTTTAGGCAATAGATGCATTCCGAGTCGGCAAATTTCTCCCATGGAAGATCCAATATCGGAACTTTCATAGGGCAAACCTTGACGCATTCCCTGCATGTAGCCTTGGTGCAGCCTACAGCCTCCCTCTTCAAGCCTAGAAAGCTAAAACGATTCAGGAGTGCCAAAAGAGCGCCATGCGGACAAAAGTACCTGCACCATGAACGAGGAACGTAAACCGCCAGACCAATTACGACTGCCAAAATGACCAACCGAACCCAAAAGAGCAGGGAAAGAGAAGCAACTCCACCAAGGATACTACTCATCGATTGTGTCACTAACGCGTACCGTAAGTTCAGAACCATGCTTGGCAGTATAGCAAAAAGGGTGTCAGCAGGGCTTAAGAAGTTAAAGGGAGCCTCGCCAAACTCGCCTAATGCACTCCTGTAACCCACCGCAATCCCCGAAATCAGTGAAAGGCCCATGATCATGCATATTAAAACAACGACGCCGAGAACCGCGTATTTGACGTAGATCATCTGTCCATGAGTTCTGGGTGAAATTTCGGTATGTCGACGTTTAAAATAGCTCAGTATGTCCTGCACGAACCCGTAAGGGCATACCCAGCTGCAGGTTGCCCGTCCCAATAAGACCGCCACCAGCACAAAAGCAGCCAGAGGCAACCACGGAAAGATTCCCTGATACAACTGGTCTTGAAGGACAGCAAAAGCGTCACCAATCGTTCTCTGCGGCGTACCCGAACTATGCAGAATTGGCAGTATGAGCGGTGAAGGCATAACACCGAAAATTACCGCGTTTAGGAGAAGGAAAAAAAAGATCTGGCTAATCCATCGAGGAGTTTGGAATTTTAGGAGCAACTTCTTCGCACTTTCCAAGGAGCGTGATATTCCTCCTTCAATGAGTAGCGTGACTTCTAAACGTGGTTTCAAGTATTATAAAAAGGTTCAGCTTTGCCAATAAATCTCGCCGAAGACTCTCTGTCCTTAATTCTCGCAAAGAGACGAAAACCTATAGAGTAAGCTCGGGCATTACCAAGTCCGCAATGTCGACGCCCAGTTCATAGATCTTCCCTAAGCATGCTGCAGCAGAGACCACGACGCCAACGATGTTTACGTCGTCCTCACTCTTCGCTTGCGCTTCAACCTCTCGAGTTAGCTTTTTGATCTCATCTCGCTTGTTGCGTATACTTTCTGCCAAACCTACTTCGTGTTCGAATAAGGCCTTTAAGGCTTCATCATGCATGTCAAAAACCGTGAGATGCAGTCTTCGTAGGGCCTGTGAAAGCCCTCCTCGCAGCTTTGTACCCTTCAGCGAATGCAAAGTCTCGGCAATCTGTACGCTTTGGTCACCGATGCCCTCAACAAAGCTGGCAACCAAGCGATAATCCAAGCAGTCAAGCGGCGATATTCTCAGACGCTCACTCAATCGAGGATCCCTGAGGGCAGTCCGCAGAATTCGTACTAGTAAGAAGTAAAGACGATTGACCTCATCATCTCGTTCCGCTACGTTTCCGCCCAAATGCACGTCGCCCTCAATCAACGCAGTTACGGCATCTCGATGCATCGCCGCAGCAAAATTGTATTCACGGCGCAAAATCTTCTCGGGAGAAAGGCTGGCTGGCTCCAACAAGCATTGCATAACCATACTCTTGTAATCTTCTTCGATTATCTCCAGACCCACCAAGCGTCTGACTGCCTGTCTAACGATCTCTCGCTGCTCTGTGGAAATGTGATCTTTTGCTTCTATTCGAATAACGTCGAACCCAAGCAGGTACTTGCCGATAATTTCACGATCCAAGAGTGCACTTGGTGCCAAAGCAGCAACCTGCGGCGCCCGCTCAGCGTCATATTTAGGGTCGATGATCAAACGTCCCTCGGCACTTTCTACGATCGACAAGACCGATCCGCGTTTTAGACCCAACCGTTCGGCCCATTCTTTCGGTAAGCTAACAAAAAAAGTACCTCCACCGGTTCTTTGAATTTTACGCAACGCCATATGGAAGCCTCCTTAACATAAATAATCAACATGGTTAAAGAAAACGCTTCGCATAAATCTAAGATATGAAAGACATCGAAGCAGATTATGAATGCACGTCCCATATGTAGTAGCGTGCAAGATACGTGGTGTCAAATGACGAGTCTACCGCCGGCTTGCGCAGAAAGTGTGCCCCTAATCAAGTTTGCACAGGCAAGATAGGAACACGGCCCTTCGGGAAAACGACAGCCCAACAAGACAAGAGGCAATCCGTTCTCTAAGAGAAGTCTTTCATAGGCAGTGAAAAAGTTGAAAGGCACCTAAGCATCTCTTCTCAGTGCGTAAACGCGGCGCAGTTACTCTGTGTTACCAAGACACGAGCTATGGGAAACAAATGAGAAGCCCTTGCTACAAGCAAGAAGGTTACATAACAGTTTCGCTAAGAATATACCAAAGAAGACTTCAGGCATGAAAGAGATCGAGGAAAAGCTCCAGAAGGCAATTTCCATCACTTTATTAGCTGGTTTCCAGTTGGATGAGGAAGCATTCCGATTCCTAAACATAGTGGCTCAAACGGAAGATCCAACAGAGGTAATGAAGGAAGCTATAAAGAGAGCGGGGAACTCACCAAAGAGACCTCTGTTCATCGATAGAAGTCATTTGGAAGAGGTAACCAAAGAACTATCGCCAGGAAGTGCGGAATCAATACCTTCGCCGCCGATATCAGGATCTTCGGAAGTGAGGGAATCAAAGAGAGCATTTCGGCCTTTTGCGAAAGAGATGGAAGCTGAGCTATCAGTAATAGAAGACCCAACAGAGAAAATTTGTACAACAGGCTCGATGGAAGACTATGTCAAGTATTTTCGCGACCGCTTTGAAAAACTCCAGAGACTCCTCAAACAAAGGATGGACACTCGCGACGCATCGAGTATAAAGAGCGCCTTTCGAGCACAGGCTAACTCAAGGATAAAAATCATTGGCATGATCAGCGAAAAGAGAGAAGCCAAGAATAAAGTGATATTCAAAGTCGAGGATACCGAGACGAGCGCCACTGTCTTAGTTCCGCAAAATGCCACCCAAGAGCTTATCGAAAAAGCTCGATCACTTTTGCTTGATCAAGTAATTTGTATATGCTGCAGGAAAGGGAGGAACAACCTACTTATCGCAGAGGACTTCATCTGGCCCGACGCTCCTCAGAAAGAGCCTAAGAAAGCTTCTTTGCCTGTTCACGCAGCGTTAATTTCGGACCTGCACGTAGGCAGCAAATTATTCATGCGCGAAGCATTCAATCGATTCGCACTATGGCTGAACGGAAAGTATGGAAACGAGAAACATCGCGAACTCGCCGGTCACGTCAAGTATGTGGTAATCGCCGGCGACATAGTAGACGGCATCGGTGTGTATCCTAAACAGGCTAAGGAATTAGCAATAAGAGACGTCAGCAAACAATACCTATTGGCGGCAAAATTTATTGAGCAAATTCCTGACTATATCGAAGTAATACTTATCCCAGGAAATCATGATGCAACAAGAAAAGCCCTTCCACAACCTTCA
The DNA here is from genome assembly GCA_035319765.1 of Bathyarchaeia archaeon. Taxonomy (GTDB): domain Archaea; phylum Thermoproteota; class Bathyarchaeia; order Bathyarchaeales; family SOJC01; genus DATHCB01. The sequence continues at coordinate 17,139 of DATHCB010000057.1, forward strand.
ATTCCAAAGGATTACGCAGAAGCATTATACGATTCAAGGAAAATCTATTCCCTAGGCAATCCGAGCCGTGTAGAGCTTCATAATGTGGAACTTCTCATCTACCATGGAAGAAGTCTTGACGACATCGTTGGTTTCGTTCCAAACATTACTTATGATGCCCCGGACAGGGCCATGAGGTTACTAATGCAAGCTAGGCACTTGGCGCCCATATACGGCGGGAAAACTCCCATAGCCCCTGAAGGGCACGACTACTTGGTCATGGAAAAGATACCTGACATTTTTCATGCGGGTCACGTCCACGTAGTCAAATATGACTATTATAAGGGTGCACTTTTAGTCAACTCAGGCGCTTGGCAAACACAGACTGAATTCATGCGACGACTCGGTTTCATTCCAGTCCCAGGCGTAGCTCCAATCGTGAATCTTCAAAGCTTGAAAGTAACTCCGATAGATTTTGCATCGTAGAGTCTACAAATTCTAGCCTTTTTGACCAGAAATATTATTCAAACAGTCAGGCGAATAATCTACTAAACGCCCGAGATTCTCGTCTTCAGAAAAGACTTTCGTAACTAGCCCGCGAGAGATGCTCAGTTTGATCTTTTTCGTTCTCCCGTATCGCCCCATGCTTACGACTCTAGAATTTAACAGTCCGATAATGTCCAACTCGCTTATCAATCCACTGACTCTTCTTTGGGTCAATGCTGTATATCCAGAGAATTCGCAGAGTTCTCGATAGACCTCATAAATATCGCCGGTTACTGCGCTACTTATGTTCGCCTTGTTGAGTAAGTAAACACTCGCTAGAACAATTTTAGAGTGAGGCGTCAGGTTCCTTAG
>DATHCB010000058.1:0-8031 GCA_035319765.1 Bathyarchaeia archaeon
TATCTGCATAAACGTCTTCGACACGGGCTCTTTCGCCCACGACTACTTCCTTAGCGCGTATCGGACCTTTTGCCTCGCCTCTTCGTCCTATTTTGACAAAGTTTGCGGTGACGCCCTCACTGGTTTCGATGGAGCCACCAACTTCAACGTCACTCGTAACTATGGCTTCTCTTGCCTTTAAACTGCCGCCTATATCGATCTTCTCAGCGTTTAACTGTTCACCTATTTCTGCTCTGCCGCCCACGTTGAGTTCTCCCTGAAGTCGCAATTGTTTTCCAACGTGAACTCTTCCTCCTACGTCGATATCTTTTCCTTCGGCGCTTCCTGAGATCTCTATGACTCCACCGACATCGAGAGATTGGAATTTCAGGTTACCATCGACCCTGCACGAACCGCCGACGTCAATGTTTCTGCCAACGTTTTCTCCCGTCAATTTCACAGTACCGCCGACGTCGATGTCTTCGAACTCAAGACAGTCGTTCGAGACAAAACTGCCGCCCGCATCGATCTTGCCCACTTTACCGCCTTTTACCGAGCCGCTTCCGCCAACATCAATCTCTTCTGCCTCCAATTTATCGTCAATCTTCACAGAACCGCCAGCGTCGATACTCATAGCCTTCACGCGACCTTTTACCTCGAGAGTTCCGCCCACGTCTATTTTCTTCGCCGTAGCGCCACCGTCAACTCGTAGGCTTCCGCCCACGTCTACTTCTTCAACCTCAAAGTCCTTCGTCACCACCACACTTTGACCCACGTCCACTTCTCTTGCCCTCATGCTGCCCGAAACGATCAGCTGCCCGTCGTCGATGCTGACACGGTCCTTGACTTCCAAGTCACCTTCAATCGCGATGTATCCCTCGCCATCCAAGTTTCCCGCAGAGAGACTGCACTCGAAGGTGCAATCGCCCTCGCAATAGACCGTTCCGCCGATTATAAGCTGTGCATTATCGCTTCTTATGACCGCGTGTTCTTCGACTTCTAGATCTCCGTTAATATTGTCTAGCGTTACGGTGCTCCTGTGAGGAATTGTGCTTTCGGGCATTTGTGACCTACTTCACTTTAGCCTGTTTATGAAATCTTGGCAATATACCAGGGCTTCTGCTCTCTTATGTTCAATGTCAATATATCCGTTATTGTTTTTGGCCGTCTTCCTTATCGTAGCAACCATTTTCGATGCCTCAGTATGCCGATTAGTCATTGAAGGTTTAAAAGGCGACGCACGAGTCGAGTACACAATCTGTAGTCACAAGTTGTTAGTTTAGAGTACAAGTTGTTACTTTCGTTTTCTGAACAGCTTGCGGCCTTCCATGTCGGTGATGTAGTCGAAGCCTACTTCTATGAGCTTCTTGGCTTCTTCCAGCGTCTCCGCGACTTGCACGTCATAGTCGTCGGAAGAAAAGTTGATGAGTTGAGTGTACAGCTGAGTATTCCGGATGTCTTTGTGGCCCAAGGCTTGTTGGACCTTGAGGATGTTCAATGTCTTTGCGAATAGCATCGTGGCAAAGAAGTGCCGGAACGTATGTAGGTGGATCTGCTTGAGTCTTGGGTTCCCGAGCTTTCGCGCGAGATTATTACGTAGTGTTTGAAAGTTTGTTTCTGCCGTATTTTTCTTGCGGTTGAGGACGTAGTCGTTCTCTCTGGGCATGGTGTTTAGTGAAGCCATTAGCATGGGGCTGACTTTGAGTATTCTTGGTAACGAGTTTTTCTCTGGGTTGTTTATCGTTACGGTCCCCTTCGCGAAGTCGATATCTGTCCATTTTATTCTTAGGGCCTCAGTTAATCTGCAGCCTGTTTCCTTGAGTATTCTGAGTAGAATCGAGGTCCTTTTTCCTGCGCCTGCGATCAAGTCGTCTATTTCTTTTTCTGTTGGTATGAATGGGAGTTTTTGGTCGTACTTGTATCTGGGCGGAGTCCATTGGAGGTGCATGTGCTTGACGAATATTCCGTACATGACTGCTGCGGTTGCTTTGGAATGAGTCTGCCACTTCTGCTGGGCTATGAAGGCTTTCACTTGTTCAGGTTGAAGTATGTTGACGCCTTTCTTTTCAAACTGGTTGAGATACTGGGCGCATTGCCTTATGGTGTCCATACTGTAGCCGTCGCGTTGGAGTTGTTCGGTGAATTCGGTCTTAGCGTTGACGGTTACTGTGGCTCCCGCGGCCTGTCCTTGGGTTCGGGTTTCCACTTCGACCAAATTTTTCGCATCCTTTGGCCGGGTTGCGCGTATTTGGCGGTTAGAACCTAAGGTAGCAGATGAATTTAAATTCAGTCCGCATCTTCGCGCGGAGTCCATCTCAGAGAAGCGATGACCACAGTTCCTGCATAACCAACGTTGAACAGATCTTCCATTGCCTCGGGAATAACGTAGGCCATCTCGAAAGAATTTTGTTCCTCCGCATGCTGGGCACACCGCGGGCCGTAGCTGACTTGGGCTCTGCGCTGCTGGGTCGGATGGACTCGACTCCCCATCATTTGACCGGGTTCTGACAGATGATGATCTCTCAGCGGATTTCCGAGCGGGTCCCTCTTCAGCCACTATTCTTTTTCACCTTAGTAAGGGGGTGCGCGCTTCTCTTCGCTCATGGTTTTCTTTTTCTCCTCCGATCGATGGGCTCCGAAACTAGGCCTAGATTTAGGTAGAGGAGGGCCTTGCAGTATTGCGATAGGCTTAGGTTGAACAGTGCCGCGGTTTCTTCACCTACACGGGCGGCGAACGGTGTGATTTTGAACTGGACTTGATGGACTTTTCCATACTTCCCGAGATCCTCAAAATTATTAGGCTCTATGTAGGGCGAAGTCAATGACCGTTGTTTTGCACGTTTCCTACGATCATGGTATTCGTTATTCCAGGGGATAGATGTTTTATCGCCGTTTTCTCCAATCATGGCTTCACCCACCGCCAGAAAGTGTGGCCTTCGCGGTCAAACCAGAATAGCTCGTCGCCCTTCAGTCTTTCAAAAAGACTTTCAGCGCTGCCCTCGGAGAGGCCTATCTCTTTGGCGAGACTGATCCATTCTTCTTCAGTACCCTCTACAAAGACATCGCGCATCTTCCCTAGTGCTTCTCCAATCGAGGGCTTGAGATCTAAAGCGGGACTGTCACGTTCCGATGAGTTCTTGGCTACATCGCTAGCAAAGGTGCCTTTCGGATCCTTGATAGAATTAAATACCCTTCGAGTAGGGGGTAAACTCTGAACACCCCCTAGTGTTGGGGTATTTAATTTTTCAGTGGCGCAATAGATTAACATGCGCCTTCTATCGTTCTGGTCGGCCTCCTCGCGTATCAGGCCTATGCCGTTGAGCAGTTTTAGAATCTCATCTTGTCTTTTTCCGGAAAGCGGTTTGTGGAATTCTGCGAAATAGAGACTTGCGAGGTCTTTTCTAGTTATTCCGTTCTCTCTGAGTTTGGAGAATATTCTCTGGTAAATGTCAAAAACTTCTGGGGGTAGGCCTAACTCGTTCGATTGTGCGATCTGTTCGTAGAGGTTGAACCCTACCACTACATCCTCGGAGGTCGCGATTATGCTGTGGGCGTCCGGGGTGCGTTGACGGCTGCAGAAATTCAGTAATGCGTGAGCCTTTATTAGCGCTAGGAGTCTCGATATGTCACGTTGATGACGGGGCGTAAGCGTTGGCCGTGATTCAAAAAATTTTTGGGCGATAAGTCTTCTGTCTTCTTCGGTTATGAGGATGTTTTCTATGCTGGCCATTTTGATGTGCTGTACTCGAGATTTCAACCATTGCCTACGCGGGTCGCTTTCCATGTATTCTCGGAAAGCTTGCCTATCCGATTCTTTTTGTATCCTGAATAAGATCGTATTTCGTAGTTTTTCTTGACTTGTCTCGGGCGAAAGCAATAGCATCCGCGTGCGTTCTTGGTCGTCTAGGCTGAATTTGGAGGAACAAAATACTACGGTTGGAAAACCGATGATGTGAACTGTCTTGGTGCGCGTTCCGCTTCTCTCGCGTTTGTCCACGATTTTTGAGACTAATTCTTTCCGATCGTGACTTAGAAGAGGTCTTAGCCGTTGCAGTAGCTGATCGTGAGGCATGTCCAAGAAGATTATGATTTTTTGCTCTAAGTTGACGTAGATGATTTTTCTTCTTCTTGTTTCATCTTCTGTGTCATCTGTCGGATCGGGTAGAAGTGTTCCTTGTTCATGGAAAAAACTCTGCGGGCTGCAGTATGCTAATTCTAAAACGTCTTCTTGGGGGAAATACCATGATAACTCCAGCGGGATGTATGATTTTCCTGTGCTACTCTCAGAATTGAAGGCAATATTCAATTGATCCTCCGCCGTATAAGTCAACAAATTTGTGAGGAAAGTGATGAGTTTGTCCGGCTTATCGTACTTAATGGTAGAATCCAGGATGTTCAATAATTCCTCCAAGTTAATGGGTCGTTGCATTTCTTTTAATGAAGCTTCAAACTCCAAGCGTTCAGGCGTTTTTTCTATTTGATTTTGGGCCAGCGCGATGGAGCCTGCGCTAGCCATCACTAAATGCCCCCTTTGATTGGAGCCCTTCCGATGAATTGTTTCTGGTCGCCGGAGAATCTGCACTCGAATTTGTGGGGTCCGATCTGGACCACCACTTCTTTGCTCTGCTTCTCGATCAAATCGGCCAGTGCTTCGGCCCCTTTCTCGCTCCTAAAGATCCATCCTGCCTCGTCTGGTCCGCATAGTGCCTTTTGTTTGTAGGTCTTCCATGGAAGTTTATCGAGATCACCTAGATTTGACTGCACCAGAGGTCTTGAAGCCGTGACAGTCGGTCTTGAGGCAGAGAACCACCCGTCTATTAGGCCTGTGAGGTTCGCTTTGGTGACTTCTAACTCGCTAGGGTCCTCGATTAAAACCTGTAGCTCATAGTATTCCCGGGTCCACTCCCCGCTTCTCTCGTCACCAATTGTCCTTCCCTTCCCAACAATAAGTCTTTCAGCTTTCATTTCTTTCACACGCTTAGACCTGTTATAGAGGATCACTTAATAAATATCTTGCTGTAGTTATAAAATTATTCAAAGGCAACAAAAGCGCAAATTTAATAACATGTTTTAATTACTAAAACAAAATGTGTTAGACGTGTGGAATAAATGGACCGCGTTGAACAGATTAAGATTTCAACACTTCAGCTGGAGGCTTTGAAGCTTAGGAGCGAGGGCCTTCCGATCCACGAAATTGCGCGTAGGCTCGGGAAGAGCTCTGGAGCCGTTTACAACTGCTTGCAGGCTTTTGAAAAGAGCTACCCTCGTCTTCTAAAAATGATGTCTGAAATCGAGAAGGGAGGCTATCTGCGAGGAGGCTTGCCAATGAGCGGGAAAACCTGGGCTAAGGGCGTTGAGCGGTCTGTCAAGGCGGGCTACTTTCCACCAGGTAATGTTCCCTTCGGCTATGTTAGGGCTGGCAAAGAACTTGCTGTCGACCCTGAGAAAGCAAGAGTTGTTAAACAGACGTTTAGTGGAAGGCTACAAGGTAAGACTCTTTCTCAGCTAAGTAAGGAAACGCATCTCAGTTACAAGATCCTATGGCGGATTCTAAAGAATCCAGTTTATGCTGGCAAAATAATGTGGAAAGGCAAAGAGTACTCTGGCAAGCACGAGCCTCTAGTTGATATGGAGGCTTGGAGAAAGGCCCAATTTATAGATCGACCAAAGCATGGAGGTACCGCCCCCTACGGATACAGGTGGATATCCAGCCATCTAGTCGTAGATCCTGAGGCTGCTGCAAAAGTCAAGGAGGCTTTCAAGCTGCGTTCAGAGGGCAAAACCCTTGCGGAAGTAGCCAAAGCTGCCAGAATACCTAAGCCAACGTTGAAACGAGTCCTCAGGAAGGAGATTTACATGGGCATGAAAGCCACTGAGACAAAGCTCTTCCCCATAGATGTTGAACCAATTGTCAATCTCGAGGTCTGGAGAAAAGCACAATATGTTGGACGTGAAATGTGGAGAGAAGAGCTGAAAAAGAAGGGAGTCGAGGTAAGGGAGAAGATTTTGGGTATTCTTAATCAAGGACCAGCAACCGTCAACGAGATTTCGGAGAAGGCAGGTCTCGGCAGGTCAAACCTGAAGGCTCACCTACGCAGGCTAGAGAAAGATGGAATGGTCAAAAAACGGACAATCTCAGGTGGACAATTACTCTGGTCCAATAAAGAAGAACGGTCATCTCATAATGAATAAAGAATATGGCGACGTACAACTCTGGGCTTACTAATGTTGCAACTGTGGCAATTTTAGCGCAAAAATGCACCTGCAGCCATCTTTGTTAGACTCTTCAATCGATTGCCATCTGCAAGTATGCGCGAGCCTTATTCCTATGCTGACTTTATGCGTTGCAGGAGAATTGAAGCAGGCTCATCATTCGGGTCTCGAAGAACGAGCTCACCTCTAAAGGCCTTGGCCAGAATAGCTTGATCAATTCTGTCAACCAATTCCTCAGATTTGGCAACACTTATTTCGATAATATCGGACAATGCGTTCAGTTCTGCTATCTTCTGAACGATGCGCTTCTGCTCATTGAATGGCGCCAGGGGTATCAGGATTTTTTTCATTGAGCCAATATTGAAGTGAGTCTGAGCTATTCCGACTTTCATACTGTTGATTTGGTCGCGTGCGTAGAATGAATTCAGGAAATAAGACCCGTATTCAGGTATGAAGCTGCTGATTGGTCTCACGATCACTAGATCCGAGCAATTGGCTTCTCCAATAGTCCCAGGAATTACGCAGGAGACACCAACATTTCCAGATCTTACAGTCACGATATTTCCTGGGAATAGATGAGACTTTGCCAGTTTCTTGTGAAACTCGCTTGAGACATACTTCAGATTTTGTGGGTCATAGCGATTTTCTCGGACGTTTAGAGAACGCAGAAAAGGAATTCCTTCCTCAACATACTCGTCCACCATGGGACCCACATGTCCGACCGTAATCTCCCAGCATACCGTTTCAAAGCTTGTCCACACCCAACCACTCGGTAAGGCTACGAGCTTGTCCGATACTATGGGTTCGGGTTCCTTGTATCTGTAAAATTTCGGATTTTTGCCTTTGCGCCTTAGGTCCTCTTCCCAATAGCTCTTTCGTTCCAGTTTGATTTTTTCTAGTAGTTTTTGTGCCGGTTCGTCGTTTGGATCGCGTTGGGTTAGTTCTCCGCTGAACGCCTTAGCCAAAATAGACTGGCGGAACCTTCGAAGCAAAAGGGGAACCTTGTCAAGAACCTCCCGAGCAGTCTTGCTCTCAGCAAACAGAGCCTCAACCTTAGCAACAATTCGCTTCTGCGCATTGGTTGGTGGCAGTGGGACTCGTATTTTTCTGGCGTCAGATTGGTTCAGTTTCAATCTGGTCGTTCCCCGAACATACGGCATTACATCAGAATAATTCAGTACCGATAGCAGATATCCAATCTCGATTCCTTGCCTTGGACGTAAAACATGAGCATGATTGTTCACCCAAGATTTTCCCTGAACTTTGTACGCAATTGATTTGCTTCTGTCACCAAAATAACCGCCATCTTCAGCCAAGAGGACAAGATCCTCATCGAAAATGTAGTCGTCAATCAATCCGACTTGCCCATTCGCTCCATAGTAGGGAAAGAGGTCTGAAACTTGCTTCCCTGCCATACGTCTTTCCCTTTCGTTAGCACTTACCGGAACCCGCTGGTTGTCAAGGAAATCAGCAATGTCCACCACTGATGCCCATTCCCAACCCGCAGGCAAGAGTTGACTTTCTTGGTTAAACACCAGAGGCTCCCTTCTCATTACCAAGTTTTAGAAGCAATTCATCTAGAGCGTTTGATGCAGTCTCTAGAGCAGTCATCGCCTCACTTGCCAGATCTACAGGATCAGGCAATTTGCCACTTTCTCCCAAGGATTCATCTTTAAGCCAAAAAATGTCGAGATTGTAGTCCCTATCCGCAATGCCTTTCTTGGAAAATCGCTTGAAACGATCTGTCTCAACTCTGGGTTTGGCTTGATAACAAGTTTCAAAATCCTCAAAATAATCGTCAGTTAATGGATGACCTTTAGTCACCTTTTCAACATTTGT
>DATHCB010000059.1:0-2778 GCA_035319765.1 Bathyarchaeia archaeon
GAAACACTCTAGAAACGCTTTAATGGCAACATCGAGTATAGAGCAATGCTTCAAAAACATCGGGTGGAAAGCTTGCCCAAAATCAAAGTCTCATTAATAGGCGTAGGAAACTGCGCATCATCACTGGTTCAAGGCGCCGAATACTACAGGGATGCCAAGCGTGAAGAACAGGCCGTAGGATTAAGACATCTTTCACTCGGAGGCTACAGTCCGAAAGACATAGAATTCGTCTCTGCCTTCGACATCGACGCCCGAAAAGTCAACAAGGATCTATCTGAAGCAATCTTTGCACCACCTAACAACACCGCAAAATTCGCCAAAGTTCCAAACTCTGGCATCAAAGTCCGGCAAGGACCAGTAATGGACGGTGTCGGAGAATCCCTAAAAAGCGTAGTCCACGTATCAGACGCCCCACCAGCAGACATCGCCCAAGAACTGAAAGAATCCAATGCGGAAATGGTGCTTAACATGCTCCCAAGCGGAGCCATAAAAGCCTCAGAATACTATGCACAACAGGCGCTTAAGGCAAAATGCGCCTTCGTAAATGTCACTCCTGTTCCAATTGCCAGCAGTGCCGCTTGGAGTGACAAATTCAAAAAACAAGGCATGCCCGTCGCAGGGGACGATCTGATCGATCAGGTTGGCGCGACTACTCTACACAAGACGTTGCTGCAACTCTTAGCTGAGAACGGGGTCAAGATAAGCGAGACGTATCAACTCGACGTGGGCGGCGGAACAGAATCACTCGACACGTTAGGCAGAACCAAAGAAACGAAGAGAGCATTAAAGACAAAAGCTGTCGCATCTGCACTGCCATACGAGACCCAAATAGTTGCAGGCTCAACGGACTACGTTGACTTTCTTGAAAACAGGCGAGACAGCTACTTCTGGATAAAAGGCGAATACTTCGGAAAAGCACCCATGAGAATGGACATAAGATTGTGCACCGTGGATGCACCGAACGCGGGATCCGTACTCTTTGACGTACTCAGGGCCATGAAGATGGCGCTGGAAAGAAAGACCGCTGGGGCCCTAGAAAGCGTTTCAGCTTATGCTTTCAAGAACCCGCCAAAGATAACACCATTGACAACTGCAAACCAATGGTTCCAAGAATTCATCGAAGGGAAAAGGAAAAACTAACCGGCTATAGCGCTGATTTCTTCCTCCAGCTTCTGAACAAGGTTGTAATTTTTCTGCATTTCCTTCTTCATCGCAGTGATTATTTTCACAGGCGCTGGGTCAACACCGAGCAAGATGGCTAAGTAGACGCTAGTGAGGTCGCCGAGGAAAAGCACCGAGAACATCTTGGCCAAACTAGACTCGCCAACCGCATGAACCTCCAAAGTCTTCCTCACCTTGGTCAGCACCAGCTTTTTCGTTGCCTTAATTCTATTGCGTATCTCCGGCGGTTCATCCTTATCGCGAATAAGCACAACAGTAAACCTCTTAGCAAGGGCTTCAGAAGCCTCCCACCCAACAACGTCGTTGTGATTCAACTCAGGAAAAACCTCCCATTTAGCAGGAATCTTGCTGTTCTCATTCAACTCAGACTTGAAACGCACGGCCACGCTTCGGTATTGCCTAAAACCATACACAACGGGAATCGTCGCGCGAAGTTCCCACGCTAATTTCTTGGCAGGATTATTCTGCTGCGGCACATCAGGAGAATTTTCCTTCGCAAGCGCCTTTAAAACCTTAATCACTTCGTTGAGCTCCGTCTTCGTGCCTCTAACAAGCCCCATCTTTTCCATCGTAATAACAAGCGGGAAGAACAAGTAGGGAACCGCCACACGAGGTTGAAGCCCGCTCGGCACCGTCATATACGGCAAATGAAGCCTCTGCGCAAATGATATCAAACTACCCCCTGAAGCGACAGCCACAATCATGCACTTCCGCTTGACAGCGTCCAACAAAGCGGATAGAGACTCCTCGGTCTCACCGGAATAACTAACTATGAAAACCAGCGTTTCTCCGTTAGCGTAAGCAGGCAGAGCATAATCTCTGCACACTTCCACAGGTATGAAAACTCGGTCGAGCAGCCAATCGTGCAAAAGATCGCCACCTATAGCAGAACCACCCATTCCTACGACAACAACGTTTTTGGGTTTCCCATAGCTTATATGCAGACTCTTAGAGACTTGCACAGCTCTTGGCAGCCGAAAATGCTGAGCATGTTTTATGGCTTCTTTACAGAACTCGTTAGTTCTAAGGCACAAACTCAGCATATTGCCCTTGTCAACGCGTCGAAGTGCCTGCAAATCATCTAAAACTACGGAGTTTTTCATACCCCCCAACATGTCCAGCATAAGTATATGTACTTTAGCCCGCGTGAACGCAGGAATTAAAAAAGCACTGGGGCAACATGCCAAGTCTGCTTTGCTCGTTAGATTGTTTTGTTCTAAAATACTGGTACCCAGACCTGCCTACAGGTTCCATACGCATGGCCTTTTCTAAGGTGCGGATCATCCAAAGAAGAAAGACCTGCTCAGAAAAAATAGTGCGCCCAATAGTCATGAGGTCTCTTTATTCTGAATAAGCAAATTATTTAACATGTTGATTAATCAGAATCATTCAAGAGTGCGAGAGCAGAGTGTTCAGAAAAACCGAGGTTTCGATTGCCGTACCTGCTTCTATTGTTTCCGACATTCCGCATCTAAGGGAGAAAACTGGGCGGATAGGAATGATCGGAAGGGCAGCGGCAATTTTCCGGGTGAACGAAATAATTGTCTTCCCCGACAATCCAGCAGCAAACCAAGCCCGGGACACGAACCTCATCGA
>DATHCB010000060.1:0-4050 GCA_035319765.1 Bathyarchaeia archaeon
AAGGTGCTTTTTGCGTCTGTGTCAGTGGATGGGAGTTTGGGTCAGCCTGTAGACAGATTGGAGAGAAAGAATATGTTTTGGCTTTGAGTGATCATTCCGACTTTAACGGGTTGTTGCAGTATGTAGAGGAAAGTAAGCCGAAACTTGTGATTACCGATAATTTCAGAGCCGGAGATGCCCAGGTTTTGGCGCAGGAAATTCAGAAAAGACTCGGCATTAAATCATTGTCTCTTCCGTACTAGGCTTCCATGTTCCACAAGTGCATTATAGCAGAGTCATTTTTTTGCAAGGGTCAATGTGCCACAGATTCATGTGTCTCTTGGGCATTGTGTTGTTGTGATCTGTGCGTAGAGTTTTTGACGCGTAAAAGAAGATATGCAGTCCAAACGCTCTGACCAGTGAGCAAGGAAAGTAAGGCAGATGAGAATAGGCTTCTTCGTTTGGGAGTATCCCCCTTCGGTGGTCGGCGGACTTGGCACCTATGCAGAATACATTACTCGCGAGTTCGTCGCTCTGGGCCATGATGTAACGGTTTTCACTTTGAACAGGGGTGACCAGAAAACCCGTGAAGTTATGAAGGGCGTGGAGGTTCATCGTCCGATAAATGCCGATGTGAGCAATGTTTTCCCCATGTTTGTGACCGAGGATTTGAAAAAGTGGGGCACGAATATTCGTTTCTTCAATGACATCTTCATCTACAACGTTCTAAGCGCCACTAAATTCATCAATAGCCTAATCAAAAAAGAGGGCTACAGATTCAACATAGCGTGTGTGCATGATTGGCTTAGCAGTATTTCCGGAATAATAGTCAAGAACGAGACAAAAGTCCCCGTAGTTTTCCACGTGCACAGCACAGAATTCGGCAGAGGCGGGGGCACGGGTTCCGGAATAGTTTCACACTTCGAGACCGCGACGGCAGAAATGGCAGACCACGTAATAACAGTAAGCCACGCGATGAGGGAAGACCTCATAAGGCATGGTTGGCCAAGCCAGAAAATCAGTGCGGTATGGAACGGCGTGGATCCAAAGCGGTATGATCCCGAAAAATGCAGAAAAGAAGATGTGCAGAAAGTCCGCGAGAGATACAGTATCCCCGAGAATGGAAAGATGCTCTTCTTTTTAGGCAGGCTCACGTGGGTCAAAGGAATTAGAAACCTCATACAGGCTATGCCTTCGGTTCTCGAAGAATACCCCAAAACGAAGCTGATTATTTTAGGAAAGGGAGAAGAGCAACAAGACATCACTGAAACAGCAAACAGACTCGGAATCGACAAAAACGTGGAGACTCGTTTCGAATTCCTGTCTGAGGAAGAAAGAATCCTTCACTATGCGGCCTCGGACCTCTGCATCTTTCCATCAGTTTATGAGCCCTTTGGAATAGTCAGCCTGGAAGCCATGTCAATGGCTAAGCCATTAGTCGTCGGTGCCCAGGGCGTGGTGGGCTTCAAGGAACAAGTATTGTCCTCGGGTCCTGAGCAAAATGGCATTCACATAAACGGGAACGATCCTGCCGACATAGCTTGGGGGATAAAGGAAGTCCTCAAAGATGACGAAAGGGCCAACCGTTGGGGTCAGAATGGAAGGAAGCGGGTTATTCAATATTTCACGTGGAGGAAAGCCGCCGAACAGACCCTGCAGATCTACGAAGCTGTGCAACATAGCTGTTCCGAGAAAAGGCTGAACCTTGCTTCTGAAGCGGCAATTCCCGTGACGGCAAACGTTGCCTAGCCGAACGTAAACGATAGAGTCCGCCATTCGCACATGTTAATATTGAGAATGCATCGGTGTAGATTTGAATTCGTCAGTAGATCGTTGTTTTTCAAGTCTGCGTATGTAGAGCGATTCAACTGGCCCGCCTTGTTTTTGCTAGATTAGGTTTCAAAGCCGTGTTTTTGCCGATGGTGCCCTCTTTTTGCATTTGTAGCGGAATTTGGCGTGTGTGTGCTTGTTGAATAGACTTGAATGAATGAGCAGAAAAATGCTCGTAAGATTCAGCAAAACATAGACACTACTAGCACATGAAAAAAGAATTCTAGCAGGAGAAGGGCTTTTATAGTGAAAAAATGGATTTTTTCTTTGCTTTTTCTTCTTTCTTTTGTTCTGTTGTTTCTGTGACTTCCTCGGGTGGCATCATCGTTTCATTAGGCTCAAACATTTCTTTTTCTAGCTCTTCATTCTTCGTTTCGGTCATGGGCGGAATGGGTTCTGATTTAGCTTTCTTCTCGGTCACTCTCTTTGGTTGCTTGAACTCTTCCTCTCTTGCTGAAGCCCTGGGGCGTGTCTTCTTTGCGAAAACTGGGTGGGCATAAAGGCCTCTCTTGTCGTCAATTTGGAGGTAGTCCCATTGATATAGATCAACTTCGACAACGTTTGTGTTTTCCACCACGTTGCGAAGGTTAGATGAGAATGTTGGTGCGAGAAGAATGAGTCTCGGACTCGCAGTCTCGTCGATTTCTGCCTTGCCGTTTGCGGCTTTGAGCATAGGTTTCACGGTGTCAATGTAATTGATGCATCTGAGTCCTTCGAAGAGCATATTGTCATCCTCAGTTATGTCTATTTTCATTACGACGAGTCTTCCTTCAGAGTCGTGACATAGGATGTCTAAGTTTGTTTTGGGGTCGATTTTGATGTTGCTGTATATGACGGTCAAGCCGTTTTCGATCGCATTTATCTCTTCTGTTACTATTTTCTCAAGCTCCTGCTTATCCTTCACACTAATCTGTTCGATAGGCATCTCGATTCATTCTCCGTTGACTCGAAAATTAGCCTAGCTTAAAATAAATGAATTATGAACTAGAAATCAGAATTACTCGTATGACGGATGATTTCGGATAAGGAACTATGTATTGGACCTTCAAGGGATTGTTTCGCCTTTGTTATTCCATTTACACTATCAACCAGAGTACACACGGCAACATTATAGATCATGCGAAATACGTTCAAGACATTTATAGCAGTGCGCGCTTTTTTTGAGATTTTCTGTAAGTTTTCTCGTCGTTTCTTTAAAATTCGCTTCTTAAGAACTCTGAGCTCTAGGTGCGTCAAGCGTCCGTGATTGCTGATTTTCTATCCCCTCAGTAGTCCTAGTAGTAAGCCTCCGCCGAAACTGACTGAGTAGAATATGCCCGATATTGAGGGGATGATTTCTGGTAACCATCTTTGTATGATGCTCAATGCGTTGATGAAAGCTTCGCCGAGTTTGTCATAATAGATCCTAATTGCTCCTAGACGTTCTAGACCAAAGAGAGCCAAAAGAAACAGGTCGACGAAGAAGAGAAACAGTAGATGAGTTTTTTCATCGCGTACCCTATAAGAAAACCGGCGACTCCAAACATGCCCAGGGATGCTAACTCCGACATTTCCACTGATATACTAAGTAAGCTGGCCGTGATTAACCTTTTTGACATGATGATTTAAATACCTCTGCCAGCCGACTTCTTTATTGGAGAACGTTCAGTTGGAAGAAAGGGACTGCTGCTGGGTGGCCAACCCCGGCTGCGGCGTTGAACCGAGAAAGTGTGATCCATGTCCAGCGTTTAGGGCTAAGACCACTTGTTGGAGGTTCAACTGGAGACCTATAGCCCGAGCCTGTACATTTAGCGAGAGGGACTACTGGCATGAATTCTTCAATAAGCAATGCGTTCAACAAAGGTGCCCTGTGTACCTGAATCATGCGAAAGAAATTAAGGAGCGAATGGCATTATTCAGCTTCTTCGACAAGTAATACCTAGCTTCAAGGCGCTCATGAAATGTAGGGGTGTGCCACAAAATTTCCTCTGAGGAAAGGATAAAAACACGTCCTAAGCTTTCTGTATTAGCTTTGGCGTCTTTTATTGTCTCCTTCGCAGCAGCTAGAGCTTTTACTGCCTTGAGCCCCAGAACTATTCTTGTTCGCTACGGTCTGCATATTCATCACTTTTGGTTCGGTCTGGTACTGCTAGTAGTAGGTGGTTGGTTGGGGATAAGTTATGAAAACGAGCGAATAGACCGAGTGGCAGCAATTCTTTTCGGTGCTGGGGGCGGACTCGTAGCGGATGAGGTCGGTCTTCT
>DATHCB010000061.1:0-4345 GCA_035319765.1 Bathyarchaeia archaeon
TCAAATATCACAACCCAATGGGCTCCCAGCCGAGCAAGAGAATGGACTGGGCTAAGGATCTGAACGTTAAAACGTTTCCAGCAGTCAGCCAAGCAGATGTGCTATACTTCGTTTGCTGCACAACGGCCTACGACCAAAGGGACCAAGAAATCGCCAAGTCAATGATTCCAATATTCAACAAGTTGGGCCTCAGTTTTGCCACTCTAGGCACAGAAGAATGGTGCTGCGGGGACCACATAATCAGACTCGGCGAAAAAGGATTGTTTGAGGAACTTGCTGAGCATAATGTATCTACATTCGGCAAGTTTGGAGCACAAAAAATCATTACGTTATCTCCCCATTGCTATAATACGTTTAAGAATGATAAGCCCTATAGCGAGGCAAAGTTGCCGGTCCAGCATTACACACAATTCGTTGCTGAAGCGATTGAACAGGGTAAACTCAGGCCCACGAAGATGATCAGGAAGAAAATCGCTTACCATGACCCATGCTTCCTAGGCAAGCGCAATGAGATTTATGAACCTCCAAGGCAGATCTTGAAGACAATCGACGGCATCGAACTTGTGGAGATGGAAAGAACTAGAAGTAATAGTTTCTGCTGCGGTGGAGGAGCTGGTAGAGTTTGGACGGAAGATGCCCCGTGCGAAAAAAGACCTTCGGTAAGCAGAGTAAAAGAGGCTTTGAATCTTGGAGTTGAAGTAATAGCTACTGCTTGCCCATTCTGCGTTACGACCTTGGAAGACGCCGTGAAGACGCTAGATATTGAAAACAAAATTCAGGTCAAGGACATTCTCGAAATCGTGGGAGAAGCGCTATAAAAAACACGAGACAAGTTAGGAATAGCCGCACAGTCCGCTACAGACGAACTGACTTATAACAATCGACGATTTCGAAGAAAACGGTGCGAGGTCCTCTGCATTCTGTTCCTTTCAGTTGGCAAAGAGCAATTTATACAAAATATATAATTATGCGAATAAAACCTTTTGTATTCTCTTAAGTTCGAATCGGAGAAAACCGTTTGGCAGACATAAAAAAGGTGTTGTTAGATGATAACGTTGGAAAATGCGTCCTGCTTCTTGGCAACGAAGCTATTACTCGTGGTATACTCGAGACAGGCATAGGCTTCGTAACCACGTACCCAGGCACACCGGCGTCGGAAATCGCTGACACGTCAGCACTTGTCGCAAAGGACGCTGGCTTATACATGGAGTACTCAACCAACGAAATCGTCGCACTTGAAACCGCTGCGGGAGCGGCAATCTGCAAAGTTCGTGCACTGACTGCAATGAAACACGTGGGATTAAACGTGGCGGCAGACGCCCTGATGGTGTTCGCCTATACGGGCGTCCGCGCAGCCCTTGTAATAGTGACCGCAGATGACCCAGAATGCTACAGCAGCCAAAACGAACAAGATAACCGCTACTATGCACTGCTCTCAAACTTACCTCTTTTAGAACCCACAGATGCCCAAGAAGCCAAAGATATGGTAGCATACGGTGTCGATATATCAGAAGAACTCGAAGTTCCATGCCTTTTTCGCACTACAACACGCGTAGCCCACACACGAACACCTGTGGTCCTGGGCAAGATACAAAAGCCAAACCTGAAGGGTGAGTTTATAAGAGATCCGAAACGCTTCGTCATGGTCCCAGAAAACGCTCGCGTATACCACAAAGTTCTCCTAGAAAAAATGGAGAAGGCAAGAACGATTTCCGAAAAATCACGTTTTAACAAGGTGGTCCGAACAGGCACAAGTACGGGAATAATCACCTCAGGAATAGCTTACAACTATGCAGCTGAGGCAGTTGATTTACTCAAGCTTGATGTCAGTATTCTCAAACTCGGCATGACCCACCCGTTGCCAAAAAACAAAATAGCCGATTTCCTCAGGGGGCATAAAAGAATCGTTATAATAGAAGAACTTGAACCCTACCTAGAGACTCAAATCAAAGCCATAGCAAAAGATTGCGCGCCTGCCATAGAAATTTCTGGAAGGACAGGTATACCATACTTTCCAAGCTATGGCGAGCTGTCCACCCGTACAGTTATGGAAGGCTTGACAAAAATACTTGACAAGAAATCGCCAATCGCCTTCACAAATATTGACAAGAAATACCGGGAAGCAGTAGAAGTCCTTCTACCACGCCCTCCAATACTATGTCCAGGATGCCCACATCGAGCTAGCTTCTATGTAATAAGGATCGCAACGTCTGGGAAGGCTATCTACTCAACGGACATAGGCTGTTATGCACTGGGATATCAAGCTCCTTTGCAAATCGGAGATCTAATGTTTTGCATGGGCGCAAGTGTTGGAACCGCATGCGGCATAAGCAAAGCGATGGGACAAGACACACTGGCAATCGTCGGCGATTCTACCTTCTTTCACGCGACGATTCCCGGGCTAATTAATGCCGTCTACAACAATCACAAAGTCACTCTGGTAGTCTTGGATAACACTACAACGGCAATGACGGGGCATCAGCCTCATCCAGGAACGGGCAAAACAGGCATGAACGTTCCAACCGTAAGAGTTTCGATTGAAGAAGTCGCCAGAGGCTGCGGAGTCAAGTACGTTAAAGTAATCACACCGTTTAGAGTTAAGGAAGCAACAAATATCGTAAGAGAAGCTCTAAATACTGAGGGACCGGCGGTAATCATCTTTCGCTCGCCGTGCACTTTACTAACCATATCCGAAAGGCGCAGACAGGGCTTGAAAGTAACGCCGTGCAGAGTCACTGAAAAATGCACAAACTGCATGGCATGCCTCAACCTGTTAGGTTGTCCAGCTCTTGATACGAAAGAAAACAAAATCGTGATCAAAGAAGCTCTATGCACTGCCTGTATGCTGTGTGCGACTATTTGCCCGATTCAAGCCATCGAGAAGTGCAAGGCTTAAACTTACTTCTTCACAATTTTTGCTAATTATGAGTAACGTGTGACGATAGAGACGCTTTCAAACGCAGAAATAGGATGAAATTTTATCCGTAATGACAACCGAAAGCATTATAAAAACCTCCGATGTGATTACTGCCTTCCAGAGGTTTAGGTAATGTCCATAAAATTGGCTTCGGGCAAAGAAATACCTATTGAGATGCACAAGACTCGAATGGTGCAAAAAATCTCATTGCCACCAGTCGAGGAAAGATTTAAGGCCATGCAAGAAGCTGGCTATAACACATTTCTTCTTAAAACCAAGGATATATTTCTCGATATGCTCACTGACAGCGGCGTAAACGCCATGAGCGATAACCAGTTCGCTGCTCTTATGAAAGTTGATGATGCCTATGCAGGAAGCATGACTTTCTACGACTTTGCACAAGCAGTTAAGGATATCCTAGGGTATCAGTACGTGATGAATGCTCACCAAGGCAGAGCAGCCGAACATCTCTTGTCGAAAGTTTTCTGTAAAAAGGATGGTGCCATCCCAACAAATTACCATTTTACAACGACAAAAGCACACATTGAATTATTCGGATCGGCAGTCCTCGAGATTTACTACGATGAGGCTCTGAAGTCGGAAAGCACTAATCCATTTAAAGGCAACATGGACCCGCAGAAACTGAAGGATGTAATCAAGAAGTACGGCAAGGATAAGATTGGTTTTGTTCGTATGGAAGCGACGACAAATCTGATCGGCGGACAACCTTTTTCCATGGAAAACCTGAGAGAAATTAGACGACTCTGTAACGAGAACGGCCTGCTTCTAGTATTGGATGGAAGTTTGATCTCTGAGAACGCTTACCTGATAAGGCAACGGGAAAAAGGTTATGGCACTAAGACAGTTGGAGAAATCATCAAAGAGATGTGCAGCCTCGCCGACATATTTTATATGAGCGGAAGAAAGAACACCTGCGTAAGAGGCGGTTGCATTGCAACAAACAACAAAGAGCTTTTCGAAAAAATAAGACCATGGCTTCCCGTGTACGAAGGCTTTTTCACTTATGGTGGAATGTCCATGAGGGAAGTCGGTGCTATGGCAGTCGGAATGAGAGAGATGATTGACCCAGACCTCGCAGGCTGTTCAGTAGAACAGATAAAGTACTTCGTTAACAGACTTTCTGAAACTGGAATCCCCGTAGTAACGCCCCCAGGCGGCTTAGCATGCCATTTAGATGCCCAGAAGTTTCTGCCACATATTCCACAGTCTCAGTATCCTGCAGGGGCATTAACAGCTGCGCTTTACATTTCCTCTGGAATAAGAGGCATGGAAAGAGGCACCATCTCGATGGACCGAGACAAAGACGGAAAAGAAGTTCTCGCCGATTTAGAACTGACGCGAATTGCTCTTCCCAGGCGAGTTTATTCAGTTTCGCAAATTGAGTATGCAATTGATCGGATAAACTGG
>DATHCB010000062.1:0-25419 GCA_035319765.1 Bathyarchaeia archaeon
TCTGTTTACCGTCGCCATAAATAACAAGTGGATGACCCTTTTCTAAATCATTAATAAACCTCGTTATTACTCCGCTGTAAGGCCCAATGCTCTGTCTTGGACCATAAACATTGAACAGTCTCAAGCAACAAATTCCAAGTCCATGAGTGTGGTTGTACGTTTTGCAATGATTCTCCGCCTCAAATTTTGAAGCTCCGTATGGAGATAAGGGGGCTATTGGGTGTTCCTCGTCTATTGGCAAATATTGCGCTTCGCCATAGACTGCGCAGGTAGAGATATAGATGAACCTTTCAACGTTTTGAATTACACTTTCCTTCAAAACACTAAGTGCCCCGTTTACGTTTACATCATTTGTTAACTTTGCGTTCTTCATGGATGACTGCACGTCAATTATGGCGGCTAAATGAAAAATTGTGGAGACTCCATTGATAGCTGTTCTGACATCTGCCGAATTTCGTATATCTCCCTTAACCAGGGAAATCCGTTTAGTGCCTAAATGCTTCCGAAGATTTTCAATTGTGCCACTAAAAAAATTATCTAAAACGGCCACTTGGTACTTTTCTTTGACCAAACGGTCAACTAGATGGCTCCCTATGAAACCGGCTCCACCAGTCACTAAAACTCTCGATTCACGCAACGTCTCGCCCCATGTCTTTTCGTAGTTCCGAATATACGTTCATCACCCTCTCGGCTAATAAAGGGGCTGAGTGCACAGAGTTAACATAGAGCAGTTGTTTTTTTATTCGTGCCTCTGTTTCTCTTCTGTCCATGAGCAGCCTAGAGATTATTTCTGTCGCTTTATCCGAACTCTCGAGTTCTTCCAACGGGCAAGTTTGGAAAAACTTCCGCGAAACTGAATGTACAACAGGTCGTCCGCAAGCCATAGCTTCAATAGCAACAGTATCCAACTGTCCGACTCCATAACTTCCCAAAACGATGTCGCTTCCCCAATACAGTTCGTGCATTCTGTTATGGGGCACTCCTTCAATAAACTCGATATTCAGGTTTAGGTCTTTTGAAAGCTGTTGTGCTCTCAAGAAATCATTGCCTAAGGCTAGACTCTTTATTTCAACTCGATCTGGCAACGAAGCTAAGGCACGTAAGAATTTGTCGGTGCCTTTAATTTTGAAATTATGAGCTGACGCTAAAAATACTATTTTTTCCTTATTTTCAGGAAGAGGCTTTGGAAAGAAGATTTCTGGATCGAAAGGTATCGGAAGGTATTCAGCAGTTTCGTTAAATTCTTTAGCAATTTCCAAAATGGTCGGTTGAGCCACGAAGATTTTATGACTTTTCAGTAGGTTATATTTAACGATCCACCCCCACTTCCTGTTTCTTAGTTCTTGACGTAGATCACTACCATGGGCATGTCCCACTAGTGGTTTTTTCCCTAATCGAGCCGCGATGTAACAGTCTTGGAGAAGATAATGTGCATGGTATACGTCGCCCCTTGCTCTCAAGATTTTGTAGGCCAAGCTGAAAGTTTTGCTCAATAGGCCTCTGCTATGTGTAATGTGCTTTTTTTCAAGATCAGGTGGTAAGTATTTGAGCAGGGTTTCTCCGACAAAAGCACAGTCATTAATCATGATAACCTTCAATGCGGCACCATGACCTAAAAATGTCTAACACGTCTTAAATGTTTTCGAGAATCTCCAAGAACGCGGCTCACTTTAAACTAGGAGCGAGGTTTTAATGGACGGCATTCTTCAGCATGTTCATTAAATCACGTTGAAGATTGTCTGCTCTTCTTTTCACCTTTTCAATATCGACTCGAACCGCTTTGTCTCCAATTTCTGTCTTGCGTTTTTCGTTCGATTCTAAGATGAGACGCAAAAATTTCGAGTCATAAACTGTTAACAGCAATTCAGTGTTCGGTATCAAACAGTGCCCACCAATAACATCTGGATAGTGGATCGGTTTGTTCAATCTTGCACGGTGTATATCTTCCAGCATATCCACGACATTATCGAAGTCTGCTCCGAAATGTTTCGAAATCCTTTGCATCTCCTGGAAACAGACAATCATCCAAGCTCTATAAGTCGTCTCAAAAAGTTTTGCCAACTCTGTCTCCACAGGGCTTTTGAGAATTTTGACTTTTAAACCAAGTTTCTCGTAGTGCTTCCGAGCGGATTCCGCAGACTCTTTTGTCGTCCCACCAACGTACTTGCTCCAGAACAGTACATCCCTCTTCATAGTTTCTAAAGAGTCGTGCATACCGCGTATAGGAGAATCAACCAAGGGCAGTTTAGTAATTTCGTAAATCTTCTGAGTTGTGCCTGGTGGTACAGTGCTTTCGATTATCGTAAGCTTAGGCTCAATCTTTCTCATGTAATCCGATGTTGTTTGTACGAATGTTTCTTGTCTGGTGCAAGGATAGCAGACGTGCATCACGCCAACGGTCTTGGGTAATTCCAAGGTGCCTGTGATTTCACGCATTCTCTTTCTGTCCAAGTCTAAGCCATAAACCTCAAACTTTCCGCTCTCTCTAAAAAGCTTGAAAAGCGTATTGCCAACTTCGCCTAAGCCAACAATCAGGACGCTATCTTTTGGCATGAGTGTCGCCAGGGAGGATCAGAGTTACGTCACGTTGCATATAAACTTGCATTCCCAAGATCATTCAGCAGTTCTTGTGTCTGCCATTTTTTCCACTACGTTCGCTATGATCTCCACCGGATTGTCAAGTTTGTCTAGCAGGTGCTTGACGTCACGCTTTCTGCTCAAATTCTCCTCGGCAACTTTCATTACTTCAGAGGGGTTAACTCTGAAAATTGGGAACCCCTTTTTGGCCAAGAATTCGTTCACATATTGGTTGTGAAATACGTCAACTATTATAGCCGGAGTCCCCTGCAAAGCAGCTTCTCTCGTAATGGTCCCTCCAACGCCCACGAACAAGTCTGCCTGTGCTACCAAACTAGCAGAGTCAACAAATCCTTTTGGAACGATTAGGTTTGCCACGCTCTTACGCTGATATCTTGAAAGAAAAACGACTTTGCCAAGACGCGATAGTTTTCTTGCCAAAATGGTCAAGTCTATAGTTTCTCTGGCGTAGGCAGCCTTCTCTTCTAGCTGTCGTACCACGATGAGTGGCTTGCCAAAATCATAGTGCACCCTTATTTTGGAACCTTTAATCCATGCAACTTCATCCACTCCTTCAAAGCTGACTATCTTGTCTGGAGAGACATAGGATTCCAAAACTTCTGTCGGGATTGCTCTTGACACGACCACACAGTTTGACAGAGGTAACGTGAGTCTGTTCACCGCATCCGCATGAGGTGCATCAATAGTAGAAATTACGGGGATCCCCAATCCAAAGGCCACACGACACAGATCCACGGAGCCATGCGAAATGGCAATTCTAGGCGCCTTCTTTTCGAACAGTTTGCAGAATTTAAGTTGCCGACGAACTCCTTCCTCAAGTCTCGTTAGTAGAGATTCCGGATTGTACCTTCCAACTACAATAAATCTCTGATTCAGAACCTCCGCTAAGGGCAACGTATCTGGATGTTTCCGAGTAGTCAACGTGACTTCATGTCCACTTTGTCTGAGACGTTTGGCGATGGCCGTTCCATACTGGACATGCTTTCCCGTGCATGCATCGTACCAGATTTGCATTACTTTTTCACCATCATGAACTTGCAGCCGATTTTTTTGGCCGCGATTTTGTCGGTCGCTCTATCAGCGATCACTACTACATTCTTTGGCTCTAACCTTAATTTCTTGAGTGCCAACATGATTTGTGCAGCACGGTCGAGGCTGTCTTCTCTGGTCATCACCGCTTGGAACGACAAGTTTAGGTTGCGCAGGATTTTTTCCACGGTCTCCTTTCCTTGCATAGTAACCAAGGCTCTTGGAATCCTCGAATATTGCTGGTATAGTTCCATCCCCTCCTTAACGACTGTCATCTTGGGCAAGATAGCGAATTCGGCTCTGGTCCATGTTTCAAAAATTTTCCTTCTAATATCGTCATTGAGGGCAGCCACAGTTTCTGTTAACGGTTCGATGTTCTTAATCCCTATTATCTCCCGGAATGCTGCATATAACGCTGAGTAATCTATTGGTAAGCTTACCAAGGTACCATCTAAGTCGAATATGATAGCTTTAGTAGTCATGTAAACATCGTTCCGAGCACTTTGCCGTTCTTGACAAGCCGAGCCGGAGCGTCCATATGCCTTATCCAGTAAAGGTTGTTGGGTAAAATGTCATATTTCGGAAGGTTGGGAATCGTTTCTTTGTATGCAAGTTTCACGTATAGGTAGGGCAGATTCGAGTAATAATCAACGTTGAGTATTTTACTTGCAAAGGAAAAAAAGTAGGAAGTCGTGAACATTCTGCCCGCGTTTATCTCCGTAACGAAAGGAGCGCCTTCGCCATTTTCTTTCAAATCTACGCAAGCGATTCCGTTGAACTTCGGATCTATGGCAAGAACTGCTTCAGTACCGATCTCATTAACTCTCTTATCATGTATCGTTCTCTGAACGGCTGGTGTCCCAGTTATTCCAGAAGGCGCAAGGTGCGGGTAAATATATTCTAATCTCTCTCGAGACATGCTGGTGACTAGTTCCCCCTCCTTCCACAGACTGTGAAAGGCAAGGTTCCTACCGCTGAGATACTCTTGCGCCATGAACGCCCAGTTCCTGTTGCGTCCACGCCAGTAGTGTATCCATGCTAGCGCTGTATCTTTATTCGAAGCTGGCGTACTCCCGACTCCTCCGGCACCCCGAGTGGCTCGAATCCACAGTGGTTTTCCGAGTCGTTCTAGAGCCTCCTCTACGTCCTCTGCGTCCTTTATGGACATGGCTTCTGCTACTGGAATGCCTTTCTGTTTCCAGCGGTTGGCCGATTTGTATTTGTTCTGACACGTTAGCACAGCTTTTTTTGATGGCAGAAAGGTATTCGCCAGGATTTTTTCTCGGTTCGCAGATATCACCGCAACTTCGATGTCGGGTTGAGGATGCAAGAACTCGATTTTCTCTTTTTCAATGATTTCGTTCAGTTTTTCAATATAATCTGCGCTTGTTGCAGGTGGAACCAAGTATTTTTTTCCTGTAGGGGCCAGATGAATGCGATACTTATTGGACTCCGTACTGACTAGGCAGAGTTTTTCTGGTGCAAGTTTTAAGGACATGATAAAATTTATTCCAGCAGGCCCTCCCGCTCCAGTTGTTAGTATTCGCTTTGCGATCATCTTGATCACACGATGACACCGATTATCGTAAAAACTGCGATTATAACCGCCACAATGGCAACGAGCTGTCGTTCGGTTAATGGGCGCTTGTAAGCAATCAGCGTTAACAGGCTGCGTCTATGCTCTGAGTGCAGTTTGTTTCCGTCTAAGATCAGTTTGGCTCTGGTCCTGAAGGTGAAGAAAGTGAGCAGGATTAAGGCAGCATTGAAAACGTACGGTAAGATTGATACAAGAAGGGTCTCCTTCGCGTTAGAGATTAGCGCAAAAGAAGCCAGCGTTATCCCGATCGCAAAGGAACCCGTGTTTCCGACAAAGATTTTCCCAGTGAAATTGAAAAGAGCTAGCACCAGATATACAGCCAAGGGTACATAAAGCAAGATGGCTTGATCAGACGATACCATTAGTCCGATCATAAGGATCGATGGGCCGATAGTTTCCAACCCATTCAACCCGCCGAGCTGGTTGATTACATTCGTAGTTACGGTAACTATGATGGGGATGATGATAATGAAGAACCAAGGGCCGAAGTTGATCGTACCAAAAATATAGGTGTGAAGAGATGTGGCATGCGCGTGCGCTGGAAGAAGCGAGACCATCACTGCAAGAGGTAACGCTACAAAGATTGGGAGAAATGCTTTGTATCGCCATTTCAAACTCATCCAATCATCTAGCAACCCGAGAAAACCGCCGAATAATATACAAACAGCAAGCACGAGCGGAGCTGCAGCAGTATTCGAAGGACTACCATGAACGCCGTAGTACGCATAGAGCAGAAAAAGATAGACAGCGCTTACAATGACGTATATTACGCCTAAGCCATTCGGGATCAATGGTTTGTCTTGCTTATGCTGATCTACTGCCCTCGGGAACAAAAGCTTTCTAGGCCCCATAGTTTATGTTGAAAACAGCCACTATGGGATAAAGACCGTCGTAAGATGTCGCTGTGAACGGGAAGATGCTGGCTAACGTAAAGTACCCTTCTAAATTAATAGCCGCTGCCGCTTCCGATGCAGAACCGCTGTCTACCAGAAGGTAGTTCTCCGAGTAGTAGAGCAGTTTATAGAAGGTGGTGCTTTGTCCTGCGAGCGCCGCGCTGCTATTCGTTACAGCAGCTCCGGTTGAGGTTGCATCTTCTCCTATGCTATAGTTTCCGAATAGGTTACTATTGCCGTTGGCTGGTGTGCCGTTGGAAAGTAATGTGTCGTTGCCGGAGATCTCCGCAAACCATCGCCACTTCCCTTCGTCTCCATAGCCTGCCTGCTGGTATGAAGAGCTGCTGCTAGAGTATTCCCAAGTACTGAAGACGACTATGTAGCGTGGTGGTCCATACGGACCGTTGAAATCGTCTTTAAGCATTTTTATAGATTGTGTCAGGTTAGACATGTAGATAGCTCCGACTAGTGCTATCTGCGTGGTGTTCTCGGTGGCGTTGTCTATGACAGTCGTTTGGTTTCCTTCAATGGTGATATAGTATCCATAGTCCCACCAACAGACGAAGACCTGATTTGGAGGAATGTTATGCGACGCAGGATTCATCCACGTGCAGGCATCGACCCACTCTGTCAACGCGCCGGTTGACGGCCCAATGCCCGTCGTGTCAGAAAGTATGGTAACGGGCGTGTAAGCTGAAGTGAATGCTCTCGGAGATGGGAAGGCAAGCGTCAGTGTTAGGAGCACAAAGATCATCAGTACGACGACGGCGCTGAACTCTCTTCCGACACGGCTCAACTGTTTTTTCGCAGAAGAAATCGCGCGTGGAGCCTGTTTCAAGACGTTCAGGAAGGGGTTGATTATTCCCATCACACCGATGGCCCAGAGAATACAGAAAGCAGGCGCAAGGACCACCGTCAAGCGCACCATAGACATGGCAAAATAGAGCCCAGTCAGGGCATAAATCATTAAGAACAAGTTTCGATTCGTGAGGTTCCTCACCGCAAGGAAGAACCCAAACAAAATGAAGAGTATGCCAACTCCATAGTCGTAATAAATGCTGCCCCAGGCCGTGACGTGGTTCTCTTGAACGGATTCAATAATTGGAGATGTAATACGCAAAAACGGCTGTAGCAGCGAGGGGATCTTCCCTGCGGGGCTGTGAAGGAGGCCGAGTGCAGAAATTGCAACGAAGCCTCCTATTAAAAGGGCAAAGAAAATAGCAGTGTACGTGGCTTTCATGCTAAGCTTCTTCACGTCGCGCAGGACTTCGCTTAGAAGCAGTAGTATAAATACGCCGGCGATAGGCAACACCGTCGAGGTTGTGAGGAAGTTTAGTCCAGGCTTAGGCGCGGTTACTGCTATAAAAAGTCCTAAGCCAAAAGTGACGCTATAGGATAGGAGGAGACGCCTACTGTATCGCTTCATAAATAAGGCAATAAGTGCGAAAAGCGCTATCATATCGACTGGATAAAGCCCGCCTCCCCACTGGGCGCAGAGGTAGCCTACCGTGAGCCCGGCCGCTATCATATAGAAAAGTGCATACTTTCTTGGGCGTTCCATGTCCATGCTTCTTAAGAAAAAGAGAATGATCAAGAGAATAGCTGTTACTCCGATGCTTTCGTTGTCAAAGAACCCAAGTGTTGTTCGTCCAATGTAAGAAGGGTTTAACGCAAGGAAGAGTGCTGAGAGGATTCCCACGGGTCTTCCTGCAATGTCTTTGCCCAGGAAATATGCGACTAGGCATGTTATGGCTCCGAATATCGGTGGCAGGAGTATTAGGAGGTTCTTGAGGGAGATGCCTATTCCCAGCAGACTTGCTATTTCGTAGAAGAAAGCGCCCGCCATAGCTAGCATCGGGAAGTATGTGCGGCCTACGTCAATGCCGTAGGGGTACCAGCTTGATATGACGGTCCAATTGACCCATGCGTTCGGATTTGTGAACCATGACACAAAACCCAGTTGGACCAGATGGTTCGCGTAGCGATAGAAGGCGAAGGGATCAAACTCGGATAGGTCCATGCCCCAGCGGATTGGGAGCATTCTTACAATGTAAGCAATCGCAAGGATTAGCGACACGACAACACCAGTCAAGAGGGTCGAATGAGAAATTCTAGGACGAAGATTTCCAATCTTCCTCAAGGCACTAGCAACCTTGCCGCGTCCTTCTGTGGCTCCCAACGCTCAGACCTTCTTTCCAAATTAATTGGCAAGACTCTTTTATTTCGCTTATGGTTTTCCTAAGCTGAATCTGTAACGATTTTCTCAGGTTTTCCTTCCATAACCATACCTCGTTGAATCATAAAAGGGGAATTTAACTATTTCTCCCTCGGCAAGCCTTCCGCGAATCTTAACCTTTACATGTTGACCAGTATTCGCGCTTTCACTTGTTACATATGCGATGGCTATTCCACGAGTCAACAGGGGAGAGAATGTGCCACTCGTGATAGAACCTACCTCCAACTGATCCTTGAACACTTCGAAATTCTGCCGTGGAATTCCTGGATCCAGCATGCTGATGCCAACGCGCTTCCTTTTTATTCCTTCAGCCTTTTGGTTCATCAACGCGTCTTTCCCGATGAAATCCCCCTTCTCGACTTTGACGACGAAGCCTATCGCTGCTTCGAACGGCGTTGTGCTCTCGTCAATGTCATTCCCGTAGAGGCACATGCCCGCCTCTAGTCGCAGCGTGTCCCTGGCGCCTAAGCCGCAAGGTTCTATGTCAAACTCACGGCCCGCGTCCAGAATGGCATTCCACACTTTCACCGCGTTGTCCGGCTTTTCTAATGGCGAGTTCCAAACAAAAACCTCGAAACCATCCTCTCCAGTGTAACCGGTCCTCGACACGAATGCCCTCACGTCAGCAAGTCTTGTCCAGCTGCACTTAAACCGCCCGATCAGGGCTAAGTTTTCATTTGAGATTTTCTGCAACGTACCTTCTGTTCTCGGTCCCTGAACTGCAAAAAGAGCTACGCTGTCAGATATATCCTGGATCTCCACATCAAATTCTTTCGCGTTGTTTATCAGCCATAGGTAGTCATTTTCGCGGTTTGCCGCGTTGTAGACCATCAGGAATTTTTCTTGTTCAAGCTTTGAGATGACAAAGTCATCCTTTATTCCGCCTCGTTCGTTGCACATGGTAGAATACTGTGCGCTTAATGGAATGAGGCTAGCCACATTGTTGCTCGTCATGTAATTCAGGAATTTTTCTGCATTCGGCCCTGAGATGAGAGATCTTCCCATGTGAGTTACATCGAAGATGCCGACATTGTTGCGGACAGCCAAGTGTTCTGGTATTATACCCTTGTACCACAGCGGCATGTCGAAATCCGCGAAGGACACCATCTTGGCGTTTTGACGGTGAAAATCATACAAATGCGTTCTTTTTAGCAAGCTGCCCATCCCTTCTACGCTGTTAGTCTTAGCAGTGAGCGTGAGACTAAAATAGCTTATACTCGTTTCACAGATCTGACTTCAACATTCTGGGGAATGGGAGACAATTTTCTGCCACACTTAGGGCACCTGCCATCGTGCTTTTGAATTATCTCATCTGGCGGTTTTAGTTCATCGCCCTCATATAACACGCAATTGCATTCTTGACAAACAACTTTTTGAGGCATGCTCCAACCCCCATGCGGCACCAGATTTCAATCACCGCAACCTATTTATAACTATCGAAAAAGTTTCACATAAAAGGGGCTTCCATGGAAAAGTGCGTACTGATAATTACGGAAAAACCCGACGCTGCTCTACACATCGCACAGGCACTTAACGACGGGCGGAAGCCTAAGAAGGTTCAGGAAGGATGTGTTCCATATTTCGTCGTACAGACGGATAAGAAGATTATCATCGCACCCGCAATCGGGCATCTGTATACAGTCGCTCAGACGACGCGGGGAAGCAGCTATCCCGTATTTGATTATAAATGGGTCCCACGTTACGTTGCTGAAAAAAAGGCGAATTTCACCCGCGGCTGGATAGACGCGATTTCGCACCTAGCAAGAAACGCTTCAGAGTTCATAGACGCCTGTGACTACGACATAGAAGGAAGCCTAATCGGCTATTCCATACTGAAGTACGCCTGCGCCGGCAAAGAGAAGGCCGCCAAAAGAATGAAATACTCAACGCTAACGGAAGCAGAACTGAAGAAAGCGTACGAGAAACCGTTAGCCAATCTAGACTTTGCCCTCATCGAAGCAGGTCTTACAAGACACGAAGTGGACTGGCTTTACGGCATTAACCTTTCTAGAGCCTTGACTAATGCCGCCAAACGCTGGAACCGAGGATACGCCAATCTGAGCACCGGCAGAGTGCAAGGACCAACTCTAGAATTTCTAGTCACTCGAGAGCGAGAGATAGGGTGCCACGTGCCAACGCCCTACTGGAGCATTCATGCAAAATTGAAGGTTGACAATCAGATCTTCGTAGCTGAATACGAAAAGAAGGTTATCGACAGGAAAGCAGAAGCCTACGCAATTCAGCGGGAATGCAACGGAAAACGCGGCGCAATAGACGAGATCAACATGCAGAAGAACCAGATTTCGCCTCCTATTCCATTCGATCTAGGCACACTGCAGGCCGAAGCTTACAGAATCTTCAGCTATACTCCGCGACGCACAAGCGATGTTGCCCAAAGACTTTACCTGGACGCAATGATTTCATACCCGAGAACCAGCAGCCAAAAACTGCCACAGAGTATAGGCTACAGGCGAATCCTTAATGGCCTAAAGGACGAGCCAAATTATCAGAAACTTGTTCCGCGCCTGCTCGCCATGAAGGCGCTAAAGCCGAGAGAAGGGAAGAGCGAAGACCCAGCCCATCCTGCAATTTATCCGACAGGAAACAAGCGTCCGAAAAACCTAGACTCGTCTGCGAGTAAAATATGGGATCTGATTGTTCGCCGGTTTATGGCTGCCTTCGGTGAGCCAGCACTCAGGCAGACCATTAAAATTTCTATCAAAGTTAATGGACATCGGTTCTTCACACAAGGTGTACAGATTCTGTCCGAAGGCTGGATGCAGTTTTACGACCCATACGTTACTTTAAGAGAGACCTCCTTACCGCTGGTTGAGAAAGGCGAAAGAGTCGACATCGTTGAGGCTGTCTGCGAAAACAAATTCACCGCTCCCCCGCCAAGGTACAATCCGAGCAGTTTATTGAAAAAAATGGAAACCGAAGGAATTGGCACGAAGGCTACACGCGCAGACATTATTGAAACATTGCACCGACGCAAGTACATTACGGATGAAAGAATAAAGGTCACCGATCTAGGCTTTAGTGTGGCCACCACACTTCACAAATACTGTCCCGGAGTGGTTTCGGTCCTGCTAACAAAGGATCTGGAAGCGAAAATGGAGCGGGTTAAGAGTGGAGAAAAACGAGAAAACGTTCTGGCCGACGCGATTGCTTACCTGAAACCGCTCCTTGAAGAATTCAAAGAGAAAGAAGAAGCAATAGGAAAAGCGCTGGGCAGGGCTGTTGAAGACGCTGGACTGCAAGAGAGAATAATCAGCGATTGCCCAACATGCAAAACTGGCAAACTTATCGTGCTACGTTCGCGTAAAACAGGAAAACGATTCATCGGCTGCACCAACTACTTCAAGAACCAATGCAAAACTAGCGTACCTATACCGCAGCGTGGTAAGGTTAAGCCAACTGGAAGAAAATGCAAAATATGCAGTTGGCCGACAGTTATAGTGACGTCCCAGAAAGGCAGGCCGTGGGAACTCTGCGTGAACCCAACTTGCTCTAAAAAGGGGAACCAAATATTTGTCGTAATGCAAAGCATGCAATAGGGAAGCGAAAGATGGCAATTGCTGCGAGTTACACGCGAAGGCTTACGAGAGCTTGGTACTGAATTATGGCAAGTGGAAGAGAGCTCTGGGCATTTCCTGGAAAAACTATCTGAACGAAATAATAAAAAAACCTCTAACTGGTTTTTGGATCAAGGAAGTAGCACAGATTACGCTCATGGACGCACGTCCTACATGAACGCCATGACTGAAAAGCGGGGAATTTACAAATCAATCGCACGATACAATCCAAAATGGAAAGAAACGATCAGGAGCAAGATCACGATTGATTATCACGACGATCAAAAGTTGCTAGCCTGCGAAGATTTTTCCGGAACAAGGCTAAGAGAATACCGTGTTCGGGAAAGCCGCCACCCGTGTTTCCTGATCGGAATTCAAAACCACGCTGAATATCATCATAAACCATTTATGGCGCGCACATGAGTAGCTACTCTAAATCGACGACGTACGCCCCAGGCGACTTGGGCAACATAATCAGTGGCGAGTTCTTAACATCATGTGTGGCACTTTGAACAGGCTTAGAGCGAGCCCTATTTTGCTATAGAAGCCTGGGACAAGCCCAGATCGGGATCAAAAAAAAGAATTATTATCTTTCTGTCCGAGTTGCCTGGACTAGGTTGCCCCGCGAGATGCCCAAAGAATTCTATGTATGTACGTCGTAAGTTGACGTGGTCTCGAGCTCCTCATCTAGTCAGAAGATACGAAAAAAGGGGAGCGTGGGAGACATCGCCATGAATAGTCTTAGTGGGTAACTCACAAAGGACCAAAGCGAATTCCATCAAAGAACCTCAAGGCGGCCGCATAAATCCCACTTCGGATCCATTTTTCAGCTAAGCTAGAAAAGCTTTCATCCTCAGATCGGAACAAGCAGACGAAAAGCAGACGTTTACTCAAAAGCGTAGCCACAATACGTAGCATGCAAAAGCAGAAAACCTTTTGAACGTTGTCCAACAATTTTTGGCAAAAGCTAAAATGGAAAATGTCAAAGGCTAGGCAACCATGGCTTACTATCGGGGGCGGCTTCTTCCTGATAGGCTTGGGTACACTGTTCTGACTTGACAGTTTACCCAAATCCAAAGGTATCCTCTTATCCGGACTCCTCATTCTCATTGGCATACTCAATATTCTTGACGCAGTAATACGACGCCCCAAACGAGGTTGAATGCCAGAAAAAGAAGAAAAAACTGAAGAGGAAGAGACAAATTGACAAGAAGCCCCTAACGCTCAGTGAGCCTCTTCTGTCCAACGCCAGTCAAACTCCAAGTATAGGGCCTTTTCTCGCCTCCCCGTTGAATCACTTTCTCCTCTTCCAAGAGCCTCAAGTGATATAAGACCACGGCATATTTGAGCCCGCTTCGCCGTCCTATGTCCTTAATGCTAGACGCTTGCTCTCTAACCGACTCAAGAATCCTGGTCCGCGCAATCAACCCTAGCCGCACGTTTCTCTTTCGGACCAAGTACGCGTTAGGATCAAATGAAATCTTAAACACACATAATCACAGCATAATTCTGTAGGAGGTCGTAGAAAAGTTTTCACTGCACAAAATCTGCGATACTCACTTGCCGCGGTTTCTTCCCCTCAAATAAACTATCGATCTCGTCTCTGACCATGTCAAGCCTCTGCGAATAGTACAACGGCAACCCATACTTATCGATAAGGTGCTGCGCGGCCTCAAGATACTTTTCGATTCCCCCACGATAAACAGTCAGTGAAAGCTCACCACGACACTCGGCACATTTGCCCTTTAACGGCAATCGCCTGAATCGTCTACCGCAAGACTTGCACCTAACCCCTTGAGTAGAGAACGCACGAAGATTGCCCGAAATATCACGCATAAAATGCGTCGAAAGCACCTTACGGGCTACGATCTTCGCATCCACAGCCTGAATCTTCTCAGCCAACGCCAACTGACTGTCCAATTTCTCCAACATCTTATCCAGTCGCTTGTACATACTCTCAGGATTACCCAAATTCACATTGGAAACCGGCGTGGTGAACCGAAATCCCTGAAACTGTTCTTTCGTATTCAATCGGCTACCGACAAGATCAATCAGATTACTAACAGAACGGGCACTGACTCGCTCCCAAGTTTTCTCATAAAACTCCAGCGGATACGAAGCAGCCACATCCACATCGTGGGCTTGACGCTGAACATCTCCCGGAATCACCACAGGAATAACAAACAGCGGCGCATCCATGATGCCCCCAATTTGTGCAGGCAGATAGGCCCGAGAAAAATTCAGCAAAGTATCCAATCCTAGCATTAACGCATCCTCATCGCCATCACAGTCGCGACGTTTGGCTGAATGCCAAACAGGGTGCGCGTAACACACACTTAATCGCGTGAAGCCCACGATCCTACCAAGAATTCCAACAGACGTGTGTGGAGCCAGACCAATGACAATGTGACCCACTAGATCCTCCAACACGTCCGCATTATAGTATGACGAAAACCCGTAAATCTTCTCCAAGAGCTCATCCAGGAAGTGAGCCTCTCTTATGAAATATTCTCCGCACTTGTAGGGGATAACGACATCCTGTGTTCTCAGTTCACACAATTGTTCAGGATCAGTTAACGGTCTACCGTCACAGTCGATCGCGTAGCCTATTTGCTTTAACTTTTCGATCGAAACCCCGATCTCGCTTGGTTTGAAATGCGTCAGCGGAGCATTCGTCGAATCGAAACGAATCGTGCCGTCCTTAAAGACAGAGAGGTCGTACTTTGCCCGTAATATGCCCTTTTCCAGAATCTCCGGGGTCTTGGTCTCGTTAGTTAACCCCTTCACAGCCTTCACTTTTTCTGGAGGTGAAGCACCTAATCGCTTGCGGGCAGATTCGAAAATCTCCCTTAAATTCAAAGCCTGCAACCCAAAGCTCCTAGTCTGCACCCTACAGGTAGGACACATTGTCTCTTTCGAAAAAGAGCGCCCACATAATGGACAAACTTGCTCGACCACAGTTTCCGCTTCACAAACGGGACACTTCAATCCGGAAGTCCAGCTTCGACAAACAGGACACTCCCTTTTCACGATTTCAACTTTCACAACCCCCTTCCTGATGGCTTCGGTGAGGTCCCGTTGAGTTCCACCAGCTAGACCAACGGGGAATAGTGCATGTACCATGGGCTTCATTTCACGTCTTTTTGCTTTCTCCGGTCGGCCCATGCGCGCCCCAACAAAAGTCGGCGCCTTTTCACGCAATGGAAACCCGGCGAGCTCTTCAAGATTCTGAAGTACCGTCCGCTCGTGCGATAGCCTAATCTTAGGTTTCCGAAATCCTAGGCAATAAGCGAAGATACGGGAGTCTTCACCTTCTATCACAATGCTGTCCTCAGCGGTTTTGTGAGGAATACAAATATTTTCAAGTAATTCTTTTGTCAAATGGTCACTTTTTCCAATCACTGCGAAAACGATACCGTCCTTTTCCAAACATTGCGCCTCTAGGAGCCAATGCCGCAAGCTCAGGAGCTCTTCAACGGAGATGTTGGACCAAAAATACGTGAAAAAAGGATGCAAAGGAATAGTTAAGACGCTTGACAACCGCACAGCTTCTTCTGCTGGAGGTCTGTTTCCTAGAGGATTCTCGACAAAACTGCTTAGCACTGATGAAGAAAGCCCAACAGCAGTCGCCGCATCTCCAATTCGTCCATTGAATTTCTCATGGATACTGCGACGAAGTTCCTCGCTCCACCATTCTTCGGTGTATCCAGAGGGCACAAGAGACTTGTTATTGTAAAGAAAATCACCAAAGCAGACTAGAATGTCACCGACAAACAGAATTCTCTCAACATTATTTTTCACTCTTTCAAAGTTCTCGAGTGTTACCCGAAGCACAGATTTATCTTTAAGACGAACGATCGGAGGCTCAATAGTGTCGGTCGGAAGAACGACCCCTCCCTTACCCGGCAATTCAATACGCAATTGCGTTCCTGCCGCTATAAACTGGTTCAGCATAAGCATAGTGGCAGGATGCACACCGACAGCTGCAAGGCCAGTGTTCCTAGCCCGCCCATAGCGTAGCCGAAAGCCACCTTTTCTCGATGGGAATGAGAAGATAGGGCGACCCGCGATCACGTCATCCATAAATCCACTAGTTCTCTTCTCTTCCTTGTCTGCCTGAGGTACACCGATATTTCTTAGCCAGTCCCAGCCTTCTATCCCTAAATTGTCAACAATAGTGAAGACTTTCGCAGACCGCCCAACCACTCCATCATTCAGAACTCTCAAGGCGCCGCCTCTCACACGATTAGTCTCCACGCGGGGAAGGTTTCGAAAAGAAGAGACCTCGACATGGTCAGTTTCAGTTCCAGTTACCTCGATGGGAAGTGATTCAAGCGCCAAGCGCAGCTGCTTGTCAGAGATATGATACTGAAAACGCAGGACAGAACGTTCATAGAGGCGCAATTCCTCTAAGAAACGACTCATCTCTTCTTCAGTCGGCTTATACCGATCCAGACCCAAAAGGCGACGTACGAAATCACAGACTACAAGCGATAAGGCTTGGTCTGTTCCACCAGCAGAACGAATAGGACCAGCAAAGTAGATTGCAAGATAGCTCGTGTGATCAAAATTCTGTTTGATAACAACCTTTGCAACACCTTGCAAAGGGGCAGCAGTGATGCCCTCTGTAAGAATTGCTAAAGCTGTTCGGACCGCCTGCTCCGCCGCCTGCTGTGGGATCATATGCCCATACTTACCGTAGACGATCTCCTCAGAGATTTTGAAAGCGAGTTCTTCCCTAGGCAATTTTTCGCTCAATTCGCGTATGCCGCATGCGACACCGCGCGGACCGACCAGGCCCTCAACGAGTTCTGCCAAGTCCTTGGCGAGCTCAGTTTCTGGCTTTAGGGCTGGGTCGAAGCCCTTTTCTCTAGCTTGACCAGCGATTCGATATAGACCCTCAAGCTGGGTTTCAAGCATGAGAATGTAACCTTTGTACTCTTCGGACATCGGAGTTGTTGCCAAGAGAGAACGCGACAAAAGGATGTCAATCTATTAGTATTTTGGTTTTGCTAACACGAAGAATTAAAAGCCAACGCTTTTAACCTTGATGAATTCTGCACAAAATGATCTTTGACCAATTACCTTTTTGCTGCCCAGTGGCTTTTTGAAACGCGTCTTGAGCAAGGCAGCTACGCTTATCTACACAGCTTTTGCACCGCACATGCCTCATGTCAGAAGGACCGTCGCATTGCCCACAGTTCAGAAGTAACGCCTCACCAAGACCACGAATCGTTGTCCAGGTGTACTCGTACTCGTCGTATTGAGGACTGAAATCTGGCCAGATGTCATAAAGGGCATTTTCACCAAGGACTCTTCTAAGCGCTGAAAAGTGATGCTCGAAACTAGTCATTCAACCACCATTAGGCTTCGCTTTGTTTACGTTTCCGATTAACTCCTGAATTACACTCTGCCTATTGTCGTGTTCAATTATTGTGCCAGTAACAACCAAGTCCGCCCCTGAAGTGACAGCTTTTCTTGCTTGCTCACCTGTTTTTATACCGCCACCAACGATGAGGGGAACGCTCAATTGGCTCTTTACCATGCGAATCATCCCAAGAGGAACAGGCTTGCTCACACCCGATCCCCCCTCCAGATAGACGAATCGCATTCCTAAGTATTGGGCCGCAAGAGCGTGCGCCACGGCCAATTCAGGCTTTTCGAATGGGATCGGCGCCGCTCTCCCGATAATACTCGCAGTCCCCCCTTCACCTACGATGATGTACCCAAGCGGAATCGCTTCAAGCCTATATTTTTTCACGATCGGCGCACCTAGAATTTGGACACCAACCAAAAAGTAGGGATCCAAGCTGTTGATAAGGCTCATAAACCAGATTGCGTCAGCATATCTGCTAATCCCTGTAACGTTATTGGGAAACAATACTACAGGAATCCTTACGACCTTTTTGATAGCCTTCAGGACATTGTCCAAGTGCGTCGTTGATATAGAAGTGGAACCCCCAACCATTATTGCGGCAGTGTTGCATTTTTCTGCCATAGCAGCCGTGCCTGCGGCGGAAGCAGTCGTTACCTTTTCGGGATCAATGAGAGTCAGATGTGCCGCGCCATTCTCGCAAATGTAGTTTAACAGGTACTTCTCCACTCTTCCGGCCATTGATCTTCCTTCTATCGCTGCGTCGGAGCTTGTGTGGAGGGTTTTGCAGATCCTCGAGCACCATAATACTTGTCTATAAACGTGCAGTAAACGTCAATGTCTTTGTAGGCAGGGTTAATGGTAACCTCATTTGCCAACCCACAGCTTCCACATTTAATAGTGCCTTTTCGTTCTTCAGTGAATATTGTGACACGAATCGCCTCCTTGCCGCACTT
Source organism: Bathyarchaeia archaeon (assembly GCA_035319765.1). Lineage (GTDB taxonomy): Archaea > Thermoproteota > Bathyarchaeia > Bathyarchaeales > SOJC01 > DATHCB01. The sequence continues at coordinate 18,259 of DATHCB010000062.1, forward strand.
TGGACAGAGGAATATTTTAGGCAGCTGCTTCTTAGGGATACGAACTACTTTGCGCCTTCTTCTACCCATGCCAAGGCCTCGAATCAATATCAAACCTATACAATTATCCCTTAAAAGTCTGTCCATAGACACTATCAACATTCATAAAGAACCTGCATTAACAAATGAACTAGGCGCATCAGATGCAACTGAACCCTGACATTCTCGAAATAAACCCAGAAGAAACGAAGCAGAAAATAGCGAGATTCATCAAAGACTACGTAGTTAAGACCAAATCAAACGGCGTGGTCCTGGGCATGAGCGGCGGAATTGATAGCAGTATGAATGCTGCATTGGCGGCACTTGCAATAGGCGGGAACAGGACTTACGGGCTACTGATGCCAGAGAAAGAGACCGAAAGCAACATCGATATAAATCACGCACGACAAGTTGCCAGGCAGTTCAAAATAAGAACGACGTTAATAGACATAACCAAAATACTGGACAGCCTCTATGAAGCCATACCCGATTTTAAGCCATCGAATTTGAAAGCCAAAGGCAACCTAAAGGCCAGAACGCGGATGATACTGCTTTACTATTATGCAAACGAAAGAAAACTCATCGTAGCAGGAAGCTCGGACAAGAGCGAAACGATGATAGGTTATTACACAAAATTCGGAGACATCGCCGCTGATATCACCCCACAACAAGATCTTTACAAGACTCAGGTTCGCCAGCTCGCCACATACATGGGCATAGCTGAAGCAATCATAACCAAACCATCAACGCCATCACTCTGGCCCAACCAAACGGCAGAAAAAGAAATTGGCATTACGTACGAAAAGCTTGACCTAGTTCTCTACGGACTTGAACACTTTATGCAAACTTCGAGAATAGCAGAACAGCTATTACTGCCCACAAAAACAGTAGAGTCAATAAAAAAGCGATGGCTAAACGCCGAACACAAGAGACGAATGCCCCTCACACCAAAACTCGCCTTCAGAACAGTCGGAAAGGACTTTCGTCTCCCATACGATAACATGTAGGAATAGGAATGACAGATCAAACAAAAGTAGCTCTCGCTCAAATAAGCTGCAAAGTTGGAGACAAAGCGCACAACATCCACAAAATGGCTACGTACATTGCCAAAGCGAGAAAAGAAAAGGTTGAACTCGTGATCTTCCCCGAGCTTTCGCTGGTCGGCTACACGATAAGGGACATGGCATACGAGCTCGCTGAACCGATCCCTGGCCCATCAACAGAAAAGATGGATCAGCTTGCTAAACAAAATAACGTGTACATCATGTACGGCATGGTAGAGAAGGCGATGGGGTCAGGAGCAGTGTTACACAATACGGCCGTATTTACTTCCCCGATGGGCACAATAGGACACTACAGAAAAATGTATTTGCCAACTCACAGCATCTTTGAGGAAAAGCGTTATTTCAGGCAAGGACACGACATTCAAGTATACTCTACCGATATCGGTAAAATAGGCATGGTAATCTGCTACGACATCTTCTTCCCAGAAACGACGCGTCTGCTGAGGCTCAAGGGAGCTGAACTTATAGTCTGCATATCAGCATCCCCAGCTGTACGCCGAAACTACTTCGAAACCCTAACAGTCGCACGCGCATTGGAAAACACAGTTTATCTAGCATACGTGAACTTAGCAGGCATAGAAGACGGACTTCAGTTCTGGGGAGGAAGCCGGCTCATAACGCCCAACGGAAAAATTGCGGTTCAAGCAAAATACGACGACGATGACATGGCGTATGGCGTTGTGGATTATACAGATCTTGGCCGAACAGAAACATTCATCCCAACAATGCGAGACCTTCGTCCAGAATTGTTTACAGAATTAAGAGAGCTAGCGAAAGAATTGTGATATCACGTCAAGCTTCAAAGGATTGCTTAGCCGGACTGAGAAAGTCGCCTGTCGCCTTTTCAATGCGATTCATAGCTTCCTCAATTTTCTCGTAAGCCGTTGCATAAGACAGACGCAAATAACCCTCACCACGCTCTCCAAAAGCGGATCCAGAAACCGCAGCAACTTTTACTTGCCTAATAAGATAATCGGCAAAACTCGCAGACGATGCCTTAAACTTTCGTATGTTCACGAAAACATAAAAGGCTCCCCTTGGCAATGTACAGGTAAAACCTTCGATTTCGCTTATCCGTTTATACATAAACCTTCGGCGTCTATCAAATTCTGCGACCATTTCTTCCACGCAATCTTGTGACCCTTACAGGGCGGCAACAGCGGCACACTGCGACGGGCCGTCAACACAGGCCACTGAATACTGATGAATCCTACCCATGGGGTCGATCAGATCCGCTGGTCCCAACGCGTAGCCAACCCGAAAACCGGTCATAGCGTACGTTTTCGAAAAAGAGTTGACGGACACAGTTCTTTCACGCATACCAGGGAACGTTGCCATGCTGAAGTGCTTGGCGCCATCGTAGGTGATTTTCTCATACACTTCATCAGAGATCACGATTAAATCACGCTCGATCACAAGCTTTGACAATTCTAGCAAATCATCATACGAAAACACTGCTCCAGTCGGGTTATTAGGTGAGTTTATGATTATCACACGCGACTTATCTGTGATCCGTGACATCACAGCATCCGCATCCAGTCTAAACCCATCCTCTTCAAGCAGAGGAACATGAACTGGAACGCCACCAGCAAGCAAGATATCAGGTTCATAACAAACAAAACCTGGATCAAATAGCAGAACCTCATCTCCCTCATTGATCAAAGCCATCAACGCCAAAAAAATCGCTTCAGTAGCACCGACTGTTACTAGCACCTCGCCATTAGGGTCATATTCCAAGTGATAATCCCGCTGCGCTTTCTTTACGAGTGCCTCAGATAGTTCAGGAATGCCTGCAGAGGGAGAATAATGGGTCCTTCCCTCGTCCAGAGCTTGTTTTGCGGCCCTGATAATATGTGCGGGCGGCACAAAGTCAGGTTCGCCAATTCCCAGGCTTATATAGCTCGAAACGCGTCGTGGGGCCGAAAAAACCTCCCCGGCACTGGACGATTCTATTTTTCCCAACCTTTTCGCAATCAGAGAGCGCTTTGCCAAAAATAGACCTCATCAGATAATGCCCATCTTTGCATAAAACACTTACGTTCTTCAATATCAGGAAAGCCCAGCCCATCGCCAAAATGCGCAAAACTCACTGCCACCTGAAAAGTTTTTATCGTGAGCTAGTATACGAAACTGTATCCCTTAATGACAGGCCTGAGGCGAGGAGATTGAAATTTAACGAAATGTCACAAAAATGGCTTCAGAGAGCATTGGAAGACCCAATTACAAAAATACTTCTAAAGACTAGCAATCTAACAAAAACACAACTAGAAACATTGTTAATAGACATTTTGGCCGAGAATTATCTAGATAAATCTCTAAACTACGACGAAAAGGGGCGATTACGCCTAACCAAGGCCGCGGTGAGTCGCGGCTCCTTTAACAGAACCTTAAAGCAGGCCAAAACCAACGTAACAGAATCGATATACACGATACTCCTTCTCAGCTACCTAGGCATAATTCAGTCAACGAGTCTAGCACCCTACTTAGAAGCGGCGAATAAACTGCAGACCTACACAGACGCTTACAAAGAACTCTCAGACCAAGAAAAAGATGCTGGTGTTCAGCTAAACATAATCAACGTGATACGTGAAGAACTGTCCACAATGTTAGAACAGTTGGCAAAACCTAAGACTTCTATGGACTCGTGACATCACACATCACAAAACACAGCCCAAGAAAAGAAGAAAATGCGCCAAAATGGAAAATATACGCTGAAAACACGCTCGGAGTGCCCTCACGATAGTCTGTTCAATGGCAAGAACCGAAAGAAACTGCACTTGGAACTTTGAAAATACCTTTGTGATTCGTGATGTCACGTTTGTCAGCTCTTCCACCGTAATTCTTAATTGTAGATAAGGCAGATATTGTGATCTGTGACATGAATAATGCGCAACTGGAATTATCACAAGCAAATCACGCATCACAGAAGGGTTGAAATTGATAGACATAGTCCTGGTTAGTGTTCTCGCACTTTTGTGCATCGCCGTTGGCGCCCTTTTCTTTTACAATCGTCGCCTACGTCGACTGACGGAGGAGTATACTAATGCAAAAACTCTGGTCGATGACATCATTATAAGTTTCAATAACCAAGTTCGGAAACAAGAAGAAAAGGTCGCAGCGGCTGTTCAGAAAACAATGGCAACTGCATCAAGAAGCGGCAAGATTGAAGGCAAATTGGAAGACCAAGAAACCCAAGTAGCCAAGATGGCAACTGAAGTAAACGCCCTTACACAATTGGAAAAGGAGACCCAAGCGCAACTTACGGCGACAGCCCAAAAAGTCACAGAAGCCACGAGAAAGCAAGATGATATCTTGGGAAGAATCACAGACTTGGAAGAAAGGGCCAAAAAAATAGTGGCATCAGAAACCAGCATCGAGGCAGTAATTCCCATAAAGCAAGAAAAAGCCTTGGCGGCAATTACGCCAACGGAGTTATCAGTTCTTGAGATTCTGGCAAGTGAGGGTCAGAAGACGGCACCGGAAATCAAAGTAAGGGTAAACCTGACGAGGGAACATACGGCACGGCTAATGAAGAAGCTTTACGAGGAGGGCTACTTAGAGAGGACGACAGGGAAAATCCCTTTCGCGTACAGCGTTAAGGAGGAGATGCGCAAAATCTTGAAGAGGGCCGAGGCCAATGCATAGTAATGCTGCTGGAATCCTTGCGAAGCTGTTTAAGATGCTCATCCATATCTGAAAGAGGGACCGAAGAAGGCAAATTGTAGTTCACAGGAATTAAGTGGTCTAGATATTCTGGGTAATCAGCGACCTTGACTGGGAAGACGAAGCGTATCTTGCGCTCAGAAATCAATAAGGCTTTACGTATCTTTAGCGCGCGTCAGAACCAAATTAGTTGCGATTGCTGCATTCGCCATTTTCTATATGTGGGTCACTTATCATCCTTTAGAACACGTGCTTGATCGTTATAAGATGTGGAAAGACTCCTATATTTTCGGTCGCTTGAGGAGCCCTTTCGCATAAGGAAGCCCCGGTCGACCAATCTCGCAAGATAAGTCGAGACAGTGCTTAATCCAAAAGACAAGTTTAACTCTCGCTCACACGCCAGTTGAGCTTCTTTTGAAGAAAACCAATCGTTCGGAAAGATCCGTCCTAGGAGCGAGCGAAATAAATCAAACTTCGTACAGTCGTATGATGTATGTTCCCATTCGCCATCATTGACGTTCGTGCCACCAAGAAGTTCAGCAAGGTCAAGAACGTGCAGTATTTTCTGCCTTGAAACATGGCCTTCGCAGGACACTGTGTACCGATTTCCTTCCGAATCAAAGATTTCTACTCTTAATTTTCTTGCAGGCACCAGGGGTCCCATTGCCTTCGCACTCATGCTTCACAGGCTAAAGGTATTATGGTAGCTGTTGTGTAGAGAAAGCGCCTAGTTCAGTCTTGTTTGCTCGATCGGGGCAGGATCCGAGGATCTTCCGCGTTTACAACCTCACAAGCCTTTATATGTGGAGAAGCCAGATCAACGCGATGTCAGCTGCACCTTCCAAAGGAAAGCAGGGGGTCATGCCTTTGCAAATAAAGAGCCAAAAAACAGACTCTTCTTGCCGTTGTAGTTCACATAAGTATCTAAAATAGAAACATTCCGTTCTCTATTCTCAACCTGTGAACAGGTTATTGGAGGCCCACCCGGCCCCCAGCTTTCCACTGGAGGACATATGTCCAATCTGACAGTTTGGTCTCAATGACGGTCCAAGGTACTGTGTTGTGGAAACATTTTTCGCTAAAAGATTTAAAAAGTTTGAGTGAAGCATTTAACTGCGTACATCACAACTGACCTATCAGAGTAGCTACACATTCTATTCAAGCCTACCTTCAACCACCTCAGAGTAGCTCCACAGGAAGCGAAGGGGTCGGGCGGTGACGAAGGCGACCAAAGTCTCGACTATGATCTTTAATCAATTTCGCTTTAGCGCGCGCTTTTCACGTTTCTTTTCTTGACTAGCTAGTTGATTTCTTTGTATAAGAGGCCTTAATGTTTTCTTGAGAAGGCGAAGTTTTCTCAGAAGCTTGCTGAAGGGAGAATTATTTGCAAAACGTAGATTCACTCGATGAGTTGTTTGAGCGTGCAGTAAGAAGCGCTCATGTGTTCACTAATAAAGACGTGCTCAGACACGATTACATACCTGAGATTTTGCCTCATAGAGAGGAGCAGATAAACTGCTTCGGCGAAATCGTTGCTCCTATTCTGAAGTACGATCGATGTTCAAATGTCTTTATTTACGGAAAGACCGGTACTGGAAAAACGGCGGTGGTAACATTCGTATTGTCAAAATTGCTGGACAAAGCTACGAGTCTGGGCATTCCATTCAGGGTGTGCTACGTAAATTGCCGAGTTACAGGCACGGAATACCGCGTGTTTGCAAGCCTATGCAACGTGCTGAACGTGAGGGTTCCCTTCACCGGACTTGCGGTTGGCGAGATATTCGATCGGTTCAAGGCGGCTCTAGATTTGACCCCTTCGCTACTGATCGTCGTGCTGGATGAAATTGATGAACTTGTGAAGGCGCGAGGAGATATGTTGCTATATGAATTAACTCGTATGAACGGATCGTTGGTAAGGAGTAAGCTGTCTTTGGTGGGGATTTCTAACGACCTTATGTTTAAGGAACTTTTGGACCCAAGAGTCTTGAGCTCATTGAGTGAGGAGGAGATTGTTTTTCGACCGTATAACGCCGCCGAGTTGCATGACATCCTTCTCGAGCGTTGTAATCTAGCATTTCTTGAGGGCACGCTCTCTGAAGGAGCGCTCAGCTTATGTTCAGCTCTGGCGGCCGCGGAGCATGGGGATGCACGCCGTGCGCTTGACATGCTCCGTGTTGCGGGAGAGCTGGCCGAACGCGAAGCGACTGTAAGGGTCACCGACGAGCACATAAGGAACGCCGAAAAACGAATTGAGCACGATCGCACGATAGATGCCCTAAGGAACCTGACGCCTCACTCTAAAATTGTTCTAGCGAGTGTTTACTTACTCAACAAGGCGAACATAAGTAGCGCAGTAACCGGCGATATTTATGAGGTCTATCGAGAACTCTGCGAATTCTCTGGATATACAGCATTG
>DATHCB010000063.1:0-3336 GCA_035319765.1 Bathyarchaeia archaeon
TTTACGGTGAATAGGCTAAAGAGAGAAAAAGACATGAACGTTATGAACATAGCCGATGCAACAAAGATCACAAGTCCATAAACGAAGTGATGAAACCTCAGCCTAGGGACTTCCACATGGCCAAAGTTTGCGGCTGGAAAAAGGTTCATTATCGGCATCAGAATGGCTGCCCACAAAAGATTTGTATTCAAAAGGTACGGCTGGTAGATTTTCCAGTGGGCTGCGTAAAAGCCGCGCAAGAACCCAATAGCTAACACTATGCTCAATAGGCAATTGAAGGTCAAGATCCAACCAAGAACCTTTTTCCCACAGGTCCACACAGAACTAGCCATGATGCTCCCCCGTACTTGCGCCCGCAAATCCCTTCCATATGCATTTATTATTCGTTCGTGGATAAGCGATAAAGTCTGCTCCAAATAAAGCCTTCTGTCAAACTTGATTAGCCCGTGCGTGCGTTGCTCATTGGTTACTTACAAAAAAATCATAGAAAACGGCACTGAAGCACGCGGCAGTTGACCCAGCGCTATTTTTTCTTTTTTTGCGCTCATCAGGTTTTTTCTCAGCATTCCTTCGAGGTCGAATGTTTCTCGTTGGGCTCTGATCAAGTCCTTGCGGAATTCGGCATTACCCCTAGGCCGTCTCCAGAGAGGTTCGGCGCTCACGTTGCGGGGCCATTTCATCGTAGGAGTTTATCTCTAGTACCGATTCTATCTGCTGTATCACCGCCTCCACTGGTGTCAACGGGCCAGCGGTCTTAGCTCTATGTTCTTGCAGCGCGCTACAGATCGTCCCGTAACTACATGCCAGCGCTTTAACGAATTCTAACGGATTTGTCTGGTTTTGGGTGTGGGACCTTGGGGTTTAGACCCAGGCGCATGCGTTCAGAAAAGAAATATCAACGGTTGAGCTTCGTTCTCGCGTAAGTAGGCAGTTTTTTGTAAGCGGAAACGCTTTAATTCCGTTCACATATACGTGTGACCGGTTGGCCTTATGAAAGCTTTGATTTCTGTGGACATGGAAGGCATGCCCTATATAGTCAACTCTAGCCAGCTGCGCTTGAAGGGCGGGTTGTACGATGAGGGCAGAAGAATTGCGACAAGAATCACTTTGACTGCTGCGGAAGAATTGAACAAGAATGGCTTCGAAAAAGTGATTATCGCTGACAGTCATGGACCTATGGTGAACATTATAGTGGACGACTTACCAGAGTATGTAGAGATTATCAGGGGTTATCCCAGGTCTCTCTCTATGATTTCTGGTATCGAAAACTGCGACGCTCTTCTTCTGCTCGGATATCACGCCAAGTTTGGGACGCCAAAATCCACGTTTGACCACACGTACAGCGGAGGAATAATCGCCAAGGTCGAAGTAAATGACATTGAGGTAAGCGAATTCCTATTGTCTGCTTACGTTGCAGGCGAAATGAACGTGCCAGTAATTCTCGTGGCTGGCGACGCCCAACTAATAAAAGATGACGTGACCAAATATGCCCCTTGGGCTCAGACACTAGCCTTGAAGCATTCCCTAGGCAGAGTCTCTGCGAGAAGCTCCAGTATGAAAACTATCGAGAAGGAATTAAGGGAAGAGGTAAAGAAAGCGGCGACAAAACTCAAACAGACCAAGACCAAGTTGCTCAAACCCGAAAAACCGATAAAGGTCAACGTAACTTTTCAGAAGACTCATTTTGCTGATGCAGCCGAATTGCTTCCGAAAGCAAAGAGAATCGATGGACTCAAGGTCGAGTATCCTGCGAACAGCATGGTTGAAGCATACAAAACATTCGAGCTTCTGGTTTTCGCCTCAGCAGGAGTCAGCTGGATTCTTGAAAGCTGATCGAATAACCGGCGCTGCCTTTCGTTTGCTTCTCTAGATGAATTCCTTAATTCTTGCGGCAACCTCATCTAATCTGCTCTGTCCGACGACTTCGCGGGTTCTCTGTGAACTTTGCCCTTCGTATCTCGGGATTACGTGAACGTGAAGATGGAACACAACCTGGTTGGCAGCTCGTCCATTGTTTTGGAATATACTTATTCCATCTGCCTTTTCGCTCTTCTTGACAGCGTAGGCCACTTTCTTCACGATTTTGAAAAGATGCGCGATTTCTTCTTCTGGGGCATCATAAATGTCCACGTAGTGTTCTCTAGTTATGACGAGAGTATGACCTTCATTCACAGGTCTCGCATCTAAGAAAGCGATTACTTCGTTATCATCGTAAACGAGACTTGCAGGCGCTTCATTGCGTGCTATCTTGCAAAATACGCAATGTTCGGTCATGGGGCAACCTCTTAGCAGCTATTGGGAAGGTACATTCGAATTTTAGTCTTTCTGAATCCTCTGAATTCAAGAGACCTTCCTGCTCGGCTTAACTAGTCCAAAAAAGTGCTACATTAAGTGAGCAAAAATAAGGGATCAATCAGTTATAATGTAGATCTCTCTTTGGACGATTTGCGGCGATGCGCGACACGGCGCTCATTGCTGGGGTAAGGTACCCTCGATACTCGCAGTGCATGCTTTTATAGACTAACCCCGTAGTAAATTTGGACATTTAAAGGAAACAATAGTGAAAAAGATGGATTCGAAACCAGGTCACAATTCCAACAGAAAAACGCAGAGTGTGTGGCTTGACGAGCTGAGCATGACAGAAGCAGAAAGAGCTGCCAAAGCAGGTGTAGTTGTTATACTTCCAATTGGAAGCGTTGAAGAGCATGGCGACCATCTGCCGCTATGTACTGATAGTCTGCAACCGGAATACGTCGCCGTGGAAGTCGCCAAGAACGCCCGATGCCTTGTCGCTCCCCCGTTAAGGTACGGTGTATGCAATGCTTCGCGCAATTTTCCAGGCACTATATCATTGAAGTTCGACTCGCTATACAGGGTCACCAGAGACATTCTGGCAGAACTCATACGCAATGGTTTCATGCGGATAATTGTGCTAAGCGGTCACGCGGGGCAATCGCATATGGCTGCTCTCAGACTCGCAGCTCAAGACGTTATACTTCGGAACGAAAAAGAAGGCTTTCAGAAAAAGCCCAGAGTAATGGTCTTATCAGACTATGACTTTGCATACGAGCTGAAAGGAAAATACTTCTCCGAAAAAGACGGACATGCAGGCACAATTGAAACTTCAAGGATTATGACTATAAAGCCAAACCTTATCAAAACTAAGGGCAAGACTAGCTTTCCGGAAATGCCAAGATTCGAAATTGTAGCTCATCCAGAACGTTATTTTCCCAGCGGAGTTATCGGCGACCCAACATCAGCCTCGCCGGCCAAGGGAAGCATGATTAACAAATACGTAGTCGAACAGGTTATAAACTTAGTAAAAGAGTTAAGAAC
>DATHCB010000064.1:0-11905 GCA_035319765.1 Bathyarchaeia archaeon
GAAAAATCAATGGATTGATATTCTTTGGCTCATTCCAGCCAATGGATACTTTTTCATCAAAATCGTGCTTCTCTAGAAACTCTCCAAATGCATATTTTACCGGTTCTCTTCTTGAAGAGAACATAACCTCTCCTCTTCTGTTACTCCACACTGTTAAACCTCTTGTCTTTCCAGTATGCAGGAAAACAATGCGATCGCCGACTCGTCCGCTGTCTAGCACCAACACGCAAATGGCGTTATTTTGATTATCTAATTGTCCTAAAAGCATGTTCAGTGCTCCGTCCGCATCAGCTCCATCGAGCAATAACTCTTCAAGAAAGTGAGGAATAATCTCAGAGTCGATGAGTTCCTTCTCTTTCTCCGATTCGAAAAAGTGCTTCAATCCCAGTTTCTTGAGGATTTCTAGGTAATTGCTTACGAAGCCGTTATGAACCGCCACCACTCTTAAATTGGCTCCGCAAGAAGCGACGAAGGGTTGCGCGCTCTCTTTGAATGAAATGGTATGCAAGAACTCAGGGCTTGCCCGCCTAACATGTCCAATGAAGAGTAAAGCTTGAGAATGAACCGCCAGTACTTTCTGAGCTAGAGTTCTTGCTGGAAATTCACTTGTCTTGCCTAGCTTCATGTAGATTTCTTTTCCATTTACGTCTTTAAAGAAAACTCCTGCGCCATGCCCGCCCACTGGGTTCTCCTCGTTGGGATATCGATGCGTCTCTAGGGCCTTCAACACTTCAAAAGCGGGCGCTATTTGCTGCGGTGTTGTTAGCATGAAGCCGAATATTCCGCACATGTAACTTCCAAAATAAGCTTCTATCTTCCAGTATTAAAATTGTAGGTAACGAAAGAAATGGGAGGGGGTGATGAGTCTTTTTACTTTTCAGTGCTTCCAGTGCCAGTTACGTATGCCCACGCCATTACGAGTCCAACAGTGAGAACTGCTCCAGCGAATCCGGATAATATCCAGTCGAGACCTATCGTTGGAAAGTGCAGCATTATCCAGGGGATGACGTTTGAGTATGTGGCTTTTGCGATGATGCCTGCCATGAAGCCTAGGAGCGCGAACATGCCAAAGATCTTAAATCTGTCTTCCATCATTTTTCACCTTCGCAGTAACATTCTATTCTCAGGCCATTTTAGATTAACTTACATATTTTTGTCTATAATCACAAATCCGCCCAGTTTCTCTTTCATCAGGGAGTTTAAAGCCTAAATCACTTTCTAAATGGTGCTATATCGCCACATATATACGTACGTATTTCAATCATATTCTACATGCATAATACTTCTTTTATTACCCTCATAGCCCTCGGAGGTATCAAACTTGTCAGAAAAATTTGCTAAACGTTGGGAAACTGAGGAAAATCAGCAACCATTTCCTTCACGGATCAAAGATGCAGTACGTCCACCAGGACCATTGAAACCACGGCTAGATATAGCGGTCAGGCGTATCGAGCTACAAGTGCAAAGGCTAGATCAGGCAAACGATCGCTTTTCGCAGCGCGACAAAGCCATCTTTCAAAGAATCGTCGAAGCATACACAAAACACGACATGGCACGCGCAAACGTATTCGCCAATGAACTCGCCGAAATACGAAAAATGGAAAGAATGATAATGCATGCTCGACTAGCACTAGAACAGATAGTGCTCCGATTGAGGACAGTTTCAGAGCTTGGCGATGTTGTCAGCACACTTGCACCCGCAGTCGGAGTTCTCAGAACTGTCAGAAGCGGAATGGCATCCGTTTTCCCCGAGGCAGAAAGAGAATTAGGATCGATCGGAAACCTACTGAGCGGCATTATCATAGACGCTGGCCAGAGCACCGGGCTAACTCTTAACTTTGACGCTGCTAACGAAGACGCCCAAAAAATACTCACAGAAGCAGGTTCTGTAGCGGAACAACAAATCAAAGACAAATTCCCAGACTTGCCTGCTGGAATACCCAGCGTAACAGAGGGAACAACAACCGCAACGCAGGAAAGTTAGGGAGACAAGATGCATGTCAATTCCCACACCCAATTTTTTTGAATCTCTTGGCAAACCAATAAAAGATGAATATGGTCGTTCCATAGGAACTGTGGCATCATTTGCAGTCCGCCCAAACGGCCAAGTTGACGAAATATTCGTGGATCGAGGAGATGGAGAAATAGCCCGCTATTCGAGCGAACAGATCAAAATCAACGAAAACGGAGCAACCTTGTTCTCACCTACAAAACTTAAAGTTGAATCTATGTGCAACGAAATTCCGCTGATATGGCGAAAAGATCAAGCGTTAAAAGGGCTTCTTGAAAAGAAAAAAGTGCCTTTGGATCTGTCAGAAGAACTTCACAACGCTTTCGAGGGTGCCTATAGACAATTGAAAGCTGACGCAGAGGGAATGATGGAAAGCATCGATAAGCAGATAATGACGTGTTCAAAGCGAATTGGGGATCTAAACAACGCCTTAGTCAACCTTGAAATCGAGCACGAAATCGGCCAGGTCAACGATAGCGCGTACGAAAATTCTATGGTGCTCATACAAGAAAACATGAGATGCGTCAAAACCGAAAGAGATGACTTGGAACTTATGAAAAGCAAGCTGTCCAATCTCCTTCTGGGCGAGAATGTTCACCAAGTAGTCGCATCGCCGGTTGCCGAAGAGCCACTGGCCTTACAGGAACCAGAAGCAGCGTCCTCCTCTCTTCCCGAACCCCCAGTTATAGTCTATGTTAAGAACGTAAACACGAAGGACTAGATATCATAGTGACTTGAGGCAGGCGGGCGGGGATAAGACATCAAAGGGCCATTCAACCTTCACAATTCTTCTCCACCTATTGAAGACGTCATAACAGACTCGATTCGAAAACTGAAATTTCAGCACGCCAAACTCTCGCATGTTACACTTAGGCTTCAGGAACGAGACCACTATCTCTTCAGGGCATGTTCAATAGCCATAGGTGAAGGCGCACGTGAAAGAGCTTCAATGTATGCAAACGAAGTTGCGGAAGTCAGAAGACTCAAGTGCTTGCTCGCCCAGACCCAAATCGCAATAGAACGCATCATCCTCAGACTTGAAACCGTCAAAGAACTGAATAACATAATGATCGACCTCAAACCAGCCCTCAGCACCCTCAAAGACGTCACACAAGGTATCGTTCAAGCTATGCCCGACGTCGCGACAGAGCTGACTCGTATTAACGATAGCATCAGCGAAACGCTTCTCGTGACAAGCCCTCGTTCCATCGAGCCACCTATAATCTCAACCAACCTGAAAACTCCAGCAGGACAAGAAATACTCAACGAAGTCACAACAGTCTTAGAAGAAAAACTATCAGAAAAGCTTCCTGAACCGCCCGCCACGGTTACAATAGAGGAAAAAACAGTAGCCGAACCTGAAAGCGTCAAGGAAATGATCGCCCTCACGGCCTGCTGCCCCGAATCAGGCGAAAGCGAGGAGAATAACTCATCTCAAACCCTTTTTTCTTATAAAGAATTAAAAAGTGTTCAACTTACAATCCAGAAATCACCCTCTCCCGAAGAGAATGTCCTAGATTATTTGAGAAACAACCAAGGCTACATCGATGTAATTGAATGCGCAAACAAATTAAAAATCTCTCCAAACGACATCGAGAAGGCCTTGGAAAAATTAGGATCTGAAGGAAAAATAGAAATCAAGACTTCGTGATCATTATGAGCGCATCACAGGAATTGGAGAAGAGCGCAACCAATTACGCATTGGAAGCCGTCAGACTTGATAAACAGGGTTCACGCGGAATGGCCATTACGATGTATCAAAAGGCTATAGAGTCCCTTTTGAGGCTCGTTCAGCTCTACCCCGAATACAATCTCAATAAAGTCTACATCCAAAGGGCTATGGCGTACCAGGAAAGAATCAAAATAATTCAAGGTGGTTTACCGGTCCAGCCGGATGGCAACGGCGAAGCAAGACCCGCTGAGGGTGCTTCGCCGGGCGCAGGCGAAGAGAAGAAAGCGAGTTTTGACGAACTGGTGACTAAAGAAAAACCAGATGTGAAGTGGATAGAAGTTGTAGGCCTCGAAACAGCTAAAAAAGCAATAAAGGAAGCCATTGTCTACCCGGTCCAAAGACCAGATCTGTTTCCACTAGGCTGGCCAAGGGGAATACTTCTGTTCGGTCCACCTGGATGCGGTAAAACCCTGGTTGCTGCCGCGGTCGCCACTGAGATTGACGCTTCTTTTATGTCCGTAGACGCTGCTTCTATTATGTCCAAATGGCTGGGCGAAGGAGAAAGAAACGTTGCAAGACTGTTCGAATCCGCTAGGAAGTCTGTCGATAATGGAAAACCGGCCATAATATTCGTTGATGAATTGGACTCACTGATGGGCAGACATGCGAGTGAGGTCGGAGGAGAAGTTAGAGTTCGAAATCAGTTTCTTAAAGAGATGGATGGCGTACTGGAGAAGGGTAAGAAAATACACGCTTACGTTATCGGTGCAACCAATCGACCGTGGGACCTAGACTGGCCTTTCATCAGAAGATTCCAAAAGCGAATTCTAGTGCCTCTGCCGGATCATCATGCACGCCTGCAAATGTTCAAACTGTACACTGCTAATCTGACTCTTGAAGCCGACGTGGACCTGCACGAGCTAGCACGGCTTTCTGAAGGCTTCTCGGGAAGCGACATTCGCGACACTGTTCAGTCAGCGCATCTCAAAGTTATTGGAGAGTTCTTCGAGTCCGGACAGGCGAGTAATAAGAAGGCAAAGCCGAGGCCAATTAAGATGGGCGATTTCCGTCAAATTCTAGAGGACAGGAAACCAAGCGTTTCAGTTGAGATGCTCACTTCTTATACCAAATGGAGTGATGCTTTCAAGGCGTTGTAGCAGGGCTTCGGAAAGGTCTGGAGTACACCTATTTTCTGGTTATAAGTGTTCGTGGACCTCCTTTCTCCCTTCAGCGAACCGCTCCAAACCCCGAAAAGCCCTACGCTATGACGCACTATTCAATCTTCGTTTTTCGCTATCGTTCAACGTTCCGCTTTATATCATAGCCAAGAACGAAAAAGGAGGTGCCAAGTCTCCTAGGGGCGATAGCCGTTTAAAATAAGTAAGGCTAGGCTTGCCGTTACCAAATCAGCTGTTGTTCCAGGATTCAGCTTATTTTCAAGATCTCGAAGGCCCCTGTCAAGCTCTGCCAAGGCCTCTTTTCCGTTACGCGTGCCCAATCCGCCCTGGTCTAGAACCTGTCTTGCTCGCCGAGAGACCTCCTGTGCCTTGCTTGATCCGGCCTTTCGCGCTATGAGCGTGTCGGGATTTTCAGACAAGAGCTTGAGGAAAGTATGTACGATCGCATCGTTTATGTTCTCTATTCTCTTAATCTCTCTGCACAGCGCAGGAAAGCCGACGTCGAAGACTATGGGATAATTTTTGGTCCATTCGTGGGCGATGGAATCATAGTCTGTTGAGATTTTGAACAGGTCAAAAAGTGTGGTGTGCGTCCTCAAGATTTCTTGTTTTGAAGAAGCCTCAGTGGCATCGAAATTTGGCGCTTTGTTCAACCCTCCAGGCTTTGCTATGTCTATTGCTTCGTAAACTGCAACTGCATCCTCGGGTGTGGTTGAAGTTGTTACGGATTTTATATTGGTTCTGAGTTCTGCTAAATCTAAGATTCCGTTCCTTTCTCTTAGAGTCTTTCCTGCTCCAACGGCAATAGGCGAAAGCAGAAGAATCGTGCCTAAGAGTGTATTCCCACCATGCTGCCACGAATCGCTCCTTTCAACAGCGTCTTTAATGATTTTTCCAATGCCGACGTTCGCGAATCGCAGCTTTCCTTCTGCAATTAGAATCCCTTTTGTAGTGGCTGTCTTTAAGCTTGGGACTATGGCGACTGCCGATGCTAGGAAGTGCTCGTAGCTTGTTTTGTGGAAGCTTGCCTGTCTATGGACGTTGCCTGGTTTAGGAGCGTTGATTTCGAACAGAATCGCAAGTTGTAGGCAAGAAGCTACGTGGTCGGCAACGTCTTTGTTTGAGATTTTGTGCACAGCTGCTCATTTACGCCTATTGCGCAAAGTTTTATTAGCGTTGTGTAAAAAATTACACAGCCTTGAAAAAATTTACACTAGGTGCACCTCGTGAGAATTTCCGCCAGAACCGAAGCTTCTATAATCCTTTTCGCCGCTTTATATTACGTACTCTCAATCTTCTCTTTGTATATTCCAGCGATCGGGCTCCCTCAAATCACAATTAGTTTAACGGCGTTTATTGCATCGGTCTTTGGAATTCTGCTTGGCCCGGAATTAGGTGCACTTACTGCGTTCATCGGCGCCTTAGTTGCGTGGATCTTGCCACCTGGAAGCGGCAGCGTGACGGGCCTACCTTTTTTGTTGTCGCCGCCACTAAACGCTCTTACTTCAGGACTTATTTACACAAGACGCTGGAAAGAGGCGACCGGCATCATGGCTCTGTTGATAGGAGTTTTTTGGGTCACCCCTCCATGCACGCCATTCAATCCATACTGGTACGTCGGGTTGGCCGCTTCGTGGGACAAAATCATTGCTTGTGCATTGATCGCGCCGGCTGTGTTGCTTTTGCGAAAGCCTTCACTAAAGGCCATGTTTGCGGCGTTTTTCTTGCTGGGTTTAATTGGAAATCAGGCTGACAATGCATGGGGGAATCTGGCGTTCGCCTTCCCAGTCGTCTATAATGGGATTTTTGGTTTGAATGTTGAGGTTGTTCGTTTCTTATTCTTGGTGAGCCCGTTTATTTACCCTGTGATCAGAATCATTCAGGGAGCTCTTGTGGCTGTTGTAGCTGTTCCGCTGGTCAAGGCTTTAAACGCTGCTGGGTGGATGCCGCTTAAGGGAGAAGAAACGGGAGGAAAACCCGTCCCAACCATGCCTGCGACTTATGAAATAGCCAGTAGGGGCTACTTCATCGAAGCCGTGACCTACTCGATACTAGCAGCGATCAGCATCGTAGGCGCGCTAGTTCAAACTTGGTTGTGGCTCTTCCCAGGATGCGCCTTTGTTCTGCTAGCGGTAACCGTAGGAATTGAATATCGTCACGGAAGACGTATGCGAAAGTAGTCGTACGCCTGCAAATGGATGTATGTTGAGTTTTCTGTGTATTCTTAAAGCCATGAGTGGTTCCCTATATGCCTTTATTCAATAGGCAAAGTGTGCACAGGCGAGACTTCGCTTTCTCAACGATAAGGATGCTAGCAAGATCTGCTAAATTTGAGTGGAGGGCAAAAAACGGAATAGGTTTGTAAAGTATTATAAAGGAAGTCTAGTTTCTAGCCAGATCAATGCATGGTGCATGTTTGAATGCGATTTCGAGAAGGAGACTTAATCGAAGACCTTAATGGAATAATTTTTGATGTCAAAGGTTTGGTTCATCCACCTAATCGCGTCGTGGCTTTCCCTCGTTTCATTCCAAGCGCCGTAGGCGACAGAAGACGAGGTCCAGTCAGATATAATAAAGTCTATTCCCTTTCTGCTCGTTACGAATGGTTGGAGAGAAACTCTCCACAGTACCTGATTCACGACGAAGTATTTGGCGATCGAATTTGCGAAGTCCCGATTAATTGCATAGCGCACCATTATCGGCCAATCGATCGGCTGCGGAAACTCCACACCTGTGAACAACCTGATTCGCTTGAGCGAGACGCGTTAGAGCTAGTCTCTTTCTTGAAGAAGTCCGCAAGAATTGCATGGAACGCTTTTGGCATTTCAGGCTCAATTCTGGCGAAACTTCACAAGCCTACTTCAGATATTGACCTAATCGTTTATGCTCGGGACAACTGTCGCCGGCTTCATTCCGTCCTGAAATCATTGCTCAGTGAAGAAGGAAGTATGGTAAGACCTTATCGCGAGGAGAAAGAGCTTCGTCTCCTTTTCGATTTTCGCTCAAAAGACACGAATATGAGTTTCGAAGACTTTGTTCGAATAGAGTCGAGGAAAGTTTTGCAAGGTAAGTACTGTCAGCATGACTACTTCATCAGATGCATTAAAAATTGGAACGAAATCAACGAAAGCTATGGCGACATAAAATACCACAATGCTGGATGTGCAAGAATCAGAGCAAAAGTGACGGATACTTCTGAAGCCATTTTTACCCCTTGCTTCTACAAAATTGACGATATTACGGTGCTTGATGGTGATGTTGCCGAGCCGATAGCGGAGATCGCTAGTTTTCGTGGGAGATTCTGTGAACAGGCTGTAGAGGGGGAGGTTGTTGTTGCCCAAGGTAAATTAGAAGAAGTGCGAGATAAGAAAGGCGAAGAGTATTTTCGATTGCTTTTGGGGAACGAGCCCTCTGACTTTATGGTTCTGGCTTAGCCACCTTCAAGACTTGCTCGTAGTATCTCGGTCCATAAGTCAATGTGATTTGATGAAAACTGCCTTTTGCCGTGGCGACTTTTTCGAGGTTTCCCTCAACAATAACCTTTTCATCCTTTTTTACTTGGATTCGAAACTCTTCCATGTAGGATAGAATACGTTTGATGTCTTCTGTTTTTGCCTTGGTCCTGATCTCAAGCGGTTCAATTCTGTAGATTGATGGCATGAATGGTGCATCCTTGTCCTCTGTTACCCGTGCTTGAGCTCTTAT
Organism: Bathyarchaeia archaeon; assembly: GCA_035319765.1. Classification (GTDB taxonomy): domain Archaea; phylum Thermoproteota; class Bathyarchaeia; order Bathyarchaeales; family SOJC01; genus DATHCB01. The sequence goes on from DATHCB010000064.1 coordinate 8,567, forward strand.
CCAACCTTCTCGTGTAATTCGTTGTTTACGGCTGTATTCATTCTTGATCTCGGGCCAGTCTCGCACGGGTTCAAACTCTGCCTTCATTACTCTCTTGCTCGATTGGTCTTTGAACACTGCGTAGATGAGTTTTCGTCGTTGATGCCACACGAATTCCTTCGGAGTGTAGTTTTTGAATAGCCAGTGTTTACCTCTTATTACCGCATCATTTTCAAACTCGTTTCTTAGAGTTGAATGCTTCTCCCGGTAGATTTGCTCTAGAAGTTGTCCGAGTTCTTCGTGCTTTTCTCTGCCGTAAACGATTAGGTCCAGGTCCGAGTATTTCGGGTGATAGAAGCCGTGGAGAAGTGAACCAAAGACTCCAAAATCGTTCACCGAAAGTGTCGCTCTCGTTTTAAGCATCGTGAACAGGGTTTTCAGGCTTCTTATCAGCTTATCTTTCGGCGGGTTTGCTATCAGTTTGTTAAATCTCTGTTGCGGACTTCTGGTCACCTTGATCTGCTCCTGTCTGACTCCAACTAAACGTGCTTCAAGTGGTGCATAGAAGAGGGTGTATTCAGAATAGTTTTTCTCTACGAAACGTAAACCTTGGTCAAAATAGAATTTGTGAAAAACTTGCTCTTGGTCTGGCGCTTTTCTGATGGCTTTTGAAAGAGTGCTTTTGTAGACAGCCTGGGGCGCGTATTCAGGGTCGCACACATAAGCATTCGGTGGATGGTTGTACCCGTAAACACGGAAGATAATGCCCTCCTTTGTGATTATCGCGTCGCGATCTCGAAGTCTGGTGTACTTGGTCACGTGCTTCTTTTCTCGTTTCACGTTTGGTTCAGTGTTTTTTCTTTTCGGCAATTGCAAACTTCCGGCGCTTATTCGCATTATCTGTATGACACTAGACTGACCCGAACAAACCCACAGGTGGTGTTCAAGAATGCTTCGCATGGAGCCTCTAGATTGGCTAGAGTGGCCAAATGTATTCGTCCTCACTTGATGCCGTTCCTACGACCACCTGAAAACTCGTTTTCCCCGTGCCAACACGTTCTACGCGCTCCAGCATCCCGGAAGCGCGTATTCTGTCGCCCTTTCTTGCGATGTTTCTGTAGTGCCCAATCATCGAAACTACTGTATTAGGAACGGTGTTCTCAGCTAGAATTGACTCTCTGTCTATTGGTACGTAGTTTCTCACATCGTAAACCGCAGGGCGAAACATCGTCTCTCTGTCGTCATGTACATCGCAGTACAGTTTGACGGGCTTTAATGGAAAATATTTGAACGCACCATGTTTGGTTTTGATTTCTTCAGGCTTACGCACGGCGTTGTAGACAAACAACGTATCCTTGAACTTCCCTCGATAACGCCGTGCCATATCTAGCCTCTTGGTGAACACGTAACTCAGCGATTTTCTCTTCACAAGGCGTTCGACCGTCTTCTCTACGCGCCTAAAATTCTTTGCTCCGTAAACTACAAAATCAACATCTGAGTTGGACGTGTGTATATTCAATGCCAGAGAGCCGTGCAAGCCAAAATCGTCAAGTGGCACTTTTGATTTTCTGGACAGGAGCGTCAATAGCCGTAATGCGATTTTCTCTAGCCGATCCTTTCTTTTCTTCTTAAGAAGCTTTTGCAGAGACTCATTTGGTAGGTAGACTTTTTTGATTTGTTTTAGAGAGACGCTTATGATATTCTTCTGTCGGAAGGGGCAATGATGAACGTATTCTGGAAAATTCTTCTTGAATGCTTCAAGAAAAGTGGTATAGTTCTCTGCGGTATAGAGTTTCTCAGGCCTAAATAGCTGGAGCTTTCCTTTCTTCCAGATTTTGTCGAGAAATCTTATTTTGAAACGATCCTTATGCTCAGCCGGTATGTACTTCAAAAAAGAAGTAACTCTGCCTTTCGGATGCTCATACCCAAATGCATAAAAGACAAAATTATCTCTTGTAATGAAAGTGTCGCCATCCCGTGGAACCCATTCAGTCATCTCCTCACCGCGCTTGATATGCTATGTGCGTTTGAAGGGTTAAAGTCTGTGCAAGGACAAAAGAATCTTCGTGGTTTCAGAGATCGCGACTTCATTCGCACCAAAGAGGGCTTCTTTTTCTGTGTAGTAGGTCCTTATCATCCTCCAGATCGCGTAATTGCATATGTGAAGTATGTTCCGGCGAGATCTGGTAAATGGAGAAGCGAAGGTACGTATTATCAACGTGTAATGCGCGCCTATACGATTCCGAGCCTACTCGAGACTTTCAATTTGCTCAAAACCAAGTATTCACAGTTTCTGTTTCACTCGGAATTCTATGGCATCACGATGACTGCTGTCCCACGCATCTACGTAGCACAGCATTACAGACCAGAAGAAAAACTCGCACGGATTCTCCACATTATTAGGAAAGACGTACTGCAAAAGAAACTTGCTTCATTCGTCGCATTACTTCATGAAAAAAGCGGGATCGCCCTCGAATATTTCGGCATAACGGGTTCGATTCTTCTTGACATTCATGACCCAAGATTCTCGGATATTGACTTAACAATCTATGGTCTGCAAAACTGTCTTAAAATTAAAAAGACACTAAATCAACTCGTCGGGGATCCAAGTTCTCTAGTAAGACGATTTCAGGGCGTGACACTCGACGAATGGTGTAGGAAAAAGGTGGAGAATTTTCCATTAAGCATTGAAGACGCGAGGCGTCTTTACGAGCGTAAGTGGAACATCGGCTGGTTCAGTGGTGTTCCCTTTTCTATTCATCCCGTGAAAATTGAAGATGAACTGACCGAGAGGTATGGAGACAAAACCTTTCGCCCTGAGGGTCAGGTTGTTATATGTGCCAAGATCACTGATGACCGCGAGAGCATGTTTCTACCTTGCGTATATACGGTTCATGATGTTAAGGTGCTCAAAGGAAACCAAGACGGTTCTCGCATATCGGAAGTGGTTAGTTATGAAAGTCTCTACGATAGTCTGGCGGAAACAGGTGATGAGATCTATGTTAAGGGTAAACTTGAGAGCGTCTGTGATAACAGGGATAAAAGGGAGTATTACAGGGTTCTCGTTGGCTCACCTGAGGGAAAAGGCAAGGAGTACATCAAGCCCGCTGAGTAGAAAGCATTTTTCTTAAGGCAGTCGATTGAGACAGCGACATGGTTAACGGTTCAAAAGTTTGGCTGTGCAAGCATGCAGCTAGTTTTTTGGCCGCTTTCTTGTGTAACACTAATCCCGAGGGGATCTTTTCGATATGCTTATTTCTCCCACATGGTTCTATGTGAAACCTCTAAGGCAATTGCTTGAACCCAATGCAGGTGCTTTGACACTGGCCATAATTAGCATGAAGGATCTAACGAAAGTTT
>DATHCB010000065.1:0-3819 GCA_035319765.1 Bathyarchaeia archaeon
AAGCACGATTGACAGTGTTAGTCTCGAAGCTATCAACGCCGAAATGTTGACCAACGCGTGGACGCCTCTACTCTTGAGCCGGTACTTTGCCGAGAAGACCGAATATGGGAAAATCGTCAACTTGCTCGATACTAGAATCGTTGGGTACGACTTTAATCATGTCGCCTACTATCTTAGCAAAAGAATGCTTGAAGTCTTGACTAAGATGTTGGCACTGAAATTGGCGCCCAAAATAACCGTCAACGGCGTAGCGCCAGGACTGATACTTCCACCCAAGGGCAAAGACTCCAGCTATCTTGAGCTCCAAAAAGACCAAGTCCCACTCAAGAAATACGGCTCGGTCTCCAACATAGTTGATACCGTCCTATTCTTCTTAAAGAACGACTTCGTAACAGGACAAACTATTCATGTTGACGGCGGGAAGCATTTGACGCAAACGATCGAGGGCTTGTAAAAAGCAGCTCATGATGGTCTCTTCTATGGAATACGATGATAAAGAAAACTCGGACAAGATCCTGATCAAAGATCTCACCTTGAGATGCATCATAGGCGTTAAAGAGTCTGAGCGAAGAGAAAAACAAGACGTAGTGATCAATATCATCCTATGGTCCGACTTGACGAAGGCAACCGAGACAGACGACATCGACGAGACGATTGACTACAAGAAAATAAACAAGAGCATAATAGGGCTGGTTGAGAATTCCAAGTTCTTCCTCGTAGAAACACTGGCAGAAAGAATAGCCCAACTTTGCTTGCAGAATGAGAGAGTGAGAAAGGTTAAAGTCTCGGTCGAAAAACCTGGCGCTCTGAGGTTTGCTAGAAGCGTCGGCACAGAGGTATTCAGAAAAAAGGATTAGTTCGGAACATGGCGATCGCCTTCCTTTCGCTCGGATCGAATATCGAGCCAAGTAAGAATATCTTTGAGGCGGTAAGACTTTTGTCCGGTCACGTCAAAGTGCTGAAGTCGTCACGAGTTTACTTGACCGAGCCACTGCTTCGCAGACATCAACCCGCATACTGGAACTGCGTGATCGAGATCGAAACTAGCATCGAACCGGGGAAGCTAAAGTCAGAAGTGCTCAAGGCTACTGAAGAAGAACTCGGAAGAAAGAGAACTGAGGACAAGTATACGCCTCGAACGATCGATATAGACCTGATAGTGTACGGCCAGCAGCGCCTATCAACTAGAGATCTAACGATTCCGGATCCAGAAATACGGGAAAGATCATTCTTGGCGGTACCTTTGTGCGAGATTGAACCCAACTTACTCCTGCCAGACACGAACGAACCTATCAAAAAGACAGCAAAAAAACTCAAGCGAGAGAAAATGATCGAGCTAAGGCATGCAACTATGGCCTTGGAAGAGCTCATAAGGAGCTTAGCTAAATAGGATTTTCAGAGCTTCCGCTTTTGTTGAGTGCTGTTTTTCAAAGGTGCCTCTGATCGCACTAGAAACGGTTTCAACGCGGGGTGAGCGTGGCCCCCGCATTTCCATGCACAAGTGCCTCGCTCTGATTAAGACTAGTACGCCTCTTGGCTTCAGCTTCTCGTAAATGTAGTCGGTCAGTTTCTTTGTCAAGTCCTCCTGAACTTGCGGTCTCGAAGCAAAGTACTTGACTATCCTCGGAAACTTCGACAACCCCACGATTTTTTCGCCTGGAATGTAGGCAATTGAGACGTCGCCGAAGATTGGCAACAAGTGATGAGAACACAGTGAATAGAATGGGATCCGTTTTACAGAAAGAATGTCCCTATAACCAGGGTTATTGAACAAGGTAATCTTAGGCTCATTCTTTTCGTCCAGTCCTGAAAGGACCTCTAGGTACATTTTCATCACTCTTCTCGGAGTATGCCTGTACATCTCAGATTTCTTGTCTATCTCAAATTCGTCCAGTATGGATCTTATGGCGTTTTCAATTCTTTTCTGACATCTATCATCCTTCAATACCATGCACTATCCAACTTTTTTGCCAAGAAAGTTCTGCGCTCTTCCAAACTCTACTTTACTGTATCTACCTTTGATGCTAAAACAAAGTCATGCTCCGATAAGCCATTAATGGCGTGTGTTGTTATAGTTAGCTTTACATTGTTCCAGTTCCACAGGAGTACGTCAGGGTGATGATTCTCTGCTTCTGCGATGTCGGCGACCTTGTTGATAAATTCAATTGCCTGTCTGAAGTTGGTGAATTTGTAGTTTTTTTCAATCACACTGCCGACTAGCGTCCAACCTTGCAGTTGCCTAAGACGTTTTTCAACCTCTTCCTTCATCATTCTTGGCTTTTACCCCACTTGTGAGCTTCTTTCTATAACTCGTGTTCCGAGATATATTATTCTTCGCGCGATAGAGACGCAAGCATCATTCCGAAGGATGGCTCCTCTTGGAAGGCTATACTTTGCCGTAGACGGGAATAGCTGTGCCGCTTATCACTTTGGAGTCGTCTGAAACAAGGAACAAGATGACTTTAGCAATATCTTCAGGTTTTACCCAGTTTGCACTATCAGTCCTCACCAGATTCTTCCTATTGTTGGGCGTATCTATGGTGCTGGGCATGACGCAGTTGACATTTATGTCATATTTCTTGACCTCTTCTGCCATGGTTTCGGTCAAAACGACGACGCCAGCCTTGGAAACAGCGTAAGCGCCGGACTTGACGCGTAAGCGTTTCTCAACTGCCGGTCTGGCGGCCACGCTTACTATTCTGCCAAAATTCTGCCGTATCATTGTTGGCAAGACGGCTTTGGAACACAGAAACACCGATTTCAGATTCGTCGCCATCATGAAATCCCATTGATCCTCTTCTGTCTCAGCAACCTCTTTGCCTCCAACGTAAGCACCCGCGATGTTCAGCAGAATATCAACGCGACCATGCATTTCTAGTGTCTTCTTGAGCAAGTTCTGAACGCTTTTAACATCGGTAACGTCGGCTTGAAAACCTGTCAGGGCCGAGCTTAAAATCCCGACAAATTTCGCCAATTCGTCTTGTCGCTCCGAAGTCCTATAAGGAGTGACAACTTTCGCGCCGTTCTCAAGCAGGATCTTAGTAACTGCTCTTCCCAGAGAGCCGGTAGCACCCGTAACGATTGCCACTTTACCATCAAGCAATATAAAACACCTTGGAGTCTCGCTATGCGTCCTTTCACTATTTTTCATTTGTGTTAGGACCGAGCGCAAACTCCGTCGAAAGATTAACTACTTAGAGGCGTTGTGTGTTCTCAATCATAAGGCGCTTATTCTTCCGAGTAAGCAGCTTCCCCAAAGTGGCTTTCATCCAGCCCTTTTTCTTCTTCTTCTGGGCTAACCCGAAGAGGTGTGAAGAAACCGATAATTTTGAGTAATGCGAATGAACCGAAGAACGCGAATCCTGCGACCACCGCCACAGCTAAACATTGAACCAAGAACAGATGTGGGTTACCAAAGAATAGACCGTTAGGGCCAGTCGAATTGATAGCTGTAGAAGCAAACAGGCCAGCTGCGAGCGAGCCCCATATGCCGCTGATGCCGTGACACGCAAATACGTCCAGCGTGTCGTCAAAAATCATTCTGCTCGCACGCCAATTCGCCACAAGATTCGCAAACACACCTGCAAACAAACCTATAACGATAGAAGCCGGGACCCCAACGTAACCGGAAGCTGGCGTGATAGCCGCCAGCCCGCAGACAGCGCCGATAACAAGACCAACCGCTGAAGGCTTGCCTCTCCTTAACCAGTCAACCGCCATCCAGCTCAGGGCTGATGCCGCGGCGGCCAGATTAGTCACCACGATAGCAGAAACCGCGACTCCGTCAGCTGCCAATGCGCTACCTCCGTTGAACCCGAA
>DATHCB010000066.1:0-24557 GCA_035319765.1 Bathyarchaeia archaeon
GGTCCCGAACGCCCGAGGCTCAGAGCCTAGACCAAGCTAGCCGACAGCCCCAAAACACTAGCTTATACCTCATAAGCAAGGAAGCAATAGTTAAAACCTTGCTGTCCATTCAACGCCTAAGCAAAACAAACCGGAGAGCCATATCAGCCAGACTCAAGAGGCTTAGTGGCAAATGCATTTTTTCTAATTCTGTTGAGGTTGAAAGGTCATCTACAGCCTATCGTGTCTAGCAATTGCAAGAACAAACTATTTGAAGCATATGAATACTAAACTAATGCTAATTCCATTTCATACGAGAAACCCAAGAAAGGTTGACTTTCCGATCTTCAGACGTTCCTAAAGAAGTGAGAAACGGCACTTTTGTAAAGGCTTATAGCAGAGCTAAGAATGATAGGATCATGAGGGAGAAAGCGTGGAAACAAGAAACAAGGGATTGATAGTTCTTGGAATAGTCTGTCTAGCGATTGGCATAGTGGTTTCATTTTACCATGTGACTGAACTTGTTGGTTCTCCTCCTTTCCTCGTGGAGTGGGAAACAGTTTATCCATTTCTAGGTGCAGGCATAACTTTGCTTATGGCTGGAATATTATTCACCGCACTCGGGTTTATCCTTCCACAAAGCACAATTCGGAAACACTTCCACCACCTCAACAATCCTAAGAAGGCCTATGGCAGAACTAGAGGAAGTAATAACGAATAGGGAAAAATGGAATGGATAAAGAAATAGAATTAATGAAAGTTCAAGTTCTTGCAGACTGCTACCGTACATTCCACACCATGATGGTGTCATTCGTTCTTGCAGCATTTGCAGCAGTACTTGTTGCTCTTTCAGCATTCGTGTTTTTTGAAGGAAGTATGGCTCTTGGAGCATATTTCCTAGCACTTGGCCTTCTAGTGGTCCTGACACTTTACGGACTAACAATAGCACACAATCGTTATTCAAGAGACCTGAATAAAATAGACAATCTACTCAAACGAGTGGAGAATGGTGAAACCTTATACTCTCTAAGGGAACTTAAAAACAAATAAAGAAGCTCTTTTTGTCAAAGTCTATTCTCCTCTAAGAGTCAAGCTCAGCCAATCCGAGTTTCTGTTTGCAGTTTGAACATCTCCAGTCGCTCCTAGTTGTACAGACTAGACAGAACTTAGAACGACAGCCTGGGCACTCATAGATCAAGGCAGCAACTTCTCCCTCACAGACAGAACATTTCTCGAAGACTTTTCCTTCTTCTATAAAGCGCGCGCGAGCAGAACTAAAAGAGCTAATCACCATAACCCCTAAAACCTAGCATCCAGTTCAAAACTACTTTTGTGAGGAGCCCTTCTTCGTTTTTGATTTGCTTTCAGGTTTGTATCTTGTGTAAAGACTCCATGAGAGCCAAAGACCAATCCCTATTATTATAGTTGCAAAAATACCTATGAAATAAATCCCGAGATAGGTCAGAATGACAATCAAGAAAACTTCTATTGCTTTCACTCTCGAATCCTCAGTTTGTCCTCTGTTACAGTGCAGATTTAAGATTTTTTAGAAATGTTTACGCTCTCTGTATTGCAACGATTTTCCTTTAAAGCCTACAGCCTTGTTCTTCGGAAGAATACACTTCTCTTCAATTGTGAAGCTTTCTTTTCCTGAGGCCTCAATAACTAGAGAAACGAAGTGTGAGCAATACTCCTTATTTTGTCTAGCTAGGTTTCGCGTGAAACATTAGTCTGTAAATAAAGATTATATACCTAAACATATGAAATTCTAAGAAAGATGATGGAAGGGATGGTAGAGGATTTATTTTTGAGAACTCCTTCTCTTCAGCCTCTACTATTTTCTTCCTGAAATAGAGGGAACCTATCCTAGATATAGCTTGTGAAACAATCTTCCATACTTAGACTAGACTCCGACAGTGCCTTTTTGAGCTAGACCAAGCCTTGTGTACTTCTTCTGTCTGGTCCAGCTTGGAGAAATTCCAAATGGAAAACGAAAAGGCAAACTGGCAATGGAATCGATTTCTCAAAACTCTAGCTATAAGGCTCAGAGCCTAGACCAAGCTAGCCGGCAGCTCCAATGGACATGATCTATACATCCTTAACGTTTCCGTATCTTAAAGACTTTGGCGAAAGGTCGTCGCGCGGGCAAGAGAAAGACCGCTTGATGCACTGGTAGGGTTTCGCCCTGCAGGTCGACCACAATTAGGGAACACATCTGCAAAACCTTCATAAAGATACCCCGTAACACATTCTCGAAGTGTCGAGAGGGCCGGTAGTTCAGCGGTATGAATGCCTGACTTGCACTCAGGAGGTCGCGGGTTCAAATCCCGCCCGGTCCATTTTATTTGGGTTCAGGTCCCAAGAGACCTAAGCCCAAAACCAAGCAAATCCATTTTAGTCTGCTTATTGCATCCATAATTGACTTCTGCAAAACATACGATGCGTTTGGGACGTTAAATTATTATGGAAGGGGACAAGCGCTACTGAGGTCAAGTGGGTTTGTGTCTTTTTCTAAGTGTCAATATCAGAGTACTCACTATGAAGAGCATTAGTGCCAGTGGAATCGCTGTGGGGAACTCTGGAATTGCCGAGATCACTGTGACGGTCGAGACCTTGGATGTTGCAACCATGCCGACCGTATCATTGGCTGTCACGTAGATATCGTAAGAGCCTGTAGAAGACGGCGTGAAAGTCCAAGTGGAATTAGTTGCGCCTGAAACAGCCGACCCATTCAGATACCACTGGTAGGAGAAAGGAGAGGTGCCTCCTGAAGCTGTTGATATGAAGGTTCGAGATTGATCAACATCCAAGGTAACAGATGAAGGCGAGACGATGATGTAGAGGGCATTGTTAACTGTGGTTTTTGCAGTGTTGGATTCCGCTTTTGCGTCGGCGCTGTCCGTTACGTTCACGTAGAAGTTGTAGTGCCCATTAGAGAAAGGCGTGAAATTGTAGGAGCTACCTGTCGCGCCAACAATAGCTGTACCGTTCTGATACCATTGATAAGTGTAAGGTGAAGTCCCACCAGAAACAGACGAAGTAAACACTTGAGACTTATCCACATCCAAGGTTACAGAAGTGGGCGAAACAGAGACAGATGGCAGTCGGTTGACCATAACTGAGACCGTGTTGGATTCTGCCATAAAATCGACACTATCCGTCACATTGACGCAGACCTCGAAGATACCGGAAGAACCTGCGGTAAACTTCCACGAGGTGCTATTGGCACTTGGAACTGCAACGTTATTCAAAAACCATTGGTACGTGAAAGGCGATGTACCGCCCGATACTGAAGAGGTGAACTGCTGAGACTGACCAGTATCCAACGTTGCCGAGTTCGGCGAATTACTGACGGAGGGCGTCGTGTGCACGGTGACGATCCCTGCGTTTGATTCTGCAAAAGCGCCTACTGCATCCGTAGTGTTCAGGTAAATACTGTACAAGCTTGGAGATGCCGGTGTAAACGTCCAAGAGACACCAGTTGCACCCGAAACTGGAGTACCGTTAAGATACCACTGATAAGAGTAAGGCGAAACTCCTCCTGCAATGACCGAGGTCAAAGTCTGAGACTGATTAACATCCAAAGTAACGGAAACAGGTGAAACAGTGACAGTAAACGGGGGCGCAGCTATATTAGTGCTGTATATGTTGACTATTGAGGTCGCAGAGGTTCCTGATGGGTAAAAATTTGCGCTGGATAGGGATATTGTCGTGGTTCCGTGGCCCGACATGACAGTTCGCTTTGACTCGAGTACGGGGCCAGTCCCATTGTTCAGTTCGACAATCCATTTGGCATTGTTGCCACTGCAGTTCATCAGGTTGTTTGGAATTGTAACGTTGAAATAGCCAGAGGCTCCATTGTCCTTGGAAGTGCCGTTTATAGCGAAAGTCATGTTTCCTATTAAGCCCGACACACCACCCACCGTGGCTGGAATCATTTGAGTAACACTTTCTTCATAGAAACCGGCGTCGTTTGTAGACGATTCGCTGGGGTCGCCTTGGATCTCGACGATGTACTGGTTGCCGCCCCGAACTGACGTGAAATAATCAACAGTATTGCACGGAATGACTTTAGAGTTTGCGTTAAATAGAATCATGCCGACCATGTGCACATCCGAGTATCCAGTATGCGTTACTTTGAAAGTGAATGCGGCTAGGGTTCCACTTCCAGTCACGTTTAAAGTGTCAACTGCTGCCCACATGTAAGGCGTCACTATGCCATGCGTGTTGTCGATGTTGCCGGCTAAGGTTAGGATGTCTGCAGGAGGGATGATGTTGAAAATGTTTCCGATCGCAACAGACGTGCACTGCGCGACTGTGACGTTCGACCATGTTAGTCCGATCTGATAATTGGAAAGCTCTGTTACGTCTGTGACGTTGGCGTAGACGGTTACAGTCTGTCCAGCGATTCCACTAATTCTGTAAGGGGTCAAGAAAACAGTAGTCGATGGTTGCCCGAGTATAAGGTCAGCAAAGACATAACCTCCATCCACGGTAGCTACTGGCGGACTTGCAGAGACGGTGTCACCCACGGAAAAATAGAGGACAGTTCCGGTAACGTTGGTACCTCCGTCGTAGACACTTAGAAAAAACGGTTGGCCATAGACGTTCGAGACAACGTCCGTGAACTCGGTGATGTCAAACACTATGTTATTGGAACAGAATGGTTGGTTTCCACCGTTTATGTATTCGGTGAAGCTTTTTGACGCTGTTGGATTGTCATGTGTTCCCATTCCGACCAAAATGCTACAATCCCCTCTAAAAGGATGACTTATCCGAAAAGAGCAAGTCAACTTAGGCACGTAACCTGTTCTGCCCTGATAGAACATGACATACCCTATTCTTTGGCTCATAGCTTGGTAAGATATCCAATAGAAGCCGCCTGCGCCAAAGCCTGTTCCCCAAGAGTTCGCAACCTTGAAGGCACCCTCTGTCAATTGCCCATTTTCTGTGTATGTGAAATTGTCATCGTAACCCACAATCGTATTCGCATGGTCTACAACAGGATTGTTATAATTGTCCAGAGTCCAGACGTAATTATTCGTCAAGTTAACATATTGATTTGCGTCCACGCCAATTACTGCAAGGTTTCCTGAGGCTATCCAGCTCTTAAGACTCAAAATACCAATAGGTGCACTGACGTTCAATGTTTCAAATCCAGTAGAACCCCCACGATAGAAAGGGGCCTCCTGCCACGCACTCTCCGAAGGCCAAGAAGTACAATCGCCCTGGTTGTAAGGCATATTTGCCAGCGAACATTCCCCTACAGAACAAACAAGTTGTATCGCATCGTAGAAACTTGATCCTTCGTCTACGCCTCCATCGATTAGATTGTATACGAAGCTTGGACTCATTATTTCGTTGGTCGTCGTTCCTGACAGGTTCCAACCGTGTTCTTTTGCTTCTTCAAAAGTGTTGATGTAGTATCCAACAGCCCACGCCACGCATGAGCCCTGACTGCCTTGATTCCCGATTGGTGGAAACCAGGATGTCGCTGAATTATCAACTTCCGAAGGCAACTGCGACGAGTTTGAAGACGACACTTGTGAGACCATGAACGCTTCGCTCGAGATCTTCTCCCAGTCCGCCTTAGATGGCGGAGCCAAACCTGTTCCATGACCATTTATTATTTGATTGTAGGTTTGGTTTCCTTGATCAACTCCAATTGTGCTTTCCAATCGCTGCAACTCACTGCCCGTCATTCTACTCTCCGTTATCTTTGGTTGAACGTCATCGATCGGTTGGACGAGTTGCAAAGGTGAGTTCGTATTGACCGATGCGCTGCCAGTTACGGGCACGGTTGATTCTGCTTTTACCTTGGGAACGATCGAAATGCACATCGATAAACATAAAATGCCTAGCAAAATTATCATTAGTGTTTTCTTCATTCTCTTCTCCCTTAGCATGATTAAGGTTTAGTTGGCAAGCGCGCTAAATCATACAAGGATGCTTCCTACGTCAGCGAGCATGCCTACCGCACTTAATGCGGTGAGCAAACCTGTTCTTAAAGAAAGTGCTGGAAGTGTAGAACAGAAAAACTAATAATTCGAGCACCCACTTAAGGTCGGAATCGAGGACAAGAAGCGCACGACTGCATTTGGGTTCGAATCCCGCTGAACTCGTCTCTAAATCGATAAGCATACGCTAACAAATCCTTTTAGGATGAAGTTTTGTACGGGTACCTCCCGGTCCATCGCGCGCGCTCTAGCACGTTTTTATAACATAACTAAAATAAACTTCACTCGACAACCCACAAGGCGGAAAGTCTCATCATGAAAGTTCTCTTCATCGAACCGCCCAAGGACATCTGGTTCGTCATGGGCGAGTACTTGCCTCCCCCTTACGGTATCATTCAGCTCGCGGCATATTTGGAACGCGAAGTCAAAGACGCACGAATCGAAATCCTCGACTGCAACGCGCAACAGATTGACTGGCCAAGCCTAGAGAAAGAAATCGAAACATCGGACCCTGATATCGTTGCGTCGAGTTCGCTGGCCACCTGCAACACTTACGTTGTAGCTAGAACGCTAGCAACCGCCAAGAAAGTAAACTCAAAAATCCTCACGGTCGCGGGCGGCCAGCATTTCACCGCCACAGCCCAAGACAGCCTAGAGGAATATCCAGAGATCGATGCCATAGTTCGCGGAGAAGGCGAACAGACACTCACAGAACTCGTCAAAAACGCGTCGAAAAAGTCAGCATACCCAGAAATAAACGGAATATCATTCAGACACAAAGAACAAATCGTAAACAACCCGCCTCGACCGTTGATCGAGGATTTAGAGTCCCTTCCATTCCCAGGCTATCACCTCGTCAAGGACATCGTGCACAAGTACCATTTTGCAGCCATGGCGGGCCGGCGCGACCTGCCCTATCAACTAGTTGAAGGTTCGAGAGGATGCTCGCACGAATGCACTTTCTGTACGCAATGGCGTCATTGGCAAGGAAGATGGAGGGTTAAGTCCGCAGGACGGATCGCGGACGAAATGGAGTTCTGCTATCAACGTTTCGGTGGCAGGTTCTTATGGCTCACGGATGACAACCTAGGCGCAGGAAGCAGAGCAGAAGAACTTGCAGACGAAATCATAGCCCGCAAAATGCCGGATCTGTGGTGGTTCGTGCAGGCAAGATGCGACGACATCGTGAAAAACAAGGATGTTCTGCCAAAACTGCGAAGATCAGGTCTCAGATGGGTTCTTCTCGGCGTCGAGAACTCCGAACTTTCCACCCTTGATGATTTCAAGAAGGGTATTTCACCCGGAGATGCAAAGGAAGCAGTCAAGCTACTGAAAAAACACGATATTTTCGGACATGCGATGTTCATCATAGGAAATCGCAGAGACTCGCGCGAATCGATAGCGAGAATGAGAAGATTCCTAAACGAATTAGACCCGGACTTTGCGATATTCGCAATTCTCACGCCATTTCCTGGGAGCGAAATCTATGAGGAGGCTAAACGCAACGGTTGGATACAGGACACCAACTGGGCGAATTATGATATGGTTCACGCCATAATGCCCACAGAGACACTCACAACCAAGGAAGTGCAGGAAGAACTCTACCGATGCTACAGAACTTTCTACGGTTCGTGGAACAGAAGGCTCAGCGGCATGTTTAGTCGTAACGAACTGAAAAGAAGAGTCTTCTTGCACATGGCAAGTCGAGGGATCATTCGACAACTCAAGAACCTGTTCTAGGCGAGGCCAACTGCCAAAAGCGTTTGAACATTTGATGCTGGCGTTCTGCATAGGCATCTCAGTCTTCGGCATGCTTCTCATGATAATTTGGGCGAATAATCTTCCCACCATCGGCGACGGCCTTTCTTGGAGAAAACCATTAATCGGTTCATTGTTCAGCCTCATCTGCATCCTTGGAATTTTAGCCTCAATTTTCCCAAGTGAGTGTTCAAAATCATTTCACTTTCAAGAAACCACAAAGAACGTTGCTTCTCGTCAGAGTCTGAGAGCTTCACATCACCCTGAGTGCGAAGGATTCTCGGCCCACGTAGTGCGTATCAAGGGTCAAAAGCGTTGCGCAGCGTGCACCGGCCTCCTCTTAGGTGCGGTCATCGCTCTCGCTGGAGCCTTCTCCTACTTTTATGGCGGATTGCAAATCGAGAATGCACGCCTTCTGGTTTTGGTGGGCGCGATAAGCGTACTCGCTGGGTTTTTGCAGTTGATGTTCAGGGCTTACGTTCGGTTGGCGCTAAATTCCTTGTTTGTCTTTGGGGCGTTTCTGTGTCTAGTTGGGGTTGACCAGGCGTCTCACAGCGTTGCGATCGATTTGTTTTCTGTCGTGTTAATCGTCTTCTTGATTTTTACAAGAATCCAGCTTTCACGGTGGGACCATTTCAGAATCTGTGAATGTTGCAACTCTCCATGCATAGTTGAGCGAACAAGGCGAGAGAAAAGCTAATGTTGGCGACGCGTTCTGTAGAGAGCCGCCACGACTATCAGCACTCCGAAGACAATCAACACAAAAGGCCAGAGGCTCACGTTTGAAGAGATTATTTTTTCCTCTTGAAGGATTACTATCAGGCCTGCCAGCAGGATTAACAAGCCTATTGCGATGCCCACGATTGCTCCGCCGTGAGGAATTCCGAAACATTCGTCCTCATATCTTCTGTATTGACGATGGCGTTCTTCCCTCACTGGGTTTAAGGGAGCTCCACAATTAGAGCAAGTTGTTGCGTCATCCGGGTTCTTGGTCCCGCATTTCGTACAGTACACCATTCGATTATCTCCAGACAAGATTTTCCGATGTTGGTCTTAACACTTTTGCCCCTTATCAATAGGAGAATTGTCCAAAAATCTTAAATGGCCCTCAAACTGAAAAGCGCTATTCGGAGAGAGGCTGTATTGGTAAATTGCCCGAAATGCGGGAAAGTGGCGGAGAAGGACGACCTGTTCTGTAGATTTTGCGGTGCTTCATTAGGACATGAAACAGACGCACCACAGAAACCCACCCAACCGGCTGAAGACTACAGATATGCAAAAGAACCAGAAGAATACTGCTTCGGCGAACACGAACGCCACACCGACCTCACCGGACTAATTTCTTTCGGAATATTCCTCCTCATAATAGGCGTAATCTTCGTAACAAACCCAAACATAGGGGCCCAGCTAAACACATGGGCGACCAAAATGCAAAATACACAAATGCTGTCGCGACCACCCCAAGAAATAATCAGCAGCGCCGTACTGTTCTTTGCTGTGATCGGTCTGTCTGAATTACTCATTTCAGGCATTCGTTCGTTGACCTACAAACGCAGGTGGCGAGCGTTGCGCACCGCATTCTCAGGAATAGCTCTGATAACATTCTCTTACCTGATCTACCTTTACGGCAAACGCGTACTCGGCTGGCAGATCGCGCTGGCGTATGAAATCCTAGTCATAGGACTACTCGTAATTCTCTACGCAATAGTACGACTCCTGTAGACTGAATGTGTGCACACGAAAAAATTGCACCACCAAAGAAGAATCGCGCGCTTTCTGCATCGGGACTCACCCTTTTGAGTTTAAATACCAAAGGACTCGTCCTGAAGCGATAAGTGCCCGTAAACAAATCCTTTTAGGATAAGTTTTGTGTGGATCCAGCCCGATCCACTTCTGTTTTCAAGTCCTGAAAGGGGCAATCCCCAGTAGTTGCAAGTCGCCTCCTTTGAACCCCCACAAGACGTCCCGAAAAACTATAGTTTTACATAACGCACTCGGTTTTCGTGTTAGATAAAATCGATTATCTGTGCGCCTAAGAACTTCGCCACCTCGAAGACCTTGAAAGGCCATACGTATAGAATTGGAATTTCTGGATGCTGCGTTTGTGCAGTTTGCACTGCGGCAGGAATGTCCACTTCCGAGTGCTCACCCCCACGTGTCATCATCGGCGTGATAACAATGACCTTCTCTGGTTTACGAGCGACGGCCTCGTTAAGTGCGTCGTCTAGGCTAGGAGCACAAAATTCGTTGAATCCCAAGATCACCTCACACCGAGTGACCTTGCTAACGTGAGCTGCCAACTCCTCTGACCCAGAGTAAAAGGGATCATTTTGAGCAGTTCGCGGCCACGCGCGTATTTTAGCGTCCAGCTCCAGACGGCGACGCTCGAGCGCAACGCGCTCCGAGTCCGTTGCACGTTTCAGTCGAGCCTGCAAGCCGAACAATTCGGCCATGTCCGGTTCAGGGAAATCATTCGGTGGCGCACCGTGCATAACAAGCACAATAACGGCTTTCATAACAACTCCGAGCATCTTAGTCCCTCTTGCCTATTATAATCTTACACGCTTTGCATTAGGTGCCATTATGTCCGTAACCGTCGTATACGTGAGGCACTAGTCGGTTTTTTCAAGAACAATAAGTCGTAAATAGGCTAATCTGAGACGCTCTATGGGAGTCATAATGGACTACATAGTTGTGATAGGTTCAGTTGTTGCTTCTCCCAAAACTGTGGCCTTTTTCCCGCTGTTGCGGAAGATATCAAAAACAAAATCCATCAAGGACAATTCGCTAGGAACATTTTTTGTCCTTTATCGTAGGGTTTTATTTTGGATCGTCTGCCGAATGTCAACTGTCGATCCGCTCGTAACGGTTGGAAATTTCTTTGCATTTGACCAAGCCCGAACTAATATCAAGCGCGCGCGCTACTTGGCCCACTTCTGAGCGTGAAGTCCTTGGTGCTCATTGATTATCACATTCACACGGCAATGTCTCTCGACGCGAAAGGCGAGCTAATAGACTTCATTGAAACAGCCAGAAGGAGAGGCTTACTCGAGATTGGAATTTCGGACCATTTTCATTTTTCAGAACCCAACTATTCAATGACTCTTAAAAATCTGCCAGAATACAAAAGGAAAATGGACCAAGGAAAGTTTCGAAGTGGCTTTTCCATTGAAAGTCGGCTTGGAAGTAGATTATATCCAAGACTACGAAGAGAGAATAAAAAAGATCTTAGGTGCACTAGCGTTTGACTACCTTATTGGTTCCGTGCACTTCGTAGACGGCTGGGCGTTTGATGACCCAACGCAGGTTGCAAACTTCCAAAAATGGAACATAGACAAACTGTACAGGGCGTACTTTAGCCTGATAGGCGAGTGTGCTCAGTCAAAGCTCTTCGACGTAATCGCGCATATAGATTTAATCAAGAAATTTGGACACAAGCCCAAAGGCGATATTACGGATACATTAATCCAGACAATTGAAGCCTTAAAGAAAGGCAATGTATGCGTAGAAGTCAACACAAACGGACTTCATGCACCATGCCATGAGATTTACCCAAAAAAGTCGTTCCTAAAACTCTGTTTTGAACACGGAATCCCCGCAACCCTCGGCTCAGACGCCCACTCGCCCGAAAACGTTGGACAAGAATTCGACAAGGCCCTAACACTCCTGCGAGAAGTCGGCTACACTCAAATAGCCAGACTAACAAAAAGAAAACGAGAATTAATAGACCTATAGACACCTCTAGAGATTTGCCAACGAAAACGTCATATCTATAGTCGGCGCAGAAAGTTGCTATTTAGACATCAACAGCCGAAACAGGAGAAACGACTAATTGAAGAAGATAGGAGTAGTCACAACGGGTGGCGACGCGCCAGGAATGAACGCAGCTATACGCGCCATCACTAGAATTGGAACCTCAAAAAACATCGAAGTTCTAGGCTTTCAACGCGGCTGGGAGGGACTGATAACTAACACTTTCATCCCATTGACCGCGCGCTCAGTGAGCGGCATAATCCAACTGGGAGGCACTATTTTGCACACGCACCGCTCGCCAGAATTCGAAAAACGGGAAGGCGTCAGAAAAGCAGCACAAACACTGGGTTCGAACGACATCGACGGCCTCGTCGTGATCGGCGGTGATGGTTCACTCAGAGGCGCTTGCGATTTGAGCGAAGAAACCGAGACATTAATAGTTGGAATTCCTGCTTCGATTGACAACGACGTCTACGGAACTGAAGAAACAATAGGCTTCGACACCGCGGTTAACACGGCCGTGGAAGAAATCGACAAAATCCGCGACACGGCAATATCACACGAGAGAATTTTCATAGTCGAAGTCATGGGACGAGAAAGAGGCTTCCTAGCGCTAACGGTCGGTCTCACAGTCGGTGCCGAAGTGATTCTGATCCCAGAAGAAAAAAATCCCAAAGAAAAAATCATCAAAACCATACAAGAAAACGCCGAGAAAGGCAAGAAATCGGGCATAATAGTAGCCGCGGAAGGCATTGGAGACACGCATAAACTGGCAAGAGAACTCGAAGAAGATGCAGGTGTGGAGGTCAGACTCAGCATACTTGGCTACGCCCAAAGGGGGGGTAGTCCAACGGCGAGAAGTCGACTTTTGGCCAACTTATTCGCAAACGAAGCTGTCAAGCTGCTGTGTAACAAGCAGGGAGACAGGGTGGTCGGAATGCGAAAGGGTAAGATGACCAGCATGACGCTCGAGAAGTCATGCAAAACGAAAAAACCCTTGAACTTGGAACTACTAGAACTCGCAAACACCTTGGCTACATAACAAGAATAGTCGTCCGCAAAAAAAGACGACAACACTTTTCTCCAGTTCTAACAAAATAGATACCTTGGAGTTGGATCGTTGAAAAAAAGAAGTTATGAAGTGAAGCTTATTGACGTGAGAGAGAAAGATCGCCTCTATCAAAAAGACGAGAAGAAATACCTTTTCACGCGAAAAGCCTCGATTTATGGATGCTGCATCAAATTGCTCACGGACATAGAATACGTGAAGGACCGGTGGGAAGACAACTTCTACAGCATGAGCGAAGACACACGTTCTCACGGGAGGCTAATAGTGCTGAAACAAGCGGGCAAGAAAATGACGGTGAAATATGATCCTTACACAAAAACAGCATTTCTTACAAACGTTGACTACTATGGATGGGTGAAAAGCTTAGCCCTCGCAGTTGCCGGAGACGTTCTCGAAGATGAGCATAAGATCTATTCCGTTCACGGCGCTGCCATTGACCTTGGAGGCAAGGGCGTGTCTTTCATCGCCCCTCCAGGAACAGGAAAAACAACTCACTCATGGGGACTTCTAGGCCTAAAAAATGCTAGACTAGTCTCTGACGACTGGTACTTTGTGCGTCTATCCAGCCGCGAGCCTCTAGCTTTCGGATCTGAAAAAGAAAGCTACATCGAAGCGGACATAGGCAAAATATGGGGCCAATACGAAAAACTCGTTGAAAAAGTTCACTTTGACCCCCAGGGAAGGGCAGTCGTCAACGTCAGGTGGATAGTAGGAAACGGCGGAGTCATACCGATGACGACCATGCAAGAAATAATTCTCCTCAAGAGAGACCCCAAGGATAGAAAGGTAGTCACACGTCTAACCGAAAAAGAAGCGCTGCAGTACCTACTGGCGAACAATTTCTGCAACCCCCATCAACTAGTAACCGACCAGAGAAAGCTCGAACTGAGAAAAAACTTTTTCCACCAATACTTCCAACAGACGAACATCCATATGGTCAACACGATAAGCTCGCCACAAGAAACACAACGAAGAATAAGAGAAATCATCAAAGCTGGAGACTGACACGAAGCTAATCTACGTAGTAATCGACGGATTAGGCGACCTTCCAATCAAAGAGCTTGGCAACGAAACTCCACTAGGCGCTGCAATGACGCCTAACCTAGATCGTCTAGCCGGAAACGGAAAAACAGGTCTGATGTACACGGTAGGGAAAGGAATTGCGCCTGAAAGCGATGGTGGTGTCATATCGATTTTAGGCTACGACCCCTTCAAATACTCGACAGGCCGAGGAGTATTAGAAGTCGTGGGCGCCAACTTAGGAATGAAAAATGGCGACCTCGCCTTGCGCTGTAACTTTGCAACCTTGGCAGAAGGCAATAAACTCGTTGACAGACGCGCGGGCCGTAACCTGACCACCGAAGAAGGTTCAGAACTAAGTAAAGCTGTAAACGAAAACGTTAAACTGGAATCTTATCCAGCGAATTTCGAGTTGAAAAGCACCGTGGGTTATAGGGCTGTCTTGGTTCTTAGAAGCCCAGCCAAGCCTCTTTCCAGCAGGATAACGAACACGGACCCAGCGTATAGACGAGTGGACAAACTCGGAATAGTTGAAAAAAACGTGCAAATGATTCTGAAACAGTGTGAACCTATTGGAGATAGTGAAGAAGCTCAAGTATCAGCAGGGCTTGTTAACGAGTTCACTGCGAAGTCACATACAGTCCTAGATAAGAACGAGGTGAACAAACGTCGAATTGTATCAGGAAAGCTGAAAGCAAACGTGTTGCTCTCTCGAGATGCTGGAAACGTGTTACCAGAATTCTTTAGCATAAATGAGCACTATCACGTTAGTTTCGCTTGCCTTGCAGACATGCCTGTGGAACGGGGAATAGCGAAACTCGCTGGCATGGACTTGGTGGACTTGCCCCACCCTTCAAGTGACCTGAGACACGATTGTCTGCTGAGAATCCATAAACTCTTCGAGATAATGCCCAAGTTCGACTGCTTCTACATCCATATAAAGGGCACGGACGAACCCGGGCATGATGGAGACTTTAATCTGAAACAGCAGCTCATATCTATTATCGATCAATACTTCTTCGGAGAACTCCTGCAAAAAATAGACTTTCCAAACAATGTGATCTGCGTCACCGCCGATCATTCTACACCCTGCCTTCTCAAGGCCCACAGCGATGACCCAGTTCCGCTGCTTATCTCTGGCGGCAAGATTCAAGGCGACAACAACATGAAATTCTCCGAGAAAGAATGTAAAAAAGGAAGTCTAGGCCTATTAGAGCATGGTACCGCACTCATGCCCAAACTAATCAGTTTAATCAAGGCTTAGATTCACGAAGAATTTCTGTCCTATATTCTAGCGATTTCAAAAGTTGAACTCTTAAGAACGGCATTGCCAAAAACAGCTGTTGCGGAACCTCTTAAACAGACTAGGCTGGCCTCAACCTAGCATGCTTAGAGATTAATTATTAGACGCTTGTGATCCACTTTTCGCCTCTCTGTCGCCCAGTTGAACTAGACGACAGAAGCAAAATAGCCTAGGATGGCTCCGAAGTTATTTGTTTTGGATTGCCTGATACACTTGCGCAGTGTGCTCAGCTACTTTATCCCAAGTGAAGTATTGCAAGACTCTTTTGCGTCCGTTTTCGCCCCAGATCTGGGCCTGATCAGGATCTTTAAGCACCTGTCCGACTCCCCAAGCAATGTCTGAGGGATCGTTTCCGTTGACATGCACTCCGTTTTGATCTGGACCAGAGGGTATTACTTGTTCGCGAAAGCCCACAACGCCGCGTGCCCCCACAACGATCGGTTTTGCCATAGACATGGCCTCTAGACTGACGATGCCGAACGGTTCATATATGGATGGAAACACGCAAATGTCTGAGGCGGCGTAATGAAGAATTCTCTCATCTTCTGGCACGAACTCGAAACGATACATTACTTTGTCCCCTATTCCAAACCTGTTGGCCGTGCCGACTATGTCTTTCTGTTCCTCTCCTTTGCCTAGGATTACTAGCTTTGTTTTCGGATTTTCCTTAAGAATTAACGGCATAGCTTGGATCAAGTTTCGGACAGCCTTCACCCAAGTGAGACGCCCAAGAAAAAGCACCATTTTCTCATCTTTCTTAATGCCATACTTATCTCTAATTTCTTGAACTTCCTGCGAACTGCACTTGTCAGGGTCATAGCGATCCGCATCAACACCGTTCCAGACGACACTTGCTTTCGATTCAGGCCAACCGTGTTGAACGAGATCGTCGCGCATCGCGTAGCTCACAGTGATTACACGATCTGCAAGTTGCGCAGTCATCGACTCAAAGTGCGAAACCACCTCAGAGCCACTTCCTGCGCTTCTGCCCCATTCTGTACTGTGCACATGGAAAACCAAGGGAATCTTCGTTTCGTTCTTAACCATTATTCCAGCTATACTACTTAGCCAATCATGCACACACACAACATCGAAACTTTCGCCGTCCTTTTTCACTAGCTGGTTTATGAACTTGCTCGCGCTAAGGACATTGTACATGAAAATATCGTTGAAAAAACGGATGTTTGTACCCCATTTTTGAAGATCCTCCGTGACAAACACTGGAAAAACGTTGCTGGCATCAGCAATTATGGGTCGCTGAACCTCGACTCCGTTGAAAACCTCTCTAGTTGCAAGGTCTCCGTTATTGAGCGTAAAGACTGTGATTTCGTGACCCAATTTTACGAATTCCTGCGTTATGTACTCGGCATAGGTCCCTAGCCCGCCAACAAGCCTCGGCGGGTATTCCCAAACAAAAAAACCGATTCTTAAAGCAAGATCCTCCTATGAGCTCGATTTAGAGATTGTGTTCAACGACGGCGTATTTTAAATTTTCTCGTCTTTCCAGACATGCAGCAGACTGTACGCTCAACTGACTTGATTCGTAGTTTTTGCGTAAAACGGACAAGGACGATGGTTTAGCTGCTCTCAAGTTCTACGGAAAGCGAATGCTGGTTTTCCTGAAAAGATTAAATAAAACCTAACTACATCACTACGTAAAAATAGGTGGAAACTACTTGGAAAGCGTTCAGGTTTTCAAGAAAATCTTAATTCCAATGGATGGATCCGCTCCGTCGATCGCCGCGAGAGATCTTACTGTGCTGGTCGCGAGGAGGTTCAACTCGAACGTGACCGTCACCTACGTGGTTTCTCACGAACTCATGGAACCTGGAGCACGCAAACTCTCTAGCCCGACAGAAAGACATCAACACCCTCCTGTCGGAATTATTGGAGGAGGAATCATGCCACCACGTCCGCATGCTGAGGAAGCTCCTGACACGTCTTACCTTGATAAAGCCGCCAGTGAACTCACTGACCTTTACCGCGAGGAAGGAGAGGACATTCTGGACGACGCCCTTCGCGCTATTAAGGGAGAAGGCATCACTGCAGTTAAGAACCTTGTCATGGACGCTGACCCAGCTAACTCGATATTAAAAGTGGCAAAGGAGGGAAGTTATGACGCGATAATTATGGGTGCTAGTGGAGAAAAGGAAAAGAAGCCACACCTGGGAAGCGTGGCGAAGAAAGTTGCTCATCGAGCCGAGATTCCTGTTTTAATCACTCGAGGAGAAACGCAGATATCAAAGATTCTAGTTGCAGTGAACGGTTCCGTGCATTCGCAGCGCGCTGTAGAATACGCCACCCAATTAGCCAGCAGAATAAAAGTTCCGATGACTCTACTTCATGTTCAGGAAACTAGTATTTTTAGATTAAGACCCGAAGTGAGCAAGGAAATCGGAAAACGTGTTCTCGCAGGCTCAGCACCAGAAATTGAAGGAGTAGAAGTAGATCAGAGGATGGTATCGGGCGATCCGGCTAAGACAATCCTGAATACAGCGGATAAAGGCGACTACGATCTCATCGTCATAGGAGCGAGAGGCCATAGCACGACAGAAATGTTCATGCTCGGCAGCGTTAGCGATCATGTCGTCCAGTACTCGAATCGTTCAGTTCTTGTAATAAAGTAACGACAATTTCTCAATGCGTTATACTCAAAAATCAGCCAAAGAATGATATAGCGAAAGCTCTAAGAAGAGCATTTTTCCACTAGCCTTTATGAGATATTCATTCAAAATAGGCTCAGTATGGGGCATCCCCATCGAGCTTCACATAACTTTCATCTTACTCATGATTGCAGTGTTTGCACTCACGTATCCGCAGCTCTATTTTTTTGTCCTTATTCTGTTCCTCTTCATCTTCGTTGTTTTCCATGAACTGGCGCACTCGGTGGTTGCAAGACATTACCAAATAAAAGTGCGCAAAATTGTCCTGTATCCAATCGGGGGAGTTTCGGAAATTGAAGAAATCCCTGAGAACCCACGCATCGAATGGCGAATGGCTATCGCCGGACCATTGACCAGCTTTGTGATCGGCGTAGTCCTCCTTCCTGTTAGTCTAGTTACTCCACTCATTTCAACAAAACAATTGTCGATCACGATATTCTCGACCGGAAGTCTAACGCTCGACCTTGCTGTGCTCAATATCCTTCTGGGCGCGTTCAACCTGATTCCAGCATTTCCCATGGATGGCGGCAGAGTTTTTAGAGCCTTGCTCGCCGAACGAATGAAGTTTTCCGATGCCACGAAATACGCGGCATTCATTGGAAGATTGTTCGGCATAATCATGGTTGGCGTTGGTATTTTCTATAACTTGTGGCTAATTATCGTAGGCGTTTTTATCTACATCGGCGCAACCGAAGAGGCAGAGCAGACGATACTGTCAACGACGATGGCAAGAGTACGAGTCAAAGATGTCATGAACCCTGAAACGGCTGCCGTCACCCCTGACACTACAGTTGCTGAAACTGTGGAGATTTTGTTCAAAGCGAGATACCACGACGCTCTTGTGGAGAAAAACGGCGAACTTCAAGGCATTGTAAGGTGGAACGACATAAAGAAGATCAAAACACAGGAAAGAAATACCTTTAAAGTAGAACAATTGCCAAAAAAACAAATCTCCGCATTCCCAGACGAGTCGATCCTCGAGGTGTACAAAATAATGGCCAAGGAGAAGATTGACCTCATCCCAATAGTCGATAGAGAGGCGCCAACGAAAGTAATAGGCGTCGTAACCAGCGAAGCTGTCAATTCTGCCTACGAGAAAGCAAAGAATCTTCGATGAACCATTTGCGGTGATGGAATAAGCTGCTCAAAAAATCTCACGAAGGTTCTAGCATTCGATGCCTATCTAATTACATCAGTTTGAAGTCCGAGTCTCTGATTTTGCCCTTGGCGTCTATCACTATCTCGAATTTTTCCATCCATGGGTGACCGCACACGTCTATTGGGCATGTCCCTTTGATTACCCATACTTCCTCTTTCTGTTCAGCCGAGACTATGTCTATTTTCTCCACATTTCTTCTCTTTCTCACATAATCCTTCGTTATGTTTTGAGCATCTCGCGTGTTGACCATGTTTCGCCCTCGCCTTTTGGAATTGTATGATGTCGGGATAAATTAAGAATTATGAATACGTGATTAAGAGCCAAGCTACTCGTTCTTGACAAGATTTAATGATAAAGAAATTTTCCTCGTAGTGACTTCAGCGTTCCAGAAACGCCCAGGATATGAACTGCAGCCGGTTTCGAGCCCACGTTTGTGATCGACGCTAAAGAAGCCTTAACCATGTCAAGCGAAGCGCTTGTACACCTCAACACGGCACAATTTTTGACTGGGTCATGGCTTAGCAAAACAAGACCTGCTTTGCTGACGCCATACTCCCCAAAAAGCCTGGAAACTGAGCCCAAAAATGCATTCTCAAGATCGCTCTCGTTAACCTCTTGAGTGGGCTCGATCTTTAACGCTAAATAGCGCCTTCTGTTCATTCCACGCAATTTTCACCCGTCCGTATGACGCGCAAACCCGGCGCGATGTAAGTGGAGCTTAGCTTTGTTCTGTTTCTAGTGACGATCTTTAGTGGGTTCTCTGAAAGATACTTCAAGGCAACGTCCGATGGCACATCAAAAAGATAGGCCAGAGCCGCAAGATCTCGAGGTCCGCGCATGAAGAACTCGCTGGAGACGCCGCTGGATAGGATAACTGGTATTGAAAACTTCTTTGCGAGTGCTACTTCTCGTCTAAGGTAGGATAGCAAACGAATCCTCTCGTAACTCGTGGTCAAGAGCAACGGGGACATGTCAATTTCAAGTGCTGCTAGGGCATTTGCTGATAGTTCTGCTTCGGCGGAATCGAAAAAACGCCTCCTAAAATCCAGGGAAGAAAAATAAATTAGGTCTACACGTCTGTCCTTGGCCGCTTGCCTAGCCACAGGTTTGTGCCAACAGGCAATCGAGATCAATTCAAACCTTCGTCGACATCGACGTAGCTGTAAGAGCAGTTCTTTTGAGCTGTTAGGTTCAAGGTCGACTCTTGTTACGAGGTCTATGTCAACATACTTGCAGAGCTGTCGAAGTCTAGAGAGGGTTTCGCCAAGAACGGAAGGTGAAAACGAGACCCCCAAGCCCGCGTACCCAAGCGTTTTTGCTTTTCTGATCATTTTTTCAGTTAAATCGGAATTGTCCAGTGGCACTGACAAATGCAGGTCGTAAAACTTCTTCATGTAATTATCCCGAGTTCTTTGCAGATACTTGCCAAGTCCATTTTTTTGAAGCGAACATGTATTCGTATCGGGTCGACTTGTTCCAGTTTAAATTCGCCCCGGAGAGCCGCTTGTTTGTCCAAGCGTAAGTATAGACTTCCTTTCTCAGTGAACTCGGCAATTCGTGAACGCAACTCCTCTTTGTCCATAGTGCCAAGATGGGAAGAAAGATTTTCTATGATTGCTGCTAGGACTTCTTTGTCTTTTATCCTTGTTTGGAAGAAAGTGATGGGGTTTCCGTGATGTCCATGAAGAGCGTGTTTCTCAAATTCTACCTCTTCCGAGTGGTTGGGTGGAAGGATTTTTCTGACTGCTTCCATTACTTTTTTCTCGTTTTCGGTTGCGTGGCTAAAGACGCGAACGTCGATATAAGCAATGGTACTGGGCGCCAAAACCCTCCACACAGCCAACGCTACGAGAGCTAAGCTTCTCGTTTTTTGCGCGTCTCGGCTTTTTTCAGGCTTCCTACGTACTCCTTCAAAGCTTTAACATTCTCTTCGTGAAGAGTCCTTCTTTTGGAGTCAACTGCAATGCCAAGCTTTAAAGCCTTTTTGAAATCTAAAGCCGCCTTGCGCAGTTCTTCTTTGCTAAAGCCTCTTCCTTCCTTCGGTTTTCCATCCTTCTTAAACACTACTGCTGGGATTTCCATGATTATTTCACCTAGTCTTCTCAGAAGTATTCGTGTTGAGGACCTTTAAGGATTTCATTAGGAACGATGGCAATGCCTTCCAAGAACACTTTGTTTCGTTAGAATCATTGCCTATTGCGTTCTTTCTTTCGCCAAACAGCTTTACGACTTGGCCTGAATTTCTCTGCTCCTCGTCCCTTGTGGCGTAGCCCACGCATTTTCTTGCCAGCGCTAGTTAGGCCTCTGAACACCCTGCGTGTGTTTGGTTTGCCGCCAATCCAACTGATGTCCTTATCCGCTTTGATCACTGGATGAGCTGGGTCAACCATGATTACCTCGTACCACTTATGCATGCCATCTTGCCAGACCCAGTAAGAATTTAATACTTCCAAGTTTGGAAACTTTCGCGCTGCTCTCTCTTCTGCAATAAGTTGCAAGCTTTTAGCCGGCTTGAACTTCTTTACACCCATTCGTTTGGGGCGTCTTCCAGCCCTAGGTCTGAGTTTTCTAAGGCCGCCTCGGCGAACACGTGCCCTAGCAATGACAAAGCCTTGCTTTGCCTTGTATCCGAGCTTTCGTGCTCGGTCCACGCGCGTGGGCTTTTCAACTCTAACTATTGTCGGTTCTCGCCGCCACTTGATTACTCTTTGTCTCATGAGCTCTCTTACGAATGAGGCGTCGGGTTTTTTCCAAGCGTCTGCAACGTACTTGTACATGTTCAAATCGCTGTCCATTCTTAGTTTGCGGTTCAACCAGTTTCTGGTTACATCCCTGCGGATTATCAATATCCGCCCGCAAATGCCACTAGGAGCAGCCCAACCGTTAATAAATCTTTTTCATTCTGGAATTATCCAGGCGATCCCTTGTCCAAGACTGTTGCATCTTTCACAGATAGATAACCACTTTGCCCCTCCCAAGTCTTTTCCACTTCTAACAACTTGATCTTCTTCTCAAAAAAAGGCGCATCAAGAACCAGAGTTTCATATTCTCCCCCTTCTCCAACCATCGAGATTTGATATTCGCGATTTAGGTGAACAAGCTCATCAATTGTTTCCGCGTCAATAGTTCTCCCCAACCATTCACGAGTGAAGCCATAAGCGTAAACGCCTACAATGATTGTTTCGAAGTTCAAATCAACGAGTTCTCGTAGCAACTTTAGCGGATCTTCGTGCCAAAGCGGAGTTATGGAAGTCAAGTGTAAATCATGACAGATTCGCTCTATTCGAGTCTTCTGATATTCTGAGGAAACGGCGCCAGAAATTATGCCTTTCACATCGAGTTTCTTAAGCAGAAGCTTCAAGTCTTCGAGTTCGGCCTCTTTAATCCCTTTTGTTTTGCCTTTACACAGCCGAATATTTGCGGCCTCGGCGAATAAATCGACTAAATGAATGTTGGGATAATGAAACATCCAACTGTCTTCTTTTTCTGGAACCATCGCGACCAAGTACTCAATTTCATAACCCTGCCTCATCCCTCGGTAAAGCGCCAGCGCAGAATCCTTGCCGCCACTTATCAAAGACGCAACACGCAAAATCTTAGCCATCCAAACTCCTATGAATATGCTTTTGTCTTGCAATCATTAATATGCTTGCCGAGACAATGGACAAAGAATACTACGAATACATAACCAAGTTCGCAAGCGCGTTGGCCAAGGTCTATGCCATCGCGGATTTTTTAGCCAAACCTGCAAGGAACAAAGTTGTTACAACAACCAACCCAAGATCTGGATCAAGAATATTGGACGTTGCTACTGGGACTGGAGAACTAGTTTTTGCTTTCGCTAGAAAAGGCGTTGACGCTACAGGGATTGACCTGTCAAAAGACATGTTAAGAATAGTAAGAAAGAACAACAAATACGAAAAGACGAGTTTTGTCCTTGCTGACGCGGCAAACATGCCACTTAAAGAAAACCTGTTCGACATCTCCTGCATCTCCCTCACCTTACATGATATGCCCTTTATCATCAGAGAAAAAGTGCTAAGAGAAACAGCAAGAACAACCAAGCCGCATGGCATCATTATCATCGTTGACTATGCTCTGTTACCGCAGAACAGAATTCTGCGATTCTTAACATACCACATTACAGGGCTTTATGAAATAAAATACTACAGCGAATTCGCAAGATCCGACCCAAGAGCGCAACTTCACAGAGTAGGAATCGAAATAAGAGAAGAAATTCCAACGCTATTCGGAATATTGAGAATCCTGAAATGTACCTCAATATTAGGCGGGCTTCAACCAGTTTCTGACGAATCCCACAAGTACTGGAAGTAGTCTCGGGCAAACTTAACCAAGCCGACATGGTTGCTCCAAATAACTAGAGTCGGCTTATCTTCTCCAAGCATGAGCAGAGCTTCCTTGCTGTCGCAGATAACTCCACCGCCGAACATATTATCCCTTTCCCTCACCTGCACGCGCGGGGTCAAGCCTTCGATATTCCAATCCTCTGCGGTACCAACAACCATGAATGAAACTCGGACATTTCTTTCATACAGTCCTTCCAGAAAATTTGCAAAAGAACCCGCAAAAGGCCTTGCAAAGGTTGGTGCTGCGATCATCACTTCACTTTTTGCATCGTCCACCATTTCTTGCAATTTCGCTAGAACGCTCAGTTGCCCACGAAGAATCCAGATATCAGGTTTCTCACGAATTTCGCGCTGCTCAAATATCGGTTGCAATTCTGCAGCAACAGTTTTTTCCCATCCCAGGAGTTTCTCTTCGAACTGCAACTTGGTCATTGAAAGCGCTTCTGCAGGTGACTTGGGGAAATACTTGCTCGGGCGACTGTGTTCGGCCTCTATCCAGCCCTTTCGCTCAAGGGCGTTCAGGGTTTCGTAGATCTTGGAGTAAGGCACATTTGATTGTTCACTCACTTCGCTCGCTGTCAGAACCCCACTTGTCAGAAGAGCGATGTAAGTTTCGGTCTCGTATTCCGTCAGCCCCAATTCGCGTAGCACACGACGCACGGTATCACTGGCAACCACACGACTCACCTTCTGGAAAGTTTGGAAACCTTATTATATATAAAAAGTGGGCAGTATAGAATATAAACTTACAACTCACAGTGGTAAAAAATGCAGAAAATAAAGCAAACGCAGTCAATCTGCCCAGAATGTTACCAAGTCTTGGATGCAACAATATTCGAAAAGGACGGCAAGGTGTACATAAACAAAACCTGCCAAGAGCATGGCGAGTACACTGAGCTGTACTGGAGCGATTACGAACAGTATCAAAGAGCGGAGAAATACAGAAAAGACGGCACTGGCCTGAACAACCCACGCACTAAGACAGAGAGAGGCTGCCCCAACGACTGTGGCATCTGCCCGACGCATAAAAGTCACACTGCATTGGCGATAATAGATGTGACGAATCTTTGCAATCTTCGTTGCCCCGTGTGCTTTGCCAACGCAGCTGCAAGCGGCATTGTCTATGAACCTTCGAAAGAGCAAATAAGAAAGATGATGGAAAATCTGAGACAAAACGATCCGGTTCCAGCTACGGCACTGCAGTTCAGCGGCGGAGAACCGACTATTAGAAAAGACCTGCCCGAACTCATACGCACAGCGAAGGACTTGGGTTTTCGCCACGTGGAAGTCAATACGAACGGAATCGTGCTTTCACAAGGCGTGGACTATTGCAAGAGCCTTCTTGATGCCGGTGTGAGCACGATCTACTTACAGTTTGACGGCCTAACCTCAGATGTCTATAAATTTACTCGTGGAAGAGACCTCCTCGACGTGAAAATGCGGGCCATTGAAAATTGCCGACAAGCCGGACTCGACAGCCTAGTCTTGGTCGTAACGCTCATTAAAGGAGTGAACGATCATCAGATTGG
>DATHCB010000067.1:0-3767 GCA_035319765.1 Bathyarchaeia archaeon
GCCTTTGAGATGACGCGGCCGCGTGCCTTAACCGACAGTTCCTTGGTGCCACTGTTAATTTGCATTACGATGGCCGTAGCGTAGGCCATGAGTTCTTTTTGGCCGACCAGAACTGTGTTTGATGCAATATTGCTTCTAGTGGAAGGAGCTCTCTCTGATAGTTTCTCTGTCAAGCTTTGTTCACCTCCGAGTGGAAAGTAATCCTGGTAGTGCTGTAACAGTGGATACAACGTTGTCATCCAATAAAAGAGTTCTTACGTAACTAGCCTGATCGCATTATGGCGTCTGCGGAGTTTAAATCGTCAAGCTTTCAAGAAGTATTCCTCATGAGTAAAGAGGAGCGTCATGTCAAACTGAGATGTTTGGAGTGCAAAGCGAAGTTTGACAGCAAATATGACGCGTTCGACATGTCGGGCATAACAAGCGTAGGGCAAGTCTTAGATAATTTCATCTTCTGTCCGAAAATCAGGAGACGGGGGTGCGGGAAAAGGGTTTCAGTCGTAGTGGTTGACATTAGGTGAACATTGCCCGACAGTTAACACGACTTAATAAGTGGATAACAATGATCCAAAATGCTAGCCAAGATTAGATTACCGTGTTGAAAATCTCGTCGTTTAAGCGTGTGACGAACCTCGGCTTTGGTCTCAAGGGTTTGAATGTTTACGTGCTAACGGGTTCGAACCCCACATCCGCGGCACGGCAGTATAGAAGTATAGGATACTGGCCCGTACTTTTTTCAAGAACGCGCCGCTTCAGCGACGAATATATCTATAGTTTGAACGGCGTCGGTGCCTTGGGTATCGTGATCTTCCCCCGAACGCGCGACGAGTTTCACCAACAGATAACCACGGTTCCTCTCTCTCCCCACTGAATACGCCAGGGCCAGAGCTGAAACTGAGTTGCTTAATCCGGTCATCTGCCATAGATTGTATTGCTCGAAAGTCGCCCCTTTGCTCCGATGATACTATTGTCACTGCGGTTCCTGTCTTGCCCGCTCGTCCAGTTCGACCAATCCTGTGGAAGTAAGTATACGGATTCTCAGGGACGTCATAGTTGATAATGTGTGTAACTCCATCAATATCCAACCCTCTTCCGGCTAAGTCAGTGGCAACTAGGATACGACTCTGACCGCTTCGAAACGCCTTCATTGCTCCATCACGTTGATGTTGGCTAAGGTCACCATTCAGTGCTATGGCATCCTGATTTCTACTGCGGAGCGACTGGTTCAAACGAAATGTGCCCCGTTTGGTCCGACAGAAAACTATAGCACGATGCACTTCTTTGTCCTGCAGAATTCTTAGCAGCGCATCAAGCTTTCTTTCCGAGTCTACTTGGTAGTAGTATTGGCTGATCTGCCTGACGCTGAGATCCTCCGGTTCGATCAGAACTTCGCGAGGATTCCTCATGTGTCTACGGGCAAGTTTCAGTACATCCTTCGGCATCGTTGCTGAAAATAGCGCGATTTGACGTCTACTTCTAGTCTTAGTTAGAATGTGCTCAACGTCACGAATGAAACCCATGTCCAGCAACCTGTCAGCCTCATCCAAAACAACGCACTGGACCTTGTCAAGGTGAATGGATCCGCGTTCCAGGTGATCGATGACTCGCCCGGGTGTTCCAACTATGATCTGGGGGCAATCTTCCAAGGCGTGCATTTGAACGTTAATTGATTGGCCGCCATAGATGGCGAGAGCACGCTTGCGAGTGAATCTGCCATACGAGTTAATGTCGCCTGCTACTTGCACCGCAAGTTCGCGTGTTGGAACTAGCACTAGCGCCTGAATATTCAGATTCTGTTCGTCAACGATCTCTAGGAGCGGTAGCCCGAAGGCCGCGGTTTTTCCAGTTCCGGTATGAGCTTGGCCAATCACATCGGTTCCGTGCCGCAGAAGCGGAATCGTTGCTTCTTGGATCGGAAACTGTCGTTCGAATCCAAGTGCTTTGATAGCATCCATTATTTCTGGGCTTAAACCCAGTTTCTCGAACGTACTCATCTGTTTTTTTCTCCTTATCTTCCATGTCGCTGGTCCAAGATGAAGACCGAATACTTGTTCCGTCTTTCACTTATCGTCGGAACGAGATTTCGGTTGTTTCCTCAGACTTCGACTTCGGTCAGTTGCAGCAAGAAGAAGAACATACGGTCAATCGTTGCAAATGACTCGTGCCTCTCGTTCTCGACAACTAACTTTGTCCACTCTCGCGTTGGTTCAATATAAGGATACAAAGACAAATACATCGCAAGAATCTCCTTGCTCTGAACCACGGCTTTGTCTGAATACTCGCGAATGCACCACTCATTGACTAAGAAAAATGGGTATGAAATAATAGGACACCAAGTCTTAGTGGGAGAGCTTTGTGGCTCTAGCTTACTTCAACTTCCTGCTGCAAGGAAATTCTTGGTTCCTTGATTACTTCGATCTCTTCTTTGCTTTCTTCTTCTTCGCTTTCGGCACAGAAATCACGTGACAATGATGTGCCTGTCGTCGGTTTAACACTTCCGATCGCCACAAAGTTCTGTAGCCCGCACACACTTTTGCGACGACGAATGAGAGTTCACAACGGAATTCGCATTTAGTAGTTTTCTGCTAAATCATTATGGCCATTAGCGTTAAGTCTTGTTCAATTTTTGATACATTCTGTTTTAGGGTTGGTTCCGTCATCGCCCTGGCCGGGGCTCAGGACCTGTTAGCGATTGGCAAAGTCAGATCCTTTCTCAAAAGTTTTCTGGAAAATGTCTAATGCAAATACCCAACCTCTGTCTTTCGTTAATGATCACTCGAAGTCGTGTAAAATCGAAGAGACGTCACGTTACGAGGAGGCCGGGCTTGAACTCCCGTGGTTTTCCGTTATTGCCTGGATGAATCCCCGAAATCATCCGTTGAGGGTTTTTAGAGTCAGACAACTTGCTTTCGTTTATGCATAATGCGAGTCTTCCACTAAACTGTTAGGCCGACATCCAATTACCCTGAGTTCAAACTTCGTGCTCACACGATTAAAGACACACGCACCTAGCCTACGCCGATGATCTTTAGAGCGAGATATGTAACGAGCAAAAGCAGCCCAATGATAGTCCCACGTTTCAGCAATCCAGGCATTAGCTCCTGCTCCTTTTTCTCGTCCCGCATTGCATTGAAAATCGGCGCGGCAAGGAAAATGATAGATGACGAGAAAACGAGGAGAATCCAAGGCAATCCGCCAACTAACACAACACAGACAAATAACGCCAGAACCAAGAAAAGGAGCATAAAACAAACCTTGAACGCTCTTTTCTTGCCAACAACCGTCACCGTTGTCTCTATCATGTCCCTATCAGAATCATAATCTCTAATCTGATTGACTAGCTCTGCTAATATGGACAATAGAAAGAGCATACCAGTCAACCCAGCCCCTACGAAATCAAGGGGACGATAAACTGAGTAAGCCATTACCCCATAAATCGCATTCCAGGAAGCGTGAGAGACAACATCAAGACCGGGCCTAGCCTTCACCCTTAGACCGAAAGAGTACCCAGCAAACAGCAAAATCACCACGATCCCAAGCAATCTATTCAGAAAATTAAGAAGATAGATGCATAAGCTCGCCACGCCTAAGAAAACTACCACTAAGACCCAAGCCGCACCCTTGGACAAATCGCCCGAGGCTACAGGGTTCCTTAGCTTGCCCGCTTTTTTGTCAAGTTTTGCGTCGGCGATGTCGTTGATCACAAAACCAAAAATCGAGGAGCCTATAACGAAAAGAAGCACCGGCAGAATTCTCCCATCGACCGG
>DATHCB010000068.1:0-24991 GCA_035319765.1 Bathyarchaeia archaeon
ATTACGAGCCCAATCATGTATCCCCCTGGGTTCATGCTTGGAGTCAGCACCTTCAATGAAGAAATGGCGTTTTCGATCGGATACTGCGGACAAGAAAACACTAAACAAGTGAATGCTTTCCTAGGCGCACTCGTCACAGAACTACCAAAAACCAGCATTGAACGCTGAACCTTGTGGTCTAGCGCGCGCTAAGTACCTACTGAAGGCTTGCTAAGCTATTCCGTACCCTACTCGGCGTGTTTTGCCTCTCCCCAGTAATGCGTAAACAGGTCTCGGCACCACCTATGCCCTCGTTCGTCCGTTGAGCCGAACCCGAGGTAGTCCATCTTATCGTCCTTGGTTGGGAAGGATAGGCGAGCTTGCTTCTCAGACATGGCTATGATTAAGTCAACTCTCGGAAGGGTTCTTCTCTCAATTAGGTTGAAGATTTCTGGCAGAGGCTTGAAACCGGCTGGCGGAGTCAGATCTTCAGGCATGATGAGCTGGAACATGACCCCACGTTTGATGGCTTTCTCCAGAAGCGGTAAGGTACTCATGAGCACCTGGTTCGATAGAATCCACACATACTCCTTTGCCTCCTCAATCAAGTTTTCCACACTGTGAAATGCGACCATAACATCGTCAGTGAATGCGCAATTCGCGAGGTCGCCCATTCTGCCTACGAATTCATAGGGCAAGCGAGAAAGCGTATGAGCTGCGAAGTAATCTCTGTGCTTGGATATGAAGTCAAAACTCGGGATCAAAGACAAAGTAAGCTGGCCAAACGGCGTAAGCTTGTACAGCCCTTCAACATCCTTCTCAAGCAATTTAGCCTCGCTTAGCCTCTGCAAATGCCTGGAAGCTTCAGTGATGGTCATGCCCAACTTTTTTGAGATGTGAGACAATTTCAGTTCTTGCTTTTCAACCAGCAACATAATCTTGAGCCTCTCGTTACTGGCCAATTCAAACAGCAACTCGAACACTTTCAAGCCTGCTCACATCCTCAGCGTTAATACTGAAGTCTTAGGGTCACTAGTAAAATTTACTCCAAGTTCCTAAAATAGATTAAT
Source organism: Bathyarchaeia archaeon (assembly GCA_035319765.1). Lineage (GTDB taxonomy): Archaea > Thermoproteota > Bathyarchaeia > Bathyarchaeales > SOJC01 > DATHCB01. Next base: position 1,050 of record DATHCB010000068.1, read on the forward strand.
CTTGATTAGCGCCATCATTGTTTCTTGAAGAGATGAAAAATAGATGTCAAGAAACCACGGAAAAAACCTCAGTCACATGTTCTCAATAGAACTAAAATCCAAGGATTTTGTCAAGAGCCTCGCCTTGCCTAACGACACCGAGGACAAGGTATTGATCGAGGGTTTCCTCGGCGAACTGAAGGAGCTAGGAGTTACCGAGGGACTCATGCTCGAGATAAAGGGAATCAACGGCGTCCTAAGAATGGACTTGAAAGAAGAAGAGTTAAGGAAGCTACTCAACCCTCGAACAAAAAAGCTGGAAAGCACCAGTCAGGGCAGCGTGAGCAGATTTGAGTGACAATTTAGCAATCCAATGGAAAGCTCTTACCAAACGTCACAATGACTTCACTGCGATCTACAGCATCTCTTTCGCGACAAATGCGTGCCTAAATGATGAAATTGCAAAGATAGGCCCACGTTATAAAGAATAAAAGGAGTTACAAAAAAATTGATTCCAGTCGAAGTTTCGTCTCTCAAAAAGTCTTACGGAGATTTAAAAGCAGTAGACGGCATCTCCTTTAGGGTCAACCAGGGCGAAGTCTTCAGTCTCCTGGGACCAAACGGCGCAGGCAAGACAACCACCATAGAAATTCTTGAAGGCCTGCGCAAGAGGAACGGCGGAGACGTCAAGGTTCTTGGACTCGACCCATGGAAAAATAGTTACGAGCTTCACAAGAAAATAGGCGTCATACCACAAGAGTTTACCTTCTTCGAAAAAACAACTCCACGAGAAGCCATAATCTATTATGCCGACCTGTTTAACGTTAAAGTCAAGCCAGACGATACTTTGCGGGATGTTTTGCTCGAAGAATCTGCAAAAGTCAAATTCGACAACCTCTCAGGAGGACAAAAGCGAAAGACCGGGCTTGCACTCTCGTTGGTAAACTCTCCCGATTTGCTCTTTCTTGATGAGCCCACGACCGGTTTGGATCCGAATGCACGAAGAGCAATCTGGAAAGTGATACGTGGATTAAAAGCGAGGGGCAAAACAATCATTTTGACGACCCATTATCTCGACGAGGCTCAGCAATTATCTGACAGAGTGGCGATCATGAACCATGGACGCATAGTAGCGATGGGAACCTCCGAGGAAATTATCGAAGAGCATGGTTCAGGAGAAAGATTGGAAATTCGCGGAAGCCAAGAACTGGCTAACTACATCAAAGCTAATGCCAAGTTGCAAGTCGACTATGACAAAGCCAGAGGACAAATCTTCATACCGTTGAGAAAGAAGATTGACGCACTCGCAGCTTTGAAGGTTGCTGAACAGTCAGGGATGGATTGGGGAGAATTTCAAACGAGCCAAGACAACCTAGACGACGTGTTTGTCAAGCTCGTCAACGGAATAGCCGACGAGCAAGAAGAAGTCACGACGGAAGAAAATGGAACTAAGCACACAGATAACGGGAGGGCCTAAAGATGTTAAGTGCAAAAAGAATCTTTTCAGACTTTAAAGTGTTTAGTCGAGGATACCTAAGGAACAGGTTTGGGTTGTTCTTCGGATTAATTTTCCCCGTAATTTTGATCTTGATTTTCGGCGCAATCTTTTCAGGAAATGGCTCTGGAACAATCAACGTGTATGCCCAGAACCAAGACGTAGGCCCATTCCCGTCACCACAAATGAACATTGGCTTGCAGTTCTTGCAAGCCATCAACCAGTCTGGCACAGTGCGAGTAATTACGGTAGATGCTTCAGAGAACTTTTCTCAATACCTAGCGGCGCATTCGGCGTCTGACGGCATCGTAATTCCTGCAAACTTCTCAGCCTGCTACCTAGCGGGGCATCCGATAAATGTGACAGTATATGGTAATCCAACTTCAAGCTCCAGCGGTATCGTAAGCGGAACCGTGGGTGGCGTCATAAACTATTTTAATTTGAATTATTACAAGCAAGACGCCATACCGATTGTCGGCATGACACCGACTTCAGTGAACACGCAACAGACAAAGTATGTGGATTTCCTGATACCAGGCTTGATAGGGTTTTCAATACTCGTAAGCCCGATGTTCTCGCTCGTTAACATCTCCTCGGAATACAAGAAAACAAAACTTTTCAAGCAACTGTCCCTTACACCCCTCACCAAAATGGAGTGGCTCGCCTCTAAGATAATGTGGTACATCGTTTTGACTATAGCAAGCTTTCTGCTCATGGTTACCGTAGGAATCTTCGCATTTGGCGCGCATATTACTTTAACGGCTGGACTTATACCGTTCCTACTCATCAGTCCAACACTTTTCGCTTCACTAGGCATGCTCGTCGGAACAGTAACCAAGGATCCCGAAACCGCGGGCGTAATAGGCAACACAGTAACCTTCCCGATGATGTTCCTTTCAGGCACCTTCTTCCCAATCAGCATCATGCCAACATACCTTCAAAACATCGCTCACGTTCTGCCATTGTTCTACGTCATCGAGGGCTTAAACAACGTCATGGTTTACGGAAACTACACAGGAGCGATAATTGACCTAGCAGTCATCGCCACAATAACAGCTATAATCTTCGCACTGGCAGCAAGACTCTTCAAGTGGAGAGAAGACTAAATGAAGGGATGTCTAGGATGAAAGCACTCGCGTTTAACGGGAGCCCGCATATGGAGAAAAGCAACACTTCGCTGATTTTGAACCCTTTCCTCGAGGGGCTGAGAGAAGTGGGAGTGGAGACAGAATTGTTGTACACGATGAAACTTAACCTTCGTCCGTGTCTAGGCGATGCGAACTGCTGGGTTAGAACTCCGGGAAAATGCGTTCAGAATGATGCGGCAGCATCAGTGCTTGCCAAACTTAGTGAATCTGACATTGTTGTTTTGGCTTGCCCCGTCTACGTAGACGGTATGCCCGGCCAAATGAAGAACGTGTTCGACAGGTTTCTTCCAGCGTTAGAGCCCTATTTTGACCTCAAGGACGGACATTGCAGACATGCCCTTCGAGAAGGTTATAAACCTGCGAAGGCAGTTCTCGTGTCTAATTGTGGCTTCTGGGAGATGGACAATTTTGTGCCACTAGTTACGCATGTGAAGGCCATATGCAAGAATGCCAGCTGGGAATATGCGGGTGCGTTGTTGAGGCCACACGGACCAGCTTTTAGCTACATGCTGGAACATGACCTCCAGGTAAAAGATGTTGTAGAGGCAGCACGAGAAGCAGGCAGAGAACTTGCGAGAGACGGCAAAGTGCAGGAAGCAACGCTGAAAATAGTGAGCAGAGAGCTTCTACCCCTGGAGCAATACGTGGAAATCACGAATCAACTGTTCAAAACAGCAATCGATAAGCATTCCAAACGGTAAGCGCGCGCAAAACTATCTATGTGTTATTTGTTCTGCTTTTTCCGATGCATTTTAGGTACTATTGAATTGACCGTTTTTTTGTAGTCTAAATATTCTTTTCCGAATTTTTGTTCCAGGTAACGTTCCTCATCAATTATTAACGTTCTAATCAGCGCATACATAGCGAAGGGCATCACGATCAGGAATGGTATTCCTGTAGCTAGGAACAGGCCAGGCACGATGAGCAAGATCCAAGCAGCATAAACTGGATCTCGAACGTAAGAGTATATTCCACTCGTAATCAGTTTTCCATCGTTGAAAGCTTGGTGCACCTGCGAGGCTGCAACAAGCATCATTACGAGACCGAGTATGATAAGACCAACTCCAAACGAGAATCTGAACAGATTATACGGCAAAAGTAGACTGGCAAAGAAATAGTGATTTACAAAAATCGCCAAAAGACCCATCACTATAGAAATAACTGCAAATTTTGGACCGACACCCCAACTAGTCATCCTGCCGGTCGCATGCGTTGACATTCTGAAAATCACTTTGCAGCTTTATGCAACTAAGCCGCTCGAATTTATTACTTGCCATCAGCACGAGCATTGTCTCGTTGGATCATAGTGAAATTCTCTGAAGCATTTGACTTATTAAACTAGGAAAGTAGGTACTTTCCCCATTCCCGAATTGCTTCAAAAACGGGCAGAAACGCTTGCCCTTTCTCTGTCAACGTGTATTCCACTCTTGGCGGCACCTCGGGATACACTGATCTAGTTAATATTTTGCTTTTTTCCAGATCTCTCAAGTGCTTCGTGATGGTTTTGGAGTTAACGTTATTCATTCTTTTTTGGAGCTCACTAAACCTTAGTCTTCCGTCTTTAAGGCTCCAGATGATGAATAGGTTCCATTTGCTGCCGATGATTTCTAGCACCCGATTAAACTCTAAATGCGCCTTATTCTCAGATTCCAAGCCAATCCACCTTTAGTTACTTATTAGAAATAATATTACTATTTTGCTTCTGGTATATTTTAATATTGCTTGTCTCTTAAAGTAATCAAGGGTAAGCAGCATGACCGTTGATGTCTATTATTTTTCGGGCACAGGAAATTCGCTGGTTGTCGCGCGGGACATCGCAGAAAAAACCAATGGAAAACTAATTTCCATACCTTCCGTCATAAGTGAAGACAGAATAGGAACACAAGCTGACGTTGTTGGAGTTGTCTTTCCCGTGTATGGAATTTTCCGAATTCCTTCTATAGTCGAAAGATTTGTCAGGAAGCTGGATAGCATTGGTTCAAAATACATTTTTGCAGTCTCAACGTATGGAAACATGGCGGGTGCGGCGGTCAAGAGTTTTGGCAAAGTAGTCGAATCTTGCGGCGGCAAGCTTTCAGCTGGGTTCGCAGTGAAAATGCCTGTGAATAATATTAGTCTACCCTCCTTCATCTACAGTGGAACTGTCGAAGATAAGGAACGAAAGTCGTTTGCAAACTGGAGGAAGAAACTCGATTTGATCTGTCAATACATAACCGCGCGGAAGCAAGGCAAATTCGAAGTGAGCAACAGGCTGCTCGTTTCTTTGTTTTATCCCCTTGACAGATATTATGGACGATGGCGCATTGAAAGCAAATACAATAAACTCCTAAACTCGCATTTAAACACGGATGCGCTTTGGCCTATGATGGACGTAAGTTTCCATACCGACGAGAAATGCGACGGTTGCGGGATTTGCTCAAGGATTTGTCCCGTGAATAACATAAAGATGGTTGAAAGCGCGCCTTATTGGCAGCATCATTGCGAACGGTGCTTCGCTTGCCTGCAATGGTGTCCGAAGGAGGCTATACAATTCGAAAGGATATCAATTGGCAGAAAAAGGTATCACCATCCAGACGTAGAAATTTCAGACATGTTGAAAAAGGACCAAGTTCCCAACAGCCCGCGCTAAGTGCTTCCAGTCAGGTGCGTCCCCATTGCCATAAAGCTCCTAAGGCCATGACTCACGGCTCAAAAAAGAAGCATACGTCCATTCGCCTCGAAGGGCACTTATGGCTATGCATCGTGCGTGTGTATGAGGCTATTCTTTTGATTTGGCAAGGTTTTGCACCCATTCTCTTTGTTCCCACAGCGCGCATCCGTGTGTTTCTTCCAGCTGTGCGTGGTTTTCTCTAATCGTCCGAAGCATCCTTGACTGGAGTGCTTCTTTGAGCGAACAGTTCTTGATGTTTATGTCTGAGTAGGGAATGAGTGGGCATGGCTCAACGTTGCCTTCGGCGCTTATGTGGACGAATCCGCGTCCTGCTGAGAGGCAGCTACCGATTTCTTCTTCATCCCACGGGACCAAAAATCGCGCGCGTCCTTATTTCTCTCTTCATGAAATATCATCCTTTCTCCTTCTCATAGCATTCATCACACACTTCAACCTTCATCCCATCTCTCATTTTGAGTTTCTTAGTTACAGGTCGTAGAAAGCACATATTGCATAATCCTCTTCTCTTTCTGGCTTCTTCCAATTCTTTTCCGAGACGGGAACTACTCACGAGCAAAACTTCCCCATCATGAGCTGAAAAGCATCTCTCCTTCATCGTTTATACTTGCGCGCGCTTGCAGTTGCCGCTTCAGGTTGCGCACAAGCACGTGTGCGACGATGTTCTTAAATTGTAGGATACCATTGGCGTTGAATGTCTTAAAGCTCGTCTTTAGCACCCTGACCCTTTATTGTTTTCTTGTTGTTTACGCCGGGTCGTTTACGTGGCCACCAGTTATGTTTCGGTGTGAGCTCCATTAGTGCAGGCACAAAGAATAGGATACCAGCCGTAATTGCCAGTAAGACTGCTATAGCAATGGCAAGACTTAGTTCGTTGAAGATTCCAATTCCAGGAATAAGCAAACAAGCGAACACAGCTGCCAGCACGAGCCCAAGGCCAAGGATGGTTACCCAGATTTTATCAATAGCCGCGACTATTGCTTCGCCATCTGTTTTGCCGTTTATCGCTTCCTCGCGTACTCTGTTAGCGAAAAACACTCCATAGTCTACTCCGACACCCATGGTTGTTACTACTATAAACAGAGGAACGTAGACGACAATAGGTAAGTTGAGACCCTTGTAGAAAATGAGTGAAGTTACCGCTAGGGACAAAATGACACTGCAGAGTATCGCGGCTACTAGGTAAAGAGGCATTAATACTGACCTTAGCTGGAAAAACAGAATGATGCATATTGTCGCGGCTAGAATCGCGGTAATTTCTGGAATAATAGCATCCATGAATGATACGGTATCACTTGTTGATTGCGCTTGGCCTCCAAAATGGATTATTGTGCCGCTAATAAGTGGTAAATTGTTGATGTTCTTTTCCATTTGAGACAAAGAGTTGATAGCATCTTGACTAAAGATTGATTCTGAGAGTCCAACGGTGACTAAAGCGGTTTTATTGTCTTTTCCAATCGCTGCAAACATTTGGTTTTCATATTGTAGACGTAGAGCATAAGACATGTTTTCGATATTTGAGTAATTGAATGAACGCCCATATGGTCTAGTTGGACTGACAACACTTGTAATGCCTTCTGAATTTGCAGCTGTAGCAGTGATTTGTTCGATTTGGTTAAGTAGAGTTTGGTTGAATTGGTTGTCGCCATACGTTATCTGCGTGGGCATTGTGACTGTAATGTATGTTGGGTACACTGTTCCGGTTCCAAAGTTGTCTGATATAACATTTAGCCCTTCGTTACTTGAAAAGTTTGGAATCACTTTCATAACGTCGTTGTTAAACGGTGTGTTATAGGTTACAAAGATGGCGCCTAAAGATACTAAGCCAATTGCAACCACTATAAGAACTCTCCTTTTGAGCGTACCTTCAACCATTCGTTTCAAAATGCCCTTATGCTTGGAATTTCTCATGAAACGTTTATTTAGACTTGGCCAGAAAAGTCTGTCCCCTAACGCAATTTCGAGGGCTGGAAGCAACGTAATTGATGCGACAAGTAGAACTGAAACACCTATTGCTATAGAGAGCCCTACCGTACTGAAAAGTGGAACATTGGCTAACACCAAGACAACGTATGCTGCTATGACGGTGGTTCCTGCAGTTAATACAGCTTGACCTGCCCATTTAATTGAGATGCCTACACTTTCCTTGATTGATTTACATTGAAGACGCTCTTCTTTTGTGCGTTTGATTTGTAGAACTGCATAGTCTACGGCAAGACCCAACAGTAAGAGTAGAGTTAACGCTGGTGTAAGAAACGATAAGCTGGTGTGCCCTACCTTTACGATGCCGAGGTATATGACTGCGAGAGACACCACAATGGAGCAACCACCCATCAGTATTGGAATAAAAGCCGCCGCTAGCGAAAAGAGTAATAGTCCAACAATTATGATGGAAAGGATGATTCCTGGCAATAGAGTAATATCGAGGATAGGCAGAATTGTGTTTCGCAAATCCAAAGACACAGCAGGACCACCTGTCACATAAACTTGGCCAAAATCTTGCAATCCTATGGTATCAATATCAGTTCTTATGTGGGTAACTGTGTCGGCTTCTGGACTTGAGGCGAAATTGAGGACAATTAGCATTGTATCGTTATTTGAATTTACAAAATTTTTGGTCAGTGAGGTTAGAAGTGCAAAGGGGTAATTTGCATATGATTGAGTTGATATCTCATTGTCAACAGCATTTTGTATGTCGGCAATTGTTGCCTTCCGCGACAGACTTTGAAGAAGATAACTTAACGATGTGCTGTTTACTTTGAATAGAGGCGAGTCTGAAAAAGCATTTTGGGTAGCGTTCGAAATAAATTCGCAAGATAGATTCCATGTTTGACTATTGCTAGGTGATCGGCCAAGATTATAAGAGGCGCGTATCAGGTCAGAAACAGAGAATCCAACATCTGGAATTGTCTGGTTCGAGTAGTATGTTTCTATAAGGGTGATGGCATAGTTTGCAATACTCGCATTTGAAGGAGAAGGCCCAAAGCTATACAATTCATTGATGATGCTCGTTGCCGAGACCCCGAGGGAAGATGACAGGTTTGAAGGAATAATTGATGCCATCGTTGAAATAGTCAAGTTTTCTATCGCTGAAAGTTGGTTCCAATTTGAAACCGTCAAATTGGATGCTACTAGGCCTATGGTTTGGCGTGTCTGCGAATTAAGCTGCGGGTTGCTAAGGAAAGATGAAACAGCTTGACCTATCGCGAAGGCTTCGCGGTCAGAAATTGATGTACCGTTGGACAGAGTCGTGTAACTGGCGTTCCAAGCGTCGAAGAAAGCAGTATAGTAGCCGAGAGATTCAACGTTTCCTCCAAAATTCGACGTTACGTTGAAGACTGTTGAGTTTGCCTGAGCGTTGACCGTATACAGGTTCGGATTTGTTATGCCTTGAGCATTTAATTCTTGAACTACACCTTGCCATACTCCGACGAACGCCGCTGGGACTCCAAACACAAGTTGGGCTGTCTGGTTGATGCCGTTCTGCAGCTGAAATATACCTGTGCTCAGCGTCGTCAGGTTATCTTGCAGAGCATACACTCCTGAGTTGATGGTGGTTATGTTTGATTGAAGACTTGCAGTCTGATTGATAATCTCTGACAGAGAATCGTTGAGCAGGTTTGCCTCAACTGAGTAAAGGCTTGTTACTCCTGTAAAGTTATTGACGTCTTTGTCTTTTGAAATTGTGCTATTCAACTTGAGAATAGCACCTTTTAATGAATCTGAGTAGGCGGAGGTGCCCTGAACAACGACACTTAGAATATCTTGACTAGCATTGCTCAATTCTGGAAACTGGGCATCCATAATTTTTAGCGTTTTGTCTGATTCGCTATTTGCAGGTGGTTTAACACTTCCTACGATATCATAAGAAACTGCCGAAAAGAAGCTTGGAATGAGAATTAATGAAAGTAGCACGACGACTGCCCAGGATATGATAACCCAGCGGTAACGTTTATGAATAAATGCGTTTAATGAATCAAAAAAAGACTTGGGCAATCAGTATCTACTCCTGTCGTAGTGGTCAACACGATATTTTTTCGATATCAAGTTTGGGCCAACTCTTTTCAGTCTGCTTTTTATTTTAAGAGCAAAAGTGAGACTGAAGGATTAATTTTCTACCGTACCCATACGGCTCAACCAAAAAGCCTAAATGAGAGACAGGTGACCACGACTTTATGCGTCGATTAATTTTAGAGGTGCTGGAAAAAGACTTGTGCAAAATTGGGGTACTAACAGAGGATTTTCAGAAAATAGAGTCACTGGAATTACGGCATGTCCTAAGACAAGACACTGAACAATTTGCGGTGATAGCACGAATCGAATTTAAGGATGAAACATCTCGAATTGATGATTTTCTTGCCGATGGTGTCATAAGAGACGCGCAGGTACTTGAACAACAAAATGACAGAAGTTATATCGTTTTTATGAAAGGGGGGCCAAGCCTGTCTCCAGTTCTAGATTCAATGGGAATTGAGGGGGGATATTTGTTTCCTCCTGTTGAAATTCATGATGGAAAAATAAAATTCTCAATTCTTGGGACCTCTGAACAAATCCAAAAGTCTCTTGAAAGAGTTGCCTCCATAGGGCTTCGATACAAGATAGTTTCATTGACCGACGCAAAGTTCTCTCCCACCTCGCCCCTTGCCAAGCTAACTGAAAAGCAAAGGCAAGTCATAATTACAGCTTACAAACTTGGCTACTACGATATACCACGAAGAATAAATTCAGAGAACCTTGCTAGAAAGCTCAACATTGGGAACTCTGCGTTGGGAGAACACCTGAGAAAAGCAGAAAGATGCTTACTTGATGAAAACATCAGACAAATGCTAAACGAATAGCGCGCGGTGACCACGCGATTACGGGTCCTACGCGCGCGCTACGGTTCCGTCGGGCATTCTGAACGTTTTCCTCAATACGGTTCGGTGGCCGACTTTGATTCTTTTCTCTTTGAGCCTTTTCCAATCGTAAACGATTTTGCTTGTCATCTAATTCACATAGACTCTAAACTATCACCACTTTTCACTTTCCCAGCGCATAAAAGGTACGTCCGTGACCCACTCTGCTCCCAGTTTCTTATAGAACTTGATTGCTGGCTTATTTTTCAGCCAAACTCCGAAGTAGATTCTTATTCCACCGATCTTTTTGCACAATGCAGCAACCCTTTTCATCAGAAGGGCACCAACACTAGACCTGCGAGTGTTTTCTGAAACGAACAAGTCCACTATATAGATGACACGACCGCGCATCTCATCAGGGTCGTATCCTTGGTGATAGAATATGTAGCCTACTGCTTTGCCTTCTTTTCTTGCTATGAATCCCTGAAATGCTGCTTTTCTTCCAAAACTATCCCTAAGCAGTCTGGATGCCCTTTTTCTAACAGAAAAGGGCTCTCTTGGTTTTCCCGAAAGTCGCCCTAGATACGCTTCGAACTCCTTTTGAAGCATTGCGATATCCAGAACGTCTTGCTTTTTTACCCTGTTTATCGAAATGAACTTGCTATTCATGCATAAATTGTACAAAATCTAATTTATAATTATATTTACCATGGCGTAATCGCGCGCGCGATCGCTTATAAGAAACAGTCGAAAAGTCATTTCTTATGAAGCGATTTAGTATTCGCAGAGCAACGAAAAAAGACGCCCCAATAATTGGCAAGTTAATCGGAGGGTGGTTGAAGTGGGAAATTCCGAGAAGAGAATCCATTGTCCGAGCCATTGAGGCTCGTGAATTACTTGTAGCTGATTGGCAAAACGAGGTAGTTGGCTTTATCCATTGTGTGATGTTTGAGGATATTATTGATGGGGGTCAAAACGCCTTCATCACGGCGTTCTATGTTTCCCCCAAGTTTCGCAATAGGAAGATTGGCTCAAATCTTCTGCAAGAAGCAATAAAGAACGCTTTGAACGAAGGCGTTGTTGGAATCTCGGCATCTACAGCCAACCCTTCCGCAAGAAGACTGTATGAAAAACATAATTTCAAACAATTCATGGGAGAATGGACAATGGGAGAAGTCTTTCTTGAAATGGACATGAATCACCCAGTTTAGAACTTTAGGCGAACTGTTCATCCATAACTTTTCCGCAAAATCAAAAACTGGCTTCGGGTTTTGTTTGTAAATAAGTTGGGTCAATGTTTAAGTCTGCTCAGTATCAGTATTGAATCATGAGCTGTCAAGTATCTGATGCGACTAAGAACGATGTGGGCGGTCTCATAGAAGTTTACAGTTCGCCAGAACTGTATCATAATAGGGAAGAGGCTTCTTGGTTTGTGAAATCTTACTTCGATTATCATCACATAAAAGTGGTCAAGCGGAGAAGAGAGGTTGTTGGAGCGATATTTTGGAATACTGTTGAAGAGAAACATCATGGTCTGACTAATATTCAGGACCTCTACATCGATGAGAAGTTCAGGAGAAAAGGATTAGGAGAAAGACTTCTTCGTGCATCAATTGAAGACATGAAAAAGCTTTACGCAAAACATCGTTATACACTCAGAAAAGTCTTCGTGACAACTGGTGAAGACAACAAACCCGCAAGGAACCTTTATGAGAAAATCGGATTCCGATTAGTCGCAGCATTACCAGACCTATTTGCAAAGGGCGAGAATGAACTTGCGTATATTCTGACGCTAAATCCCTAATTGCATCTTCAATCGTAACCATGCCAATATGACGCGCGCTAGCCTCCAATGCGTGCGCTTTATCTTCGTCCATCTAGCTATTCTCTGTTTATTCGTATGTTTCTTTCAACTATTTCTGAGGGTGAGTCTTCTGGTAAGCTAATGCGTGTTCAATTCTTCTCTTCACTGATGGGTGATTGTAGAATACGGATTCGACGATGCAGTTTGGATACGCGTATCCTAGGTTTTGGTTACACAACTTAATCATTAGGGAGATGAAGGCGTTTGGTTTTTCGACTAGATCAAGCGCGTACTGGTCACAGCGATCTTCCCACCTTCGGCTAAGTGTGTTCATCAGCGGAATATAGACTGCAAGAAGCAAACCAAGCGTCAAAGCTAGGAACGGAAGAGAAGCACTGGAATCAAAGCTTCGAAAGCCAAAGAAACTCGTGCCTGCGTGCATTATTTGATTCGCTAGGAAAAGCATCAATAGAAAATATCCTGAGATAAGTCCAGTTAATTTCCAAATGTCGCCATGTATATGATGCCCCATTTCGTGACCCATGGCAGTCTCGATTTCGTCAGTTGAAAAATTCGACAGAAACGTGTCGCTCAGCAGCATCCTGCGCGTGTTGCCGATTCCAGTTAAGCCGGCATTAGCTTTCCTAGTCTTAGCTCCAGACTTCATTTCAAAAACTCCCATGATCTTTACTCCAGCCTTGTCCGCAAGTCCAGTCAACCTGCTCAACAATTCTTCATCTTTAAGCCTAGGAAACTTGTAGAAGAGCGGCATTATCCATACCGGGGCAACGTATGTGAAAAAGACGATGAACACGACGGAGACAAGCCACATAAAGAACCACCAATACGTCGCGTTGAGCCACATGAAATTGTAAGCGCCCTCCGCAAAAGCAAAGACTATGAGCAAGTACAGAATCGCAGCCATCACATTGTCCCGAAACCAGACGCTCAAATTCTCTGCTGATAACTCAAACTTGTGCTCCCAAACATATCCTTCATAATAATCGAATGGAAGCGAAACAAGCCAAAACGCGACGAACCCAATCAAGACACAGCAAGCAAGCACAAAAGAGGGTTCAGACACATACTTCTGAGCGAAGTTTTGAAAGTCGACAGAAAGCCGTAAGCCAAGCACCAGTAATGTTAAGGCCAGTATTAGTGCACTCTTGCAAAATGATACGGTTAGGTTGCCATAAAAATACCTCTTAGCTCTGCGCTGAGTTACCTCATCCAAGCCGTGTGACTCTTCAGGCAAATTCCAACCACCAAGTGAGTACACACGTTCACCTTACTTCCATGGACCAGATAAGACTTGCGCGCGCTAATTCTCTGTTTTGAACGTCGAAAGTTTCTTCCATAAGTCATAAGAACTGAAGATAAAGAACTGCTAATCGAGGCACATGTGTAATTCTTATTTAGGTTACTACGGGCCTAAGTGGGAAGAGAAGATTCAGAACAAAGACAATCCGAACTTCTGGAAGTACGGAGTTGCCAACCTTGTTTTTCTGGACCTAATAAGAAAAAGGCAAAAGATTCTAGATATAGGCTGCGGAACGGGAGGATTAACCATCTTTCTTGCTAAGCACGCACAACCTGACTACATTGTTGGAATTGACCTGGTGAAAAGCATGATAAAGGTGGCGAAGCAGCGCGCGTTTCAAGAAGGCCTGAGTCATAAAACTGATTTCATAGTTTGTGATGGCAGGCATCTCCCGTTCAGACGGGAATGCTTCCATTCATTAGTTTCTCGTGGCGACGCTTTTGTTTTCTTGGTTCCACAGAAAGTTACTTTGGCTGAGTTTAAGAAAGTTCTGAAGAATGAAGCAACTTTGATCATCGAACAGGACAACGTGCAATGGAAACCGGGAAGAAGCATTTTCCGTGGCTTCGAAAGGATGGCAGATGGACGGGTTGCCTATTCGTTGGAGGAGTTTGATGACGTTCGAAATCATACCAAGATTTCTTATATCTTAGATCCCCATAGCACGATTTCGAAGAGGATACTCAAGGACAAAGAATTCGTTCAGGCAGGAAGACTAAAACGAAAATTTCCTATCATAAGAATAAAAACGGAGACGATTGAAACTAGACAAAGTGCTGTAACCCACTGGCCGACAGTGGATGAAATGCGAACGCTATTAGCTGAAGAAGGCTATGAGGCAATAGAGGTTTTTGGGGACGGCCTTTTAATGAGCTTACTCCTTAACGGCGACCAAAGGGTGATCGAAGCGATGAAAAAGCAGCCGGAGCTATTCTTTGAAATTGAAAAGAAACTAATTGGATTCATCGACCCGGCAAACGCACCTACAATTATTTTGAAGGCTATGGTGTCGTAGTTAGCGTGCGCCTTCACTAAAGCTTTTTCAAATCGTTTTTGTTTTGAAGAAAATACTCTTTTGGTTTCAACGTCAATTCCTAGAAATCTCCAAGAAGATTCGGAGTTGTGCGCGCATGCTTAGAAAAAAGAGGGAACGGTATATGCGAGCACATGCACTGGTCTTTCCCGGGCTATCATCCATCAAAACCGCTATAATATAACCATATTTTGAGTGTGCTTACACCGTTCAATACGGCCCAGATCTTGCGCACAGAAAGGCATTGAAAGCACGTTCTTTCATCACTTTTTACAAAATCTTTATAGTTTCTTGTTGCTCCTAGTTTATGAAGAACCAATGTTTGATTGTGGGAAATTCGTAGAAGAGAAAATCGAAGAACTTGGGAAGAAGATAACGGGAAACGCTGTTATTGGTGTATCTGGCGGCGTGGATTCTACCACCGCGGCGGTTTTAGTTGGTAGGGCAATCAAGAGGAATCTGAAGTGCATTTTAGTTGATACTGGTTATATGAGGAAAGGTGAAGTTGAAAGTAATGAGAAGCTTCTGAAGAAAATGGGTTTGAGTGTCGTTGTCGTCGATGCCAAGATGAGATTCTATGCGAAGCTCAAGGGTGTTGTGGATCCGGAGGAAAAGAGGAAGATTATTGGTGAGTTGTTTATCAGGATCTTTGAGGAAATCGCTAGGAAAGAGGGCGCGAAATACTTTGTTCAAGGAACGATTGCCCCTGACTGGATAGAGAGCGGTGGTGGTCTCCGGGATAGAATCAAATCGCACCACAATGTTGGCGGCTTGCCGGAGAAAATCGAGTTCGAGATCATTGAGCCCTTGAGGGATTTGTACAAGGATGAAGTTAGGGCGGTGGGGCGAGAAATGGGTTTGCCTCCAGAAATATATGAGCGGCAGCCGTTTCCGGGACCAGGTTTGGCTGTTAGGATCATTGGTGAAGCCACTCCTGAGAATGCAAGAATCGTAAGGGAAGCGTGCGCCATTGTGGAAGAAGAGATTGACAGCGCAACTGTGAACAAGGTGATCAGCAGGCCTTGGCAGTATTTCGCTGTACTGTTGCCATGCAAGACTGTGGGTGTTCAGGGCGATGTGAGGGCCTACAAAAACGTCATCGCTGTTCGCGCTGTCGAAAGTCTCGATGGAATGAGCGCCGCATATTCTAAGATTCCCCACGAAATCTTGGAGAGAATCTCAGTTAGAATCACGAACACCCTTAAGGATGACGTAGGCAGAGTCGTGTTTGATATAACGAACAAGCCTCCGGGAACGATTGAGTATGAATGACGCAAGGGTTTATGTTGTCGACAATGGTGGTCAATGGACCCACAGGGAATGGAGAGTTTTAAGAGAAATCGGGTGTGACGCCAAGATTGTCCCAAATACAACTCCTGCCGGCGAGATAGAAGCTGACGCATTGGTATTGAGCGGAGGGGCACCGAGAATAAGTTCGGAATCCCCCAAACTGGGCAACTGCACCGATTATCTGAAGACATTTCCTGGCCCTATATTAGGAATCTGCGTGGGTCATCAGATAATGGCGCTTTACTACGGAGGAAAAGCTGGACCTTCTAAAATTCCAGAGTTTGGGTTATCCAAAGTCAGGGTCATTGAAGAAGATGATTTGTTCAGGGGAATCCCCAGAGAATTTCTGGCGTGGGAATCACACAATGACGAAGTGAAAGTCGCAAGCAACTTCACCGTGCTTGCGTTATCGGAAAACTGTAAGATTCAAGCAATAAAGCACAATAAAAAACCACACTACGGCGTCCAATTTCACCCGGAAGTCAACAACACAGAGCATGGAGAAGAAATTTTTAGAAACTTTCTCAGAACGGTCAAAGCCGGAGGGAGATAAAGTCATTGAAAGTGTCTATACGTTTTTTCGCGGCCCTACGGGAAATAGTCGGAAAAAAAGAGGAAACAATCGATTTCCCTAGAGATAGAGATGTTAATGTGGAAAAAGTATTGAAACGATTAGCTGAACTGCACGGTCGAGACTTTACCGAATACGTTTACGATACGCAAACTGGTGATGTCCATGGCTATCTCCAAATCCTAGTGAACGAAAAAATTGCGAAGACATTGACGATAAAGTTGAAGGACGGCGATGTCTTGGCCATAATTCCTCCAGTTGGAGGCGGCTGAGCATCGTCTCCTAGGATTAAATTTTTATTGTCTTCAGGCAATACGAGTATCCTTGATGTGAAATGAAGTTCCTAATTCTCCAAAAAGTCAAGCATGTGCCGATTGAAGCTTGGGCTAAATTGCTCCCAGCACATTTTGCGTACTTGGACAATTTGGAAAAGCAAGGAAAGATTGAGACATCTTATCACCTCATAGGTCACCAAGGCAACATGCTCGTAGTTAACGCAGAGTCAGATGAAGAACTAACAAGAATCATAGGCGAAGATCCTTTATTCTTCTACAGTGAAAGGGAAGTCTATCCTCTGACTACTCGCGAGGTGCACAAAAAGCACTTACGACAACTGCTCAAGGCCTAAGCAAGTGAATCGCGGCTACTAGTTCTGCAGCGGCTGTGATGCCCATGACTGAAATGGCAAGAATGTGATCGAGTGAGACTATATACGTTGTGGCATAGGCGAACTCTGGGATCAATAGAAATGTGACACCTAAAACTAGTTTCTGGAAATCTTGAGCGAACGCAGCGATTTTTCCTTTTGCCACGTAGTTCATGAAGAGTTTGATCTCGAAGATGCTGGCAGAAGCGATTGAAAGTATGATGAAACATGGTATAAGAACTGCTGGCGGCCAAGTCGCCTGTTTAGTAAAGGTCATTACTAGCAGGGTCAACGGTACGGGGACGTATGTTGCTGTAGCGATTAGGGTTTTGGAAATTATAAGTCGGTTGGCGTTGATAGGCAACGTCTTGGTATACTCCAATCCTGTTCCTTCAGAAGTCAGTAACGCGAGTGGTACGAACAGGGCGAAGATTCCTCCAGTAACTGTTGCGACAAGTATAGTCGATGCTCTCAGCATTGCATAATTCGTTATTAGCAACGATACGATAGCCGTCTCTAGTACAGGAAGCGCGAAAAAGAAGGCTGTCGCAGGGTTTCTTGAGGAGGTTTTCAAGTCTTTTATCACATAACCCAGCCAAGGGTTCCAAATTTTAACCGAAAAATTTCTTGCAATCGCCCTAACTGCACTGACTCCGCTTCCTTGGGAAATGCGCTTCACTGTTCGTAAAGTCCACTTTCCCGCGGCCCCTGCTAGCAAGGCATATCCTATCATAGCTACAGATGCGACCAACGCAGTAAAGAACGCCGCGAGTGGATGAACCAAGTTAGCGATGGCTATGCCGGCTGCGAAGGGATAAATGATGCAGAGGACAAGGCTTGAAACCTGGTTGAGACCAAGCAATACGCTTTCTAGGTGTGGCACGATGTACCAAGGTACGCTGAACAAAAAGCCCATTCCAATGAGGAGTGACCCCCACATTGTAATGAAAATGAGGCGCAAAACCGTGTTGCTTTTTGATCTTCCCCCGCGTAGCAGATTCCTGTGGAACAGCCTTGAGAACCAAAGAGCGACTGCGACTGCGAACACTGCGTTCATTACGGAAGCGGCGAGCATGAGCAAAGTTGCAAGTGGGGACCATGTCAGGTAAGCAACAAACGTGACCTGACTTAGGATTGATCCGATCACCATGTAATCGACCGATCTAATGAAGGAAAATAGCGTGATGAGAGAGAAGTCGTCGTTCGCCAAGGGCATGGTGGACAGCAACGCCGAGGATTCAGCGCTGACGAATGACGAGAGCGTCTGAGTTGAATACAATACTATGAAGCCGAACGTGACGGCGAGGCTCAATGAAATCGAGCTCGTCAGCCCAACGGCTAAGGATCCAAAGAAGAGCGAAGCAAATGGGATACATGATGCCATTAAGTTGAATAGAGCAACCGTCACTTTATCGAACCTTGCAATCCTCAACGCCCTCTTCGTCAATTCCAGATCACTTTGGCCTTCCGCATCAAAGTGGCTTTTCCCGAACGCTCCCCACCACATGCGCCCTCTTTCTTGGGCTATCGATTTGTAAACCGACTCCTTGTACGGTGCACAGCTTAGACGCCATGCTTCGGATAGTTTCAATGCTTAGAGAATGCCTCCCGCAATAGCTCAGTCGTGTTGGCAATCTCTGACTCTTCATTCGTTGCCTTCAAAAAGATCTCTTCGAGCGTCTCGCCTTTTCCCCCCACCTGGCTCTTAATCTGCTCAAGAGTTCCTTCCGCTATTATGCCGCCTTGATATATTATGCCTATTCTTGTGCAGATATGTTCAGCCACTTCCATTATATGAGTAGAGAATAGAACGGCTCCCCCCCTTTGAGCATGCAGCATGATTAGATCTTTAACTATGCGACTGCTTTTAGCGTCCAACCCGTTGAGAGGCTCGTCTAATAGAAGAACCTGAGGCTGATGGAAAAGCGATGCAATCACGGCCACCTTTTGCTTCATTCCCATTGACAGAGTAGCTATCGGCGAATCGAAATATTGAGCCATATCGAAAGCCCTCGCTAGGCTGGTCACTATTTCATTTGCAATGGCCTGATCCATTTTTCTGATAGAAGCCACGAACTCAAAGAAATCCCTGGGCGAAAGAGAATCGTACAAGATCGGATTTTCGGCTACGTAACCTATTCCGGATTTGACTTCGATCGGGTTCTTCATAGGATCGAATCCTGCCACTTTAACCCATCCCGATGTAGGTTCGATCAAACCCATGATAACCTTGATAGTTGTGGTCTTTCCAGCACCGTTGGGACCCAGCAGGCCAAAGATTTCTCCAGGCATGATTCGCAGATTCAACTCAGACAAAGCTTGAATTGAACCGAACTGTTTACAGAGACTTGAAGCTTCAATTAAAGGAGCTGACTCAGAGATAATATTCTGGCTCATTTGCGCTTCACCTGATTGTACTTGACTTATTTCGCCGCAAAACGTACGCTTTTCTTCGAGTACCGCAAGTTATGTTTTGTTGATTCAAAATTCATATTCAAGTACATAATTCTGCCTTATGTACGCGAGTACGCAGGCACCTCTCGAAAGCAATGATATGCGCTGGATAGAATTTGAATTCTGAAAAGTTGGAAGCTCATGTTTAAATTACCGATCTGTCGGTTCGAATCGTCCAAAAGAATAGCCAGAGCAGATCGGCTGCTAGTTCCTCCATCTTCTTGCACACGACCTTCAAGTTGTCGAGTTCAGCAGAGTGGAGGGCAAACTGTTTGCAGTAGTTTTCCAGCTCTCTGTATTCTTTCCATCCCTTCTTGCTTCTTAGAATCTGAGAATCCGTCAATTCGTTTAGACTCTTTATCGCTAAGCGCGCGCTAGGCTAAATTATCTCAGTCTTTTTTTCTGAGTAATCCACTTTCGTGAAGGATTCTCGCGGCCTTTCCAATTTTTTTATTTTTCCACGTAGTTTCCCATAAACGAAGTAGTTCCTGACGTTTCTAAGAATCTCGTATAAGAAAGATCTGTTATGTGAATGAATAACGCTGAATTTTGGATCTAAAACAACTCTGTAGCCTCTTGAAAGCATTTCCAGGGTCCAATCATAATCTTCTCCGCCATATCTCCCTGCTTCCGGAATTAATCTCGGTAAATCTTCGTCAAAGGGGTACTCCTTCCACCTTGATTTTCGGATTATACAATTGACCGTGGAGATCCAATCGATGCTTCTCAGAGGGCCTTCAAAAAGGTAGAATAAGTTTTTTCCAAAACGTTCATTAGATTGATAGAAAAAACCGCTCACGCCAGCGACGTTCGGATCTTGAAAGTGTCTGACTCCGTCTTGGAGCCACGAGTAGGATATTGGGAGACTGTGGGCGTTTGTTATGCAGACGAGCTCGTTGTCGGCTTGGCACACGCCTAGGTTCGTGGAGTATTGATGAGTAAACTCGTCATTCGGGATGAGGGCTAGTTTTATTTGGACTTTGCCTTCTAGCAAGCCTTTCTTTTCTCTTAAGAGAAAATTTCTCATTTCTTGGAGCTTTCTCTTGTTTGAGTAATTATCAACGATAATCATCTGGGATATCTTGGCAGTCTGGCTCTTTAAAAGTCTGAAAAGATGATCTAATTGACTTTCTACATCTCTAGTTCTAACGACTATTGAAATTTCAGGGTCGTCTTCGTCGTGTTTCATTTCTACACGATAGAACCTTGAAGGCTAGTCATTAAATAATCTATCACCGATTGCCAGGGCTTGTTCAGCGTCTCAAGCTATTCCAGACTGTGAGCTGATGGAGTTTTGTCATCTACGAAGGTTTTTTCCGTGTTGTTTCATGACCTAACCGTACTTGACTCCTCGTCCTACCTCGCTTGCGATAATTTTCATCCGGGGAATGTTGGCAAGGACTACCGCGATTCTGTAGGAACTCTTCAATGTTCTCAATATTTCTTTCAGCAACAGTTTGGGGCGGAGGTAGAACTCTTGGAAGTGATCGTAGATCGTAGAGCGAATTTCTTCGAAGGGGACGGTGTTGGGCGAGACACTCGGCACGAACACGCCTGTTTCCCAGTATTCATCTTCGTTGATTAGTCCTTTAGTTAGCAAATCGTTCCAGACTTGCGTTCCAGGAATAGCGCCAAGAATGCTAAACGATGGCACGTCAATATCGATTCTCTGTGCAAATTTTAAAGTGTTCTCGACTTCGCTTCTGGTTTCGTCAGGGGCTCCTACAATAAAGGAACCTACGATGATGCTCACCCCGGCTTTTCTGGCCTTTTGAACAGCATCGATGGCCTGATCGGGGGTGATCCCCTTATTGTAGTAGTCCAGAATTCTTTGGTTTGCGCTTTCTATTCCAAAGTAAACACCGTTGCAGCCAGCTTTTACCATATCCTTAAACATGTCATAGTCACACGTGTCCACCCTTGAATCGCAAAACCAGCGCAGATCCAAGCGTTTCCTTTTGATTTCTTGACAGAGTTTTCTCGCTCTTTTCTTGTTCAACGTGAAGTTGTCGTCTACGAGGAGAATTTCGCCGTAACCTTCGCTTTGCAGCATCTCTAGTTCTTTCATAATGTTCTCAACGGATCTTGGTCTCCAGATTCCCCTTGCGAATTTTCGGCATCCGCAGAAACTGCACTGAAAAGAACAGCCTCTTGAGGTGAGGACTGTGGTGAACTTTCTAGTGGCAACCTTTACCCCAAAGACCGTTGACGTATATTGAGCATTCGTTAAATTGCGATCTGGAATAGGAAGTTCATCGATCTTCTTGATAAGAGGTCTATCCAGAGTGGAAACGATATCTCCGTTATTCCTGAAGGTTATGCCCTTAACTTCTCCTAGATTTCCTTCTCTCTCTAAACATTTGGCAAGATCAAGGCATGCGTATTCTCCTTCCCCTCGAACAATTATGTCTACAAAGGGATATTTTTTGAGGATCCGCACATCGTTGAAGGTTGCGTGATAGTTGCCCATGACTATCGTGACACTTGGGTTCCAAGCTTTTACTAGCTGAGCGAGCTTTGATGCCTCCTTTGCGGAGCTCTGCAAAACTGAAAAACCAAGAATATCCGGATCTTCCTTCTTAACCCAGTCTAAAACCTGCTCCTCAGAGAAACCCCTCGCCGTTTGATCAAGCACGGAGACTTCAATTCCTTCCTTTATCAAAACTCCGGCGATGTAAAGCACACCTAAGGGCGGCCACGCCCTTGAGCACATGTCTAGATCGCCCGGAGTTTGGCTGGGGTTTATGAATGAAAACTTCATGCCAAGCTCACAACACATCACCCTCTCTAAAATAAATAAGGTTTGCCTACGTCGCGCACTTCAATCAAATTAGCGCTTTCTCCGATAAAAAGGAAAATTCTTTTCTTGTATACGAAGTCAGTCAGTTTTCTTACGTTGCCCGTAAACTCTTCGCAAGTGATCATACAATCTTGGCACACACATTGGAAATCTGTTAATGTCCTGAGCCAATTTTGTATGACTCAATAGAACAGGTCTTCACCCGACATGAAGGATTGTTTCATAAACTATATTTGAAGCCACTTGAATTTGATCTCTGGAAGAGAAAGGCAGAGGCTATAAGAGAAGGAGTTCGTGAAAAAATTGTTCCCCTACCATTCCCCTCCTTCATCACGACTAAGTGGATTTGGTTTCAACATATAACCCTTTTCCATGAGCAAACACAGTGTTTCACGCAAAATAATTTGAAGCCGTTCACTATTCCAATACATTGAGCTTTCAAAGTCTTTTTAAACAAGTATCGAAAGTCTGTGATGAAAGCTGAAATTCTGGTGCGGAGGGTGGGATTTGAACCCCTCTCTTCAATGCTGTTGACAGCTTTGGATTCGTTCGAAGCCTCTTGGCTACGAACCCCTACGGGATAGGAATTGTCATTCATTCTTTTAGTCCTCAATTACTATAGTGGTAACCGCAGTATTTACATATTACTATAACTGTAACCAGATAAGCGATATTCATGCGACTCTATATCTTGACGGAACTGGAGCGAAACGAGATTAGGCGGTTCTTGAAGAACAGAGAATCAACGAACCGCATTAAGGTCCTGAAATTTAGAGCAAAAAGGCATATTGAGGGATTACAGGGAGACATAAGGTTGCTTGAGGACCTTGTTGAAAGTCAAAGCTGAAGGAAGTCGAGTTCAGGTGATGAGTTCTTGAGAAACGATGAATGCATTATTAAATTCCTCTACGAAGGAAAGGTGATGCAGTCTTTTCAGAGAGACAAAGATGGTTGGTTTCAAACTAGTTCTAGGGGAATAGTTAGACGATGCACAGCAGAACAAACACTATCATATCTCTTGCCAGCTCTTGCTGGTGTCAGCCTAGCAAATGTAAAGGTGGAAAGAATATCAGTTAAGAAGTCGAGCAATACGGTATTGGTGAGTTGAGTTGCTTGAGGGTAAAACTGTGAATTTGCGAGTTATGGAAAAGAGTGATATAGACTTCTTTGTGGAGAATTTCAATAGACTCGATTCATGGGGTCAAATCGACTTTGTCACGCAAATGTCGAAGGAAGAAATGGCAAAAGAGTTTGACAGCCCAACACCTTTGCAAGCCGTAATCGAAAGGAAACGGTTCATAATTGAAAAGAAAGACGGCACAAAGATAGGATGGATTTCGCATCGACTTGCTCAACCAGACGGATGGACGGAAATCGGGTATCTGGTAATTCCAAAAGAGAGAAGAAAGAACTACGGGGCAGAAGCCATCCAAACGATGGTGGACTACTTGTTCCTAACAAAAGATATTGTTCGTGTGCAAGCAGGCACACACGTTAAGAACCTTCCTTCACAGAAAACATTAGAAAAGGTTGGCTTCAAAAGAGAGGGAACTATCAGAAAAGCGTATTTCATATACGGTGATTGGGCTGACCACTATATGTATAGCATACTCAGAGAGGAATGGAAAGAACCAAAAATACTAACAAAAACCACCTGAAGCCAATTTTCCTTTTGCGGAAAAGTTATAGCTCCAAACCTAACTTAGTCCCTTCTCGTTCTTAGCTGTCCAGCGGAGATTGCTTCTCCACTTGTTTTTATTATTGTTTCAATGCTGAAACGCTTATGCTAACAACTGAGTTAGCCAAGTCTGCTATTTGCTCCTGAGTTAGACCTAAACGATTGATAGTTCTTTGAGTTTCTGGTTCGCTTATAATGTAGTCTATTGGATAGACTTTTT
>DATHCB010000069.1:0-5105 GCA_035319765.1 Bathyarchaeia archaeon
ATGCTGTAGGGTGAAGGACATGAAACTTGTTACTGTTCTCCTTCCGGAGGCTTATTTGGAGGGATTAGATGAATTGGTTCGTGCTAATTTGTATCCTAGTAGAAGTTCTGCGATTCGCTCCGCAGTTAGGGATATGTTGAAGAAAGAACTTTGGCAGCGGGAATCCAGAGAATAGAATTCTTCAAGACTTTCTCAATTTTGCCTCTTCTCGAATTTGCCTAGCCATCGATGCCGGGTTCGGCGCGTTGAAAATTGTTCTTCCAACGATTAGGTAACGCGCTCCTGCCGCTGCCGCGGATCGAATATCACCACCTTGCGCGCCCACCCCTGGCGAGTAAATGGGCACCTTATCGGTCGTTATTTGTGCAATTTCTTCTATTTTTTCTGGATAAGTCGCTCCCACAACTATACCGTCTGCGTTCCATTCTAATGCTTTTTTGGCAAACGCGATATATTGTAGTGTCGATGCAACTGTTTTTGCTTCCTGTATTGTTTGGCCATAACCTTCCCACGCTGCCTTGTGACTCATGTAGCATAGCAGAATGACGCCCTTCTCTAGTCTTTTAGCAACCTCAAAGACTGGTTGTAATCCCTCTTTCCAACCTACAAATGGGTTCGCAATGACTGCATCAAACCCTGCTTTGTAATAATTTTCTGCAATTACCTTATTCGTGTTGCCGATGTCGTTTATTTTGCAGTCCATTATCGTTGGCAGTTCATATCTGTGGGCTAGTTTGAGAATTTGTTGCACGCGGTCAAACAGACCGAGAGGCAGGATTAGGTGATGGTTCAGCTTTACGGCGCATATGTGAAGGTGAACTTTTTCTAAGAGTTTCAAACTCGTTGACAAAAGGTTGCTTCTCGAGTTGGCAGCCATGTCAAGTGCAAGTATTATGTTGGAGTCTTTTTCTCTCTGAGAACATTCCATTTCGAGCCTGAAGCGCATCTATCCCACCTCTGCTACATTATCAGCTTGTGTGGAAAACGTTTACTCTTTCTCTGATACCTCCAGCTGCGCTCTCGATGTAGGTCAATGCTTTCTCCACCGCATCAAAGAGTTGGTCCCTGCCTATGCTAGGCGCACCATAACCGATGATTAGCACGCTCCTCGTCTTGGTATTTATCTTTGTTTTATCAGCGTCACGGTATGGATATACGCACAGAATCTGCTTTGTATCTGCAACAAGCAGTGCTTTCTGTGCGAATTTCATTGGTCTGTTCATGCCTATGCCGGTGAACTCGTCCCTTTCAGTTGAAAAACGGATCTTTAAAGGAGGTGAGACAAAATCTAGATCAAATCCGCTTAAAGGAACTATAGTTTCGAGTGATGCGAGATTGTAAGCGTCAACGACATTCGATATACTTGGAATATCGTCTCCATGTAGCGCTCGCCTTAGTAAAGCCTCGCCTGCGGGTCTTATCTTCGTAGGGTCAATAGATAGAGACCAATACAGGTCACGATAGGCGCGCACCACTGGGTCATACCTTAGCAGTTCTGCTTTGTAGCTTTGGCGCATCTTCGCTAGGATGGACCGTTTCAGAGTCTCTGCCTCTTTTGCATGTCGTTCAACTTTAACTCCCTTAATTGTTCCACTGCATACGAGTAAATCTGGAAAGCGAGTCGCCGCTTCTTTACTCCAATTTAAGAAGGGCTCCATAGGGCAGACTCCGTTTTTTCAAAGAAAAATTGATTCCTTATATTTTATAGTTTGGGATAAATTCTGTGTAGGTTTTGAGGAGGATTTAGGTCGAATGTTGTGGCTATTCGATTGCAACAAGAAAATACTATGACTGCTTCAACCTTGTCGAGATAAATAGGACTTTCTACAAATTTCCCAAAATCATTACGGCGAAGAAGTGGCGAGAAGAAGCGCCAAAGGCTTAGTTCACGGTAAAGGCGAATAAATCATAACCGCGAGTATAAACTTGAAACCAGCAAGTCTTGCCTTGATGGTTTTGAGCGGATGAGAACAATATGCTAGTTTTTAGAGCAAGGATTTTGCTCATCCAAACTGTGGCTTCCTTTACGTGCGCTACTAGCAATATTCAGATGAGGAGTTGAAGAGACTACACCGGATTATGAGAAGCTTCGAGAAGGATGGAACGGTAGCTTACGTTCTTTTCGATAATGATCCATGTTTGATGATGCGCTGCGTTTTGAGCATCTTCTGGAGAAAAAGTGGTTTCCAGAGTTACTGAAGAGATGGGATTGGAATCCGTAAGGGTGTTGACATGATAGATTCATTCCCCGGTACCCGAGGCAGTTTTGCTAAGAAGATTAGGCTGGAAACTCGTGAACTTGGAAGAGGGGAAGCAGGCAAGGCTGAGCGAGATGTAACAGAATGTGCCACAAGAAATAATCTTGAACATGGAAGATTTTACGAAGGCAGCCAAGTTACTGATTAAATTATCATCTTGAGTGCCACGCCATTATCTCTATAATGTAATGCTTTTCGTGCTTGAGCTTCCATGCGATAGGCGGAGATCGCTCTATTTGAACTACCCTTCAATCTATGCTAATCACGCTCTTAATGAGGATGAAAGATAAATCCCTTTAATACAAATAACACTGAGGAATCCAGTTTGCGTATAATCTCTGCAGACTCCGGGGCTGCATTGTTGAACGATACGTTTGACGCTACTTCGATTGTTGCGGCTGCCGCAGTTCTTGTTGAGTCGCCCTACAGACTGGCCAAAAAATCTATTGCAGAACCGATATTCTCGAGGATTACTGAGAGTCATGAATTAATTCTGCATGAGTTGGAGCTTTGTCAAGGGCTCTTGAAGGAAACTGGAGCCGATGTTGTTCACTTGGATATGTCGTTCGGCGGCCTGCCGATGGAGGAGCTTTCGCCTATTCAGCTTTCGAACATCTCAGGCAAAGCTAGGGGCTATATTTTGAAAATACTGCCTAAGCTCAGAAAAATGGCTGCAGATATCAAGAGAGCCTACGGCGTAGAGGTTTTGGCAATCGGGAAGGATAGTGTTCCTGTGAGAATAGCTGAGCTGACGGCTGGAGCAAATGCGGTCTTGTACTCTGCAGAAAAGGCAGATGCTGAAAAAGTGAGGATGCGATTAGGCCTGCCGTCCAAGTGCTATCCAAGGATAGTGGAAAACGGAGTCGTGTTACACTCGTTGGCTCCTGCCGAGCATGACATCGCTGGATTTGCAGTAGATAATAGACAAGTTTTGGAAAAAGTTGTGTTCTCTGAGCTGATGAATCCTTGCGCACGTGGATTTCGAGCTCTAGAGTTTACCCCTGACAGCGCCCACGTCAAGTAGAGGGCAGAAAGATTGAACCGCAAGACACAGGCTGGCTTGACTTCAACCTGGTAGCATTCGGGATAATCTTTTCTTCATTTCTTCTGTTTTAACATTATTTCTTCCGTACTTTGACTACTTTGAGGTTCATGTCTAAAGCCTTGGCGTTCTGCGTTATCTCTCCTAAGCTCAGAATGTCCACTCCGGTCGCTGCAAATTCCAGAACATTTTTTTCATTAATCCTGCCGCTCGCTTCGACAAGAACATGGTTTCGGAGTCTCTTCTTCTCTAACTTCTCAAGCGCGTCCTTTATTTGCGTTGGTTGGAGATTGTCCAGCATTATGACGTCCACTTTGGCTTCCGCCACCTTTACGGCATCGTCAGAGTTGGTGACTTCTATTTCGATCTTCTTCGAGAAAGACGTGCTCTCCCTTGCCTTTCTGACGGCTTGTGTGGCGCCGCCTGCAATTGCGATGTGATTGTCTTTGATCAAAACCATGTCATCCAAACCCGAACGATGTGCATCGCCACTGCCGATCACAACTGCCTTTTTGTCGAAATATGCTAATCCAGGAGCAACTTTTCTCGTGCTAGCGATTCGAGTTTTGTAGCCTGCTTTCCTGATCTTTTCTACTATTTGTTTTGTCGTCGTGGCTATGCCGCTCATTCTTGATAAGAGATTAAGAAGTGTTCGTTCCATTGAAAGCAGTGTTCTTGCATCGCCTATGATCTTTAACAGAACAGTTTTAGGCTTCACTTCTGCCCCATTGACAACCGTTGTTTTTACCTGAACTCCAAGACTCTCTCCTAAGACTATGGCTTCTTCTAAGCCTGCGATCACGCCGGCTTCTTTCGTACGAACTTCCGCCTCAACGGTTACGCCCGCAGGAATTGTTGCAAAAGTTGTCACATCGCCATGTCCCAGGTCTTCTTTCAGAAATTCTTGCAACTTCTGCTCCAAGATTTCCCTAGGCAGAAACATTATTGCTCCATCCACCTTCCGCCACCTGTTTTATTATCCTGACTGCCGTTTCCAAACCGTCAATTCCCTCAACTTCTTCCATAATTTGTCTCGCCCTTTCCATAGGTTCTCCATTGGTTAGGGCTTTTTCTGCGGCTTCCAGAAGTTTTTCCTTATTGAGACTTTGCTGGTCTAGAATTTCAGCTACGCCCATGGCCCTCACCTTTCTGGCGTTGTTGTACTGTTCGGTATGGTTGGGAGTAGGTATAAGGAGCATAGGTTTGCCATAGGAAAGCGATTGGGCAATAGTCCCATGGCCTGCTCTAGACACGACAAGATCACAGGCTTTGAGGTATTCAAAACGATTAGGCGTCCACTTGTAAATCAACAAGTTTCCAGATCGAAGCGGATCTGGGGAAGAGGCAGGGTAGCCTGAAGACAGGACTACTTGATAATTGTCTGGAAAATCACTGAAGATTCGTCGTAACAGTCCGATTAGGTACGCTTTCTCTTTGACTGGACCACTAATCGGAGCGTAGATCACGGGTTTTGTCTCGTTCAAATTCAGCTTTTTGCGCAGTTGCTTTTTGTTTGGTAGGTCTTTGGCGCGGGTTTCGATTATGGGTCCTATTAGTTTTACGCGCTTCTGGTACGATTTGGGTATCCGCAAATTCCCCGTTGCAATTGTGTAAGGTTCTGGAAAGTCAGGGATTAGCACGTGAAGCCCCGTTGTCCAGAGTTTTCCTATCATCGCTAGCCCGATGATGTCAGCAAATTTTGCCAGTCTAAGGAAGTGCTTGCGTCGCGGAATTATTATTTGGAACTGATTAAGGATGCAAAGCCTTGGGATTCGGAGCAGGCGTGCAGCTGCCAATGGAGAAAC
>DATHCB010000070.1:0-3885 GCA_035319765.1 Bathyarchaeia archaeon
AGGACTCCCAGGAGAAGTTCCTGCACGACTTCATAGCGGCTTGGAACAAGGTAATGAACCTTGACCGCTTCGATCTCGCTAGCTAGAGTTCTTTCACTAGTTGGACAGCACTTTGCGGATCAAAACCATCTGGACACACAGCATAGCCTCCAATTAATGACGGATAGATATTGATTATCCACTCGCGCGCCAAGATGTCCCGAAAACTCGTTAAAATTCCCTATTTCCTTACCTTTGTCAGAATATAGTACAGCATAATAATTGCTTACGAACCAAAGAATAGCGAAACTGTAGACTGCTAAAGGTCGAAGCCCTCCTTCAAACTGAGAGACCGAAAATATGGCAGCAGCCCAGAGGACCGCATTGGCAATTATAGCCGCAGGAATCTCTTTTCTCAAAGAACTAACAATAGACGTAGACACTGCATTTGACGTGGTCTTGCACATGAGTTTATATGCATCGTGACCCAGTTCTGAAAGCCTATATTTCCCTGCCGTCTGAACCACAAGACGATCCAGTGCATTTAGGTGATAGGATAAAGAAGGGCTGTCCTCAATTCCGACGGAGTTTTTAATTTCAGTGAACGTTGCTTCTCTTCTTTCTCCAATAAACGCAGTATGTCTCGCCTTTTTTGATGGCTGAGTGTCTTGAAAATGGATTCTTCTAAACTCACTGTCTCCACTCTATCCGCGATGTCTTTAGTCATATAGCAAGTCTTCATTTATCAAGTAGCAAAACTGGCACTTAAGATAGTTAGTGGAGCAGATTTTACTTGAGATAATTCGACTAGCAAAGCAGCGTCACAATCCATTTCAACACGCTATATCGGGACAATGCTGCTGCTGCGTAATAGACTTGATCGATACACTTCACTTGAGGTTCGTTTAATGTGAGGCAAGCAGACGCATTATGGTCAGCGCGTATATTTCGGCGCACTTGAAAATGCCATCCGTCTGAACGTATTCATCTGGACCATGAGAAACTGATAGCAGACCAGGTCCATACGCGTAAGCTGGAATGCCTCTATTGGCATAGAAGCGTGTTTCCAATAGACCGGGGCACATCTCGAACGGCGAAGATTTGCCTTGGACTTCCTCGATGCTTTGGGAAAGAGCTCGGGCCAAGGGGCTAACTTCTGATGAACTTGCGGACAATCCCTCCTGTAAAATCTCTGACTTGAGTTTGATTCCGTTTTCCTTCAGTTCATCGAGCACAGAATGTAGTGCGTTCTTCTCGGTCTCAAGATCTTCTTCAGGATTAATCCTGCGGTCGACCGTGAATGAACACTCCGCCGGAACAGCATTGAAATTGGTACCGCCTTCAACTCGACCACCAAGCAGCAAAATCGAATGTCTCGCAGCCTCGGGCTCGATTTTGAACTTGGTAGTTCTTCGCCCCACCTTTCTCTCTAGCTTTAAGAACGCATTGGCCACCCTCAACATGCGTTCGAAGGCGTTTATCCCCTGATGTTGTAGACCGACATGCGCAGATTTGCCAATAGTAGTTATGCGTAATGAAATCGCTCCTCGATTTGCATTCCATATAGCACCACTGGTCGGCTCAGGAGTGAGCATTCCAATTCCGCCTAGTCCGAGCAGCTTGCTAGATAGAAGGTGACTTGACCCTCGAAGACCTCCGGTCTCCTCGTCTGGCACAATCGTCAGGCCTATTCTACCCGTCAGCTCGATCTCACATTCCTTTACGGCCTTCACAGCATAGATCATTGAGGCTAGGCCGGCCTTCATGTCAGATGAGCCACGCCCGTACAACTTACCACCTTTAACGTAGGGCTCGAACTGGTCTCTGGCTAAAGCGGGCACCGTGTCGTAATGACCGTGCAGATAAATCGTCCTTCGGCCAGTTCCAAAGTAGGCTGTTATGCAATCTTCATGTCTAGAACATTCCAAACCTACGTCACTCAGAGTTTTAACGATGGCATTAGCACATTGTTTGTACTCTGAGCCTGGAGGATTTTCGGTCGGTAGCGAAATCAATGCCTTTGCGAAATCTAAAATGTCATTCTGGTAGGTTTTGATCCTTCTCAGTATTGCTTCTCTGGTTTTTTCCCTCAATTCATTCACCATACATGCTGACACAAGCCTTCGTGGCTGTTCTACTTTAATAATTCGATCTGGCTTACACTCGAGAGTGCTGCGTGGGCTCAGAGCAGTGCTCTTTTTACGAATGTTCTACGTCTCTGGTGAACACTTCACGCAGCAATAATTTTCTCATGTGCCCTATTGTATTTGTCGTGTTCTTGAACGCGCTTTTTAGTTTCCGAATAGGAACGATGTCAAAGATCGCCGTCCCTTGACGGATATTTAGTCGTAAATATGCATGTACCACTTATGTGTAGAAGAAGTCATAAAAAGTGGATGAAGTGTCAACGTTGAGAAGTGCACGACAAGACTTAGGAAAGAGAGAAGAAAGTGCCAAGAAGGAGGGTGATAACGTGGCAAGGGTATTAACAGCGGCGGTTATAGTGTTCCCAAAGGTGGAAGAACTCGACTTTGCAGGAGCTTGGGAAGTGTTGGGAACAACCCGTCACCTCTCGGAAGAAGAATATATTCAACCCATAACCTTAGGAACCATCGCGGACCCCATTAGATGTGACAACGGTCTAACAGTGATACCCGACAAGACAATCGAAAACCTGTCCGAATATGATGTTATAATTGCGCCAGGAGGACCTGGGGCCTATCAAGCCATAAAGGATGAACATCTTTTGAAAGAAATTAGGCAAGCGTATGAGTGCAGAAAGCTTGTAAGTTCAGTGTGTACTGGAGCCTTCATTCTGGCTAACGCAGGAATTTTGAAAGAGAAGAGAGCAACTACATATCATACAGAAGTCGAAGAACTGTCCAAGTATGGCGCGATCCCTGTTAAAGAACGCGTTGTGGTCGATGACAACGTCATAACAGGTGCTGGCGTTGCAGCCTCCATGGATGTTGGACTAAAAATTGTCGAAATCTTACTGGGAAAAGAATCAGCAAAGAACGTCGCGGAATTGATAGAATACTGCCCCTAGCATGACAAGCTTTTTCGCTTTGTCGCGGACGAGACAGTGAAATCCCCATTTTCTGGGAAGCCTCTACATCTAAGACACGGGATAGAAGTGGCTGCGTTATTCCTGGAAGTGGTGCATCGCTTGAATGGACCAATCCGAGCGGGGTACGTCAGCCCTTATTGATTTTTGGTGCTGCCTCTAACCTGTAGCTGCTTTCTCTCCTTAGCGGATTCACGCGCGCTAGGGTGGCCGTCTTCTTCATTCAAGCGTCAATGCTAATTCTGGCATGTTAGGTTCTTTGAACCCTGCCTTTCTGTAGATGGGCTCCCCTGCTTTGGATGCATGGAGATGCAGGTATCTGAGCCCCAATGATCTGGCTTCTTTAATTAATTCGTTCAAGAGCCTGTAGCGATTCCTTTTCCTCTTTCTCCAGGAACCGTATAGAAGTTTAGAAGGTATCCCAACCTTCCAGACTCAACTCCACCATATCCTGCAGGCTTCTGCCAAACAACCATCCCGCTCGTAGCAACAATCTTGCCATTCAGTTCCGCGATCCAAGCCACAAAATCTCCCGAACGAATTGCCTTCGCGAGATATCTCAGAAGCGATTCCCGGACGACCTTGGTCTCATCATTCTCCACATGACTGTGAAGTTCATTCAAGAACCTAACCCTATACTCAACCAAAGCCGTAACATCACTGAGCTTGGCTCGACGATAAACTATCTCATCTCTACTCTGCATCGGCATCTATCCCACAACAAACCTTGGTACTCAACCTTTGCACAGTATAAAAGCATTTTGAACTTAACTCTACTTCTAGTTGGACAAAACTCCACCACGCACAATTTCTTCCAAATGGCTCAATAAATCTGAAAT
>DATHCB010000071.1:0-12406 GCA_035319765.1 Bathyarchaeia archaeon
CGTGTTATCCCCTCCACGTACTTCATTATGGCAGCCTCTTTCGGCAGAAAATCGCGCATTCCACGAACGGTTTGGAATTCTGACATTTCTTTCACCTATCTCATCGTGAGTTGCGAAAGGGAGTAGTAGACAACTTCGCCCCTGCGATTTAACACAGCAAGTACAAGCTTCTTTTTGGAACTCTGGGCATGTTTAACTGCGCTTATCAACTCGCCCATAGGAACAGGCTTGCCTTCCTGAATGCCGTAAATGATGTATTCCGCAACATCTTTTCCATACTCACCGCGTTCATAAAGGCGAAAATCGACACCCAAACCGAACCCGTCTCTCACCACGTATCCTCGACTTCGCAGGTCACGATATATGAGATATTTGACCCAAATGTTTTCATCCGAAGCCCTTAAATGCTGCAAAACTTCCTGAAATCCGAGATTTTTCTTGACTTTCTTCGTTCTAACGTCAAGCAGCCCCCTGTCCAGTAGAAAGAGTGTTTCGTGAGCGGAAAGCTTCAGCTGAGCATTCTCGACTTTGCCGTAGCCTCGAGATGAAAGAGCATCAACTTCGCTTTGATCGGAAACCACCGTATCTTTTTCCATGATGATAGCTTGAGCCCTTTTTCTTTCTACTCCTTGGGTGGGTTCAATCCCCTTTTCTGTTTGAGTCGACTTCATCGTTCGTCAACTTCACTACGTATTGTTTGCTGGTGTTTAAGAATTTTCGAACAAAAGAATCAGGCTGCCAACTTCTTAAACTCGGCGCTTGAAAGAATCCCGGTTTCGCAGATTATGCCGCTTACGTACTTCAATGGCGTTATGTCAAAGGCAGGGTTCAAAACATTAATTCCTCGAGGGGCTATTCTTTGTTTTCCGTAGAAAATCACTTCTTCTGGGCTTCTCTCCTCGATGATGACGTCTCTCGAAAACCTAGTTAGGTCGAATGTTGATCTGGGTGCTGCAACGTAAAATGGGATGTCATGCTCGTACGCTACGACTGCAACTGTGAAGGTGCCTATTTTGTTGATTACGGCGTCTTTGACGATCCGGTCGGCGCCCACTATGACTTTGCTTACGAGCTTTTTCGACATGACGTAGCCAATCATGTTGTCTGTGAGTAGCGTTACGGGGATCTTGTCGCGTTTCAGTTCGAAAGCAGTAAGCCTCGCTCCCTGCAGTAGCGGCCTAGTTTCAGTTGCGAAAACTCTGATGTGTTTGCCTTGTTCAAAGGCGACTCTAATGACTGCCAAGGCAGTGCCGTAATCTACTGTTGCCAGACATCCTGCATTGCAATGGGTCAAAATGGTATCCCCATCTTCGATTAGTCTAGCGCCGTTTTCGCCTATTTCGCGGTTAGTCTCCACGTCTTCATCGGCCATTCTCTGTGCTTCTTCTACAAGCGCTTTCGTTATGTCCTGCAAGTTGCCACGTACTTTTTTCATTTTTTTCAACACGCGCTCTATAGCCCAAAACAGATTCACGGCCGTTGGTCGCGTCTTCCTTAAGGATTGTGCGCAAGATTCAATTTCTACCAAAAGATCCTCTCTGGTTTCAGCTCGGCTGTGAAAAGCTGTCAGCGCCAAACCATAGGCGGCAGCCACACCTAGCACTGGGGCGCCTCGAATTCTCATAGTCTTAATCGCGTCGACCATTTCTTCGCATGTCTTAATTCTGACGTATTCTTCCTTTATCGGCAATTTCGTCTGGTCGATCGTGACAACAACGCCATCCTTCCACTCAATGGTTCTCAAGCCGAGCCTCCTTCATTTCTTATACCAAGCGTGCTCTATTGATTATTTTAGTGGGAGACTATGAAGCGGGAAGCCTTAAAAGCACTGCTAGAAAAGTTTGGTCAGAAGTACTCTGAGATTTTGGGAATCAAGCTTGAAACCTCTTCCGATGAGGAGGCTTTCAAATGGTTCCTGGCGTCACTGTTGTTTGGTGCGCCTATAACCGAGTCATCTGTGATTAAAACCTATGGATGCTTCCAGAAATACCGCGTGCTTTCGCCCGAGAAGATTTTGAAAACCGGATGGGACGGTTTGGTAAGAATTCTAGATGAAGGCAGCTACGTACGGTACGATTTCAAAACAGCGGATAAACTGCTCCTAGTGATGACCAACCTTGAAAAAAATTATAGTGGAAGCCTCAACTTGCTACATCGAGAAGCATTGGATTCGGGAGATTTAGAGAAGCGACTAAAACAACTGGGAAAAGGCGTTGGAGACGTGACTGTAAGCATATTTCTGCGTGACCTAAGGGAAATTTGGAAGAAGGCAGACCCTAGACCTACACCGCTCGTCATTCTTGGCGCAACTAGCCTCGGAATAATAAAAGGTCAGCAACCCGAGAAAATCCTTGAAGGCCTTAAGGAATTTTGGAATAGAAATTCGATTAAAGGCTTCACGTTTGTCAATTTTGAAACTGCACTGTTACGCTTGGGCAAAGAGCAAAGAAAGAGAAAGCGCTAAGGAGAAAGGGCTTTTTCAAGGCCTAACCGGAGGTTTGATTTGGGTCACAACTTCGACTGGGCAGCCTTGCGGGACAACTAATCGTTTTCTCCAGTTTTCTCCGACTGCTATTAGTGAGAAAACACCTGAAGTCTCTGCCTTAGCCTTACGAATAAGGTTGACTAGAGCCATCTGAGTTTCGCCAGTTTTTATCATATCGTCGACGATGAGTACGCTGTCACGCTTCCGAATGACATCTCTTGGCACGTATAAGGTGTCGGTCACCCCGGAATCACTCAACACATACGTCTCTTCAAGAAACGCTGGAACACCGACCTCCTTGCCACGTTTAGCAATGACCAAATTAATTCCCATATTGCTTGCCACTATTGTCGCAAGCGGAATGCCGTCAACTGCGGCAGTCATGACCTTGGTCACGCGTTTGCCAGCGAAGGTTGCAAGCGCGAAGTGTGCGGCCTGCCGCAGAATGTTGTAGTCACCAATTATTTTCGTATTATCGAAATATCCATCGCTGTTGAATTCTATTCGACGGCGAAGCTCCACTTCTAGGCCGACCATCTTGTTCAAAGTTCGCCAGAGTTGTCTCGCGCGCGCAACGTTAGGCAAGACGTGGCCCTTGGCGTAACGACTCAAGACTGTAACTGGCAGCCCGGTCTTTTCTGACAGTTTACGGTAAGTGAACTGCTTCTTAGCGGTGCGCAGTAGCTCTATGGTCATTAATCTGAGCTTCAAGTCTTCGGCGTGTGTGCTTTTTCTTTCGCTCAACAACTGGACCTCCCTTATACACTTCTCAGTTAAATAGAGAAGTAGTAGGCTACTATTTTTAACCCGTTAGAATTTATAGCTATCGTTTCGCTATTAGCGAAAAAGTCACAAGGTTACCTTTGTCAGGTCGTTCAAGACTGCAAATGCTGTCTGTTTAGGGCTCCTAAATTGCGCTGTCACGAAAACTTCTTGTGAAGTCTCAAATGTGAATTTTGCAGCCATGTTTCCCTGACTCACTGTAGCAAATAAATCGTCTAATGAGACTAGCTGGGGAGCAACGCTCATTTTGAGCTTACATTTTTCTTTCACAATTTCGCCGATCAATTTGACCTTCATGTTGGATCCTCGCGCCTCTTCAATCATTGCTTCTATATTTTGTATTCCTTTTATCTTCACGTCTTCCAGTTTTGCATCTACTTCGAACAGCGCGTTTGCCAGTATGACCACTTTTCTTGCGGCGTCTATGCCATCCACGTCGTCAGAGTAGTGCGCTTCGGCCCAACCAGCGCCGATTGCTTCATTCAAAGCTTTTTGGAAACTTTTCCCCGCCTCCATTTCTCCGATGATAAAGTTTGTTGTGGCGTTGAGTATCGCCCGAACTGCCAAAAGTTTGTCCGCTTTAAAACATGAATCGAGCATACAGAACACGGGCAAGTGAGCAGCTACGGTGGCTTCGTACAACAATTTTACGTTATTCTCTTCAGCCAATTTGACCAAATTCTTGTATGCTACGACTAGTGGACCTTTGTTTGAAGTGACTACGTGTTTTCTTCTCTTTAACGCAGCCTCAATTAAGGAAAGACCCGGTTCTCCATTGGGCGTGGACGGCGTCAGTTCAACGACCACATCACTTTCGACATCCCTTATAGCATCTAGAGCTCCGTACCCGCTCTTGTATTTGCTGAAGCCCTGCCATCCAAGTCTCTTATAGTTGACGACCTCTTTCAATTTCAATCCATTCTCGGCCACGACTGTTCCTTTGGAATCAGAAATAGAAACGACAACAATATTCGTCCCCAACGAATTCAACAGTTCTCCCTTCTCTTCTATCAGCTCACACAATTCTTTGCCAACGTTTCCTAAGCCAACAAGTTGTATTTTCAATTAGAAGACCTCTCTTTGAAGACCACGAAGAACATTAGTCAGCAAGATACGCTATGATTTTTTGGTAAACGTCTTTTCTTCTGCAGTCTTCGAAACCCGCATAGATACTGGGGTTGTCATTAACTTCTACGACTATGTAGTCGCCGTTTATCTCTTTAATGTCTACGCCGTAAAGCCCACGTCCGATGATTTCGCATGCTCTTAGCGCGGTTTCTCTTAATTTCAGCGGAGAATGATCATTTCTAAGCGACACCGTTCTGCCCCAAACGTACCGAGGCTTTCCCCTGAGCTTTGAGCCATGTTTCCATCGGCCTTTCCGCATCATGTACTTGCACACGTACAGAACCTCTCCGTTCAAGACGCCTACCCGCCAGTCAAACGACGTTGGCATGAACTTTTGAACGACAAGCACGTCGGAACGCCTGAAGAATTTCTCCGCGACTTCTCGGAAGCTTGTCTCGCAAGAAACTTTCTCGACGTACTTTGAGAAGCTCGTGTAAGGTGCTTTAATTACGAGGGGTCTGCCGAACGTCCTGAAGACTTCGGAGATTCGTTGATGGTGTAGTTCGTCTTTGTTCAGAAGGATCGTTGGAATGTGTGGGATGCCGTATTTTTCGAAGAGGCTGTGAATGTGAATCTTGTTTCCGCAGATCTGTATCGATTTCGGGTCATCTACAACTCTCAAGCCTAGTTCCCATGCCATCTTCGAGACCACGTAAGAGGTATTGAGTGGATCTGTGGTCGCGCGAATGAAAACAGAGTTGTACTGAGGGATTTCCGAGATGTTTTCTTTGAACATGAAGCGGAACTCGTGTCCCATGCTAGTCGCGGCTAGATTGAAGTTCTGCAATGCTTCGGTTTCATCGGGATCCATAAAATTGTATTTCTCAACAAAACACGCTATTCTAGCCAATGGCGTTCTCCTTTCTTAGAAACTCGAAAAATCTCTTCTGAAACAGCCTTTACGTCGTGCGGTAGAACTTCTTCAATTTTTAATGGATGAAAGCCGCACAGGTACGCATTTCCATCAACTTTTTGTACGTACAATTTGCAAATTGGAATCCTAAAAGCATGATACACTTTCTCTGAGATTTCTCTCGTTCTCTCGTCGAGATCACACTCTCCAAAGATGGATTTGAACGAGATCACTTCCCCGAGCAATGGTTGAGCGCAGACGGCGTATTTGTAAGTCAAGCTCAGGCTTTTGAAGGCTCTATATAGAGCACTCCTGTTTTTTGCGGTTTTGAAGTCGCCACAAGAAAACGGGTTGACCGGAAAAATCACTACCGGAAAATCAAACTTTGAGATTATTTGTTTGATCGAGTCCGTCACTAGATACGGGATGGTCGGGATTCCAGCTTTCGAGGCTCGCAAAAGTAGTATGGGCGTTCTGTTCGCGTCAATTATATCCACGCTCGACGGTATCACTGGGTCCTCCAGAGTTTCCGCATGCAGAGACACATAATAGCCTGTTTTCATGTAACGATAGTCGTTGTTTATATTGAGAATGGAGTCGCTAATTGAAGAACTCAGAAACGTCGACGGCTTCATCACCGTCACGTCCGTTGTTAGGTCGATGTTTGAAACGACCAGCACGCATTGAACACCAGATAACCGTGTTGTGGAGTATTATGGGCTCCGTATTTAAAATTAACTGTAACCTTTTTATCAAACAGAAAAGCAATTTGCAGAAAGAGGAGTCCAACACGTACGGAACCTTGGAGGTTCTAGGTCCAGAACACGAGTTCGCAATAGTTGATGAACAGCTGAAAGCGCTGCCAATCGTGGACAAGGTAATAAAGGATTTCCACGGTCGCATTGTAAACTTTGTTGAGCAACCTGAATTTAGTTTCGGGAAGGAACTCCAACTGCACGTCATGGAGGTTAAGCCCAACGAACCTTTCAAGTCGCCGGAAGCGTTTGAGCAAACGATGCAGAATGCTGCGCTGACTCTTTCTGACTTTCTGGAGCGGAAGTATCAGGCGAACCTTCTCGGGACTGGGATGCATCCACTGTTGAGGCTCGAAGATACCGGTGTGTGGCCACATCGGCATAGACAAATTTACAAAGCGATGAGTGGAATCTTCAACCTTAGACGGCATGGTTGGCTCAACATCCAGAGTTTTCAATTGAACCTTCCCTACGTTCATGAAAAAGACGCGATTCTATTGAACAATGTGCTTGCAATTCTGTGTGCATATTTGCCTGCGATCGCGGCTTCATCACCCATTTGCGAAGGCCAATTCGGCGAGAACATCGACAATAGACTGTGCTTCTATATGACGAGTCAAGAAGAGGTGCCTTCAATCACGGGCGATGTTGTCCCGGAATACATGCACTCGTTCAGACAGTACCGAAAAGAAATCATCGAAAAATATTCGTCGGATATGGCCAATGCCGGCGCGGATAAGCTTCTTCTCCATAGGGAATGGATCAACTCGAGGGGCGTGATAATTCGTTTTGACAGAAGAGCCTTCGAGATAAGAGTAATGGACGAGCAGGAATGCATCAGATCGGATGTAGCATTGAGTTGCTTTATAAGAGCTGCACTGAGAGGACTGATACGACAAGAACCTGATCTTTTGCCTCACGAAATTCTAGTTAAAGATTTTGATTCAGTCCTTAAGAATGGTTTGAGCGCAAAAGTCGTTAATCCGCAAGGACCGACCGCTCGCAGAGTTTGCCAATCATTCTTCAACGTTGCTACAGCCAATGCTTCTGACGAAGAAAAGAAGTACCTGCCCATAATAAAGAAAAGAATAGAAGAAGGGAGCTTGTCGGAGATCATAAGCGAACGAGTTAGAGGGAGGGCCCAAAAAACAGATTTTAAAGAGGCAATCCTTAACGTCTATTTGAAACTGGTAAGGAACTTGAGATCTAACCAACCATACTTCTAAACAATGGCGAATTATAATTGACGGCCCAAAGCAGAAGAAAAAACGACTTTTTCGATGTATGTGCCCAATGCAAGTTAGGCTGCTGTCAAGGCGTAAGACCACCATTAACCCACAAACGAAGAGAAATCATTGAGACCTACTTAAGAGAACACGGGATCACCGTTGAAGACCTTTACGATTACGCGGGCTACACTTTTCCGAGAGAGGATAAAGAAGGCTATTGCTCATTCTTTGACAGAAAAACTAAGAGATGCCGAGTTCACGAGGTGAAGCCCGAAACATGCGTAGCTGGACCAATAACTTTCGACATAAACACGAAAACGCAAAAGATCGAATGGCACCTTAAAAAAGAAACTGTTTGTGCCCTTGCCGGCGGATTATTTAGAGACAAACGACGGCTTACTAAGCATTTGGCATTGGCCAAAAGAGAGATTCAGCAACTCGTAAAAGAGCTCGATGCCGAGGACTTGACGGCTATATTGAAAATCGAAGAACCTGAAACGTTCAAAATAGAGGAAGATATTGTTGAGAAGGATGTTTTACACAAGTTAATCTAGCGCGAAGCTTGTGCTACTTTTTTGCTACAACTGTGTTAGGTTGAGGTTGAATCTTCTTGAGAGATTCGGAATATCATTGAGCACGTAAGTGAATACATATCCTCTCCACTTGCCCCACCTTTTCTCCGCCAATTTTTTCAGCTCTGAAATTATGCTGCGAGGTGATTCAGGTTTCTTCTTCAAGAGAAGCAGACTAAATATCTTTGAGCTCCACACATCCAATGCGAATCCTGGATGAGGAGTAATTATGTCCGCTGAGTATTCACCTATGCCTTTAAGTTCCATTAATTTAGCTCTCGCATCTTGTGCTGACATTTTTTCGAGCGCTTGAAGCGTTGGGAAACCATGGCTGATGGTTTCAACGATACCCTTTAAGATGGGGGCTCTGTAGCCGAGTTTGCATCTTTCTCTAAGTTCGCTGACCGGGACTCTTGCTATTCTTTCAGGTGAAGGCCAGTATGATATCTGTTTGTGGTCGAATGTTACCTTGTCGCCGTACTCTTTGATCAGCAGACTCATCATTTGATCGCTTCTCTTTATAGGAGCCATTTGCAAAGTAACGGCTAAAATCAGCATGGGAAAGATGTCGGGTCTTCTTGTCCTCCTCATTCCATGAAGGTCTTCGATCAATGCTTTGATGAGAGAATCATGCTTAGCAAAAGCGTAGAACGGTCTGATGTCCTCCTTTGAACCTAGCATCCACGAAATAAGACCTGGGAGCTCCCTTTTCTTATTTGGATCAAGTCTCTCATTAGAGAAAATGTCGCATAGAACCTCGGGCTTCTCCTGTGGACCCTCAGATTTTAATTTCAGTCCGAGCATCTCTCCAGAAGGCATTCGGACAGGGCTCCACAGGATACGTTCTTCAAAGACCTCGAATGGGGTTAGCAACGACCATCCGGCAGGCTTGTGAACGGTGAGGCAAAAATCGTAAGGTGGGACGGCTTTGATTCTGAAATTAGTCGAATAACGCAAATCGCCACTGTACATTAGTTCACTCATTCCTGCTTTTTCAGCCCAGTGATACGTCATTAGGTAGAGGCTCATGTACAATAACTGTTTCGAAAATCTGACAGCTTGAGTCGTTCAGGCATTATCAGGTCAATTCTTTTTCACCGCCGACACACATGGTGCGAACTTCGAACGGCGAAAGCTTGCCAAATGAATAACTTTTAACAGGATACAAACTATTGGAACTATTGAGAAACTGTCATCAGAAGAAAAGTTATAAACGTCGCCCAAAGTTCATTCATGAAGGCTAGAGGAGTGGTTTATGGATCTCAAGTTTAAAGAGGATTTTATAGCTCTTTGGAGAAGGTTTTTCAACGATGCGGAGCTTCCCCTTGCCTTTTACTACACGAACGAAGAAGGGCGCGCGGAACTCGTTAAGCCCGGTTCAGTTCCTCGGTGCGTGATTGCGGCAATTTCGCTGGCAAGGGAAGGAAGGACTTTGTGTTTCGATGTGGAGTCGGTGGGCTGTTTCGGTGGAAAGAGGTTCCTGGGTTTTCGTGAGGAAGTCAGTCGTGATTTTGAGTATTTTCTCTCGTGTGGAATTCCCGGAAAGCTTGAGGGTGAGCGTTACAAGAAGACGCCGGAAATTGTTGCAAGGTCGGTCGGACTCGCGCCTTCGTTCAAGGCTCCCGCGAGGTTCATATTGTTCAAGAGATGGGATTTGCTGGAGGAATCTGATGAACCAGATGTCGTGATTTTCTTTGCGGTTCCTGATATTCTTTCGGGTCTCTTCACGTTAGCAGGTTTTGACGAGGCCGAGCCGAACATCGTTTTCACTCCATTTGGTTCAGGATGTTCCTCAATTGTGCAGTATCCGTATCTTGAGAGGGTTTCTACCCATCCGAGAGCCGTCATAGGGTTGTTCGATGTTTCAGCGCGCCCTTACATTGCATCGAATACTCTTTCGTTTTCAGTTCCTATGCCAAAGTTTGAAAGGATGGTGGAAAACATGGAAGAAAGTTTTCTTGTCACGAATTCTTGGAAAAGCGTCCAGAAAAGAATCGAGGTCCGCAAAGCCAATTCTGCTAGCGTCGTGACAAAGTCAGCATAGAGTTACGTCAAAGGTCATGTTTCGAAGAGTTGAGAGAGAAAGGCAGGGGACCTGCTGAGATTAGAAGTCAAACGGGTTTAACCACTGCTTTGCGAACAGGACTTCAATCGTCCGTATGTAAAGTCATAAATACTGTCGCAATATGTCTTGTTTTTGACAAGCTATGAAAGGCAAGCGTAGACGGCGTATTAAGAAGTCCGAGCAGAATTTTAACCGGGTGCTGACGGTTATGCAGAAGGGCATTCGCTTGAA
Organism: Bathyarchaeia archaeon; assembly: GCA_035319765.1. GTDB lineage: Archaea > Thermoproteota > Bathyarchaeia > Bathyarchaeales > SOJC01 > DATHCB01. Next base: position 10,102 of record DATHCB010000071.1, read on the forward strand.
AGTGAAGGAAATAGAAAAAATGCTCAGCGCAGAGAACACTAGCGATGTACCCGGATCAAGAACTATCTATCGAATCTTAAAAAAGATGGAGAACAAGAAAGTGGTCCGAAAAGAGGGTTCACACTACATTTATGCCCCCCACGACATCCTGCGTGATCGCTGGCTCGGCTATTTTGATCAGATATTCAAAGCGTTAGTTGCCAAAGGATACTCGGTGGAGGATTTCGTTAATACCCAAGGGGTCATAATTACGCCACGCAACATGGGACTCGCTCCAGCAGATCCTGCTAGTTTGAAGAGACTAGTAAATACACTAATGTGGAACCCCAAAGTTCCTCAAGGGGGAGTCATCATATTAGCTCGAAGCGCTGGAAAAATAGAGAAATACGCGCCAGTTGATATGTTGCCCAAAGACGGGACACAACCGTAAGCGCGCGTAACCGCTTGCTCGGGCCCATTTTTCGAAGTCTTTAATACGCTCTTGTCGGCGGACCTGTAACTATTTGGCTAATGTTCTCTTATGACTTGCCCGAAAAGTGGCGGGCCCGCTGGGATTTGAACCCAGGATCTCCGGCTTTCCTTCAAAGCCCATGTTAGAGGGCCGACGCGCTGTCCATGCTACGCCACGGGCCCTTTCGCTTCAGCCGCTTAGTGTTCTGTTGCTAAAAATATTAATGTTTATACGAAGTGCTAGACCATGTCTGCGGTAACTGCTAATAATCCCTGTAAAGGAAGCTTCTTTTGCGCGATTGCAAAAAGCAACACACTTACTGAAGAGACAAATGAACCGAAAGTAACAAAATCTTGTTGAAGATTGACCTTTTAACTTCATCAGGGAGGTATTTCGGCGTCAGTACATGGCGCGAAGTGTAGTTTTGGACAACAGTTATAAACCTCTGCAAAAAAATCTTCACTTGTAAAGGGAAAGGCATAGTCTACCGTGGAGTTTAACTGGAGGAATGAAAATTGAGGTACTTCACAAACACGTTTTTCGTTGAGGTGGAGTACACTTGCCCAAGGCACGGTTTGGAGCGGTGGCGAATTAAGGTCTCAAAGCTCTGGAACGTGGGAATCAAAGAGATAATGCCACGTTACTGCGAGAGTAAGAGCGCGTTCGTAAGAAACCTTCGAGTTGGATCTGGCGTTACGCGGGGTGAACTGGAGGACTATCTCGTTCGTTACTTCTACGATAAGGGCTTAGAAGATTTGAAAATAAGGTTTATGATGAGATAGGAGTTTTTGTCATTCGATAAAGATAGCCGGGCGATAGGGTCTGGCTAGTTCTGCTCGGCTCTTTGGGTCGTAGCGTCGAGCGTCTTCTTCATCCTGCACTTTGATTTTCGCCTTGAATTCTCGTTCGAAGAAATCCGTTGCCCCTCTTAGTGTTGTTTTTTCGTCCATCTTGCCAATCTGCAGCTGCTTCTGTTTTTTGTCGTTCGGCATCCGGTTAATTTCTAGTAGCAACTGGGGAACAAACTTGGCGACCTGCTTTGCCTTTGCCTTGAGTTCTTTGTCTGTCATCAGGTCTTTCATCAATTCTGTCATTGCGACCGTTTTGACCGCCGATGTCTCTAGCGCTTTGGCGTAGACTTTCCATTTCCAGTCAGCAGCCGCATAATAGTAGATGTTTTTTGGCATTATCTTTGTTGCATTGATTATGTTCTGCGTGTCTTCTAGCACGTTCTTGATCAGATTTTCGCTTTCTTCAGTTCTTGTGTCGATTCTGTTCTCGTTGTACTCTGGCCATATACTTGTGGAGATGAAGGGCTTTTCGCCCATTCTGTTCCAGACTTCCTCGCAGAGGTGCGGGGCGAATGGTGCCATCAGTCGGGTCCATGTTCCAAGCGCTTCCTTCAAGGCTTTGGCGTTTGCATCGCCTTTCCTTCGTGCGTACCAACGGAAGTCATTCCAGGTTTCGTAGAATGCATTGCCTACGGCCGTTCTCGTCCTCATGTTCTCCATGTTGTCGGTTACCACGCGTATCCTGTTCTGCAGTGTGCTCAGTAGCCATCGTTCCAAGGGCCCGGTTTCATCGTTTTTGGCAGTTTCTACTATGCTCTCGGCTAGATGGTAATACGCTTCCAGCTTTGCGCTCAGGTCTCTGATGTTTTCGCTTCGCCAATCGGGGTCGTCCATGCCCTCCGCGCCCAAGAGCAGTCCGCATCTGGTGGCGTCTGCACCGTATTGTTCGATCGCCTTGTAAAGCGTGACGAAATTTCCTTTTGATTTGCTCATTTTGTCTCCTTCGACCATGAGCATGCCGTTAACAGCAATTGCCTTCGGCCAGTGTTCAGGCGGGAAAAGC
>DATHCB010000072.1:0-30659 GCA_035319765.1 Bathyarchaeia archaeon
GACCTAGGAGAAAGCTATGGACAGTTCAAGATAGGTTACGACGAAGAAGTCATGCCACACATAACCTCGGCCAATGTTGCCTGCGGTTTTCATGCAGGTGATCCAATGGTTATGAAGCGTAGTATTGAATTGGCAAAGCGGTATAAAGTTGCCGTGGGAGCTCATCCGGGATTTCCTGACTTGATAGGGTTCGGAAGACGCGAAATGAGCCTTTCCCCAGAAGAAATCAGGAGTAACGTAATCTATCAGACTGGGGCGCTTCAAGCATTCACAAAAACTCTCGGCATGAAGCTTCAGCACGTAAAACCTCATGGCGCACTTTATAATATGGCGATGAAAGACTCCGGGTTTGCAAAAGCCATCGCTGAAAGTGTTGACGCCTTCGATTCGGACTTGATAATTTTTGCCCAAGCCAAATCAGAAATGGCCAGAGCCGCAAGCAAGGCAGGTTTACGGGTGGCTTACGAAGTTTTTTCTGACCGAGCTTACAATCGAGATGGAAGCCTAGTCTCAAGGGCAGACTTTGGAGCGGTTATCGAAGACCCTAAAATCGTAACGAAGCGAGCAGTGGAGATGGTCAAGAACAAACGCGTTGTTGCAGTCGACGGCAAAGTCGCGGATTTGGGTGAGGTTCACACTATTTGTGTTCACGGCGACAATTTGAAGGCTGTAGCGCTTGTTAAGGCTCTTCGGAAGGGATTAGAAGCAGAAGGAATCTCAGTGGTCCCTGTTGGCAACCTCGTATAGGTGCGAGTAGATGCATTCTTCTCCAAGGTATTTTCCTATTGGGGACAGCGCATTACTCGTCAAGTTCGGCGATGTTATCGATTTACAAATAAACCATGCAGTCCACGCCCTGTTCAATGCTCTGGAGAAGGCAAAGATCAATGGCGTTGACGAGTGTGTGCCGGCCTACGCCTCGCTCCTCGTTTATTATGACCCTTTGAAGATTAGTTATGATCGTCTTGTTTTTCAGCTAAAGGACTTGGAGCCTAAACTTGAGTTCGACAATAGAGAGGAAACGCATGAAGTTCTGGTTCCGACTGTCTATGGTAGCGAGTATGGTCCAGATCTTTCAAACGTGGCAAGGGCTCATGGTCTTAAGGAAGAAGATGTCGTTCGTATCCACTCGAATAATGAATATGTCGTTTACATGATAGGTTTCATTGCTGGATTCCCGTACTTAGGTAGGGTTCCAGACAGTATCGCAACTCCACGGTTAGAGAGGCCGCGTGTGAGGATCCCCGCCGGGTCGGTCGGCATCGCTGGGAATCAAACCGGTATCTACCCCTGCGAGTCGCCTGGGGGATGGCAAATCATCGGTAGGACCCCTCTTACTCTCTTCAACCCCCACGCTTTACGGCCAGCCCTGTTTCAACCAGGAGACCATGTAAGATTCAGGCCCATTAATGCAGATGAACTTGAAAAGCGTACCAAAAGGGCGTAGCTCATGGAACTGTTTCGAGTGATCAAGCCTGGCCTCTTCACAACTGTTCAGGATCTGGGACGTTGGGGTTATCAAAGGCTGGGCGTGCCCGTCTCTGGAGTCATGGACGAATATGCGTTCGCCGCCGCAAATCTTCTCGTAGAAAATCAACTCAATGATGCTAGCTTGGAAGTAACGCTGATCGGTCCAGAACTTGAGGGGTTGCGCAAGGCCCAGATTGCGGTTACTGGCGCGGACTTTTCGCTTGCAGTAAATGGTGACTTGGTCTCTATGTGGCAAACGATAAACATAGAGAGAGGCGATACGTTCACCTTCGCTGGCGGTGCGCGGAGTGGTTGTAGGGCCTATCTCGCCGTTAAAGGAGGAATCGACGTGCCTCTCGTTCTGGGAAGTAGATCGACTTACGTTCGAGGCGGCTTTGGAGGAAATGAAGGGCGGGCGTTAAGGACTGGAGACTTGATCCGAGTTTTTGCGTCAGAAAAATCTTTGAAAAGCAAGCGAACGCTGCCGCCTGAGCTTGTTCCCTGCTATGATAAAGAGTTCAGTGTTGACGTGGTTCTAGGACCGCAAGAAGACATGTTTACAGCTGAGGGCGTTGAGACCTTTCTTTCAAGTCCGTATACTGTGACGCCCGAGTCCGATAGAATGGGATATCGGCTAAGTGGCAACCCTATTGAACGAAAAAGCACTGCAGAGCCTGTTACGGAGGCGCTCGTTAAGGGTTCGGCTCAGGTTCCTAGCAACGGCCAACCTATTATCTTAATGGCAGATGCCCAAACGAGCGGAGGCTATCCAAAAATTGCCACTGTCTGCACGCCTGGAGCTTCTCGTTTAGCGCAAGCAAAACCAAGCGACAAAGTGCACTTTCACAAAATCTCGCTCTCCGAAGCGCATAGGCAGTATATCGAATACGAAAAGAGATTACATAAACTGGGGAATCAGCTCGTCAGAGAGGCGATTTAGAAAAGTATTAAAATCTACGCGGCTTCTCAGATGACTTCTCAGGTTGTTCCTCAGATGACCCTTCAGCCGGCTTCTCAGTGGGCTTCTCAGGTGGTTCCTCGGGTGTCTTTTTCTTCGTCAAACCCCATCCTGCCAGAATGAGACCGATTAGGCCTATGATCACGAATATAGCCCTTAGTTCCCATTTGATATTCTCAGCATACTTTGTGGCGTACTGCACTCCAAAGAGTATTATTGCAATTATGATCAACAAAACACCCACAATTAGACCAACCATTTTCTTATCCAAACTCTCCTTTCACCTCCCTAGCCTTTTACAAATGGAAAGCTTAACAACGTGATAAGCATTTAAGACCTTCTATTCATATCATCGCGGTCAAACAGCTTCTTGCTTTCAGAACTAGAATTCGAGCAGAAAACTTATAACACTCGACATTTGCATCTGAACAAAAATGAGATGAAGGAACATGCATCTTCTAAACTTCAAGAACTGGACATCTGAACAAATAGAGAGGATAATCGACAGGGCGATAGAAATCAAGAGTGATCCAAAAGCTTGGAATGATTCGTTGAACGAAAAGAGCCTCGCCATGATTTTCCAGAAAACTTCCACTCGCACGCGTGTTTCCTTTGAAGTCGCCATGACTCAACTCGGCGGCCACGCGATCTTCCTTGACTGGCGCACGACAAACTTCGCTCTAGCAGACATCGGTGACGAAACCAAGTATCTCTCGCGCAACGTGGACCTCATAATGGCTCGCCTTATGCGACACGCCGATATGAAAGCCATGGCAGAAGCCTCCAAAGTGCCGACGATAAACGGCTGCGACGAAAAATACCACCCATGTCAAGCGTTAGCAGACCTTATGACTTTGAAAGAGAAGAAAGGCAGGCTGAAAGGCTTAAAACTCGTCTACATAGGCGTCCACAACAACGTCTGCAACAGCTTGATCGAAGCGTGCACGATGACGTCGATGAAAATAACTGCGGTCACGCCTATAGTGCACGAACCCGCGCTTGATAAGGAACTCATCGACAAGGCGAAGAAAACAGGACTCTACGAAACTACACTCGACGTGAAAAAAGCCCTAAGAGATGCTGACGTGGTTTATACCGACACGTGGGTGGACATGGAACTCTTCTCGGACCCGAAATTCAAAGAAGAAAAAGAAAAACGCATCGAACAAATGATGCCCTACCAAATCAACGCTCAACTGATGAAAAACAGTGACGCGTTCATCATGCATGACATGCCGATCCATAGAGGTTATGAAATAAGCGCAGAAATGATTGATGGAAAGAATAGCATCATATTCGACCAAGCTGAGAACAGGTTGCACAGCGAAAAAGCGGTACTGCTAACGTTGCTCGACAAGATCTAGCTTTATCTCAGTATCATCTGAGTGAATTTCTCTGGGTTGAACAGTTCTAGATCTTCGTACGTCTGTCCAGTTCCGATGAAGATTATCGGTTTTTTCGTCACGTAAGTCACGCTCAGAGCTGAGCCGCCTTTCACGTCAGCGTCAACCTTCGTTAAAATCGTTGCGTCTATCCCGACAGTTTTGTGGAACTCTTCTGCCTGCATAACCGCGTCATTCCCGGTCAATGCATCCACGGTGAGAACGGTCAAGTCTGGGGCAATAACGCGCTTCACCTTGGCCAGCTCGTTCATCAAGTTGCGGTCTGTTTGTATTCGTCCCGCAGTGTCAATGAGCACCACGTCAATCCCGTGGGCCTTGGCATGGCTAACAGCGTCGTACGCGACCGCGGCAGGGTCAGCACCATACGTGTGCCTGATCATTTTTACGCCCAAGCGTTTGCCATGCTCTTCCAACTGCTCAATGGAGCCCGCACGATACGTGTCGCTGCCAGAAAGCACTACGGAATAGCCCTTTTTCATAAACATCCTTGCAACTTTGGCAATAGTAGTGGTTTTGCCAGTGCCGTTGATTCCAACAAAAGCAATCACAAATGGCTCTCTGGCCTTTCGCTTCTTCTCAACAGCAGTCCACAGGTCGATTTGGTTGCCTGTGTTTAGAATTTCGAGCAAGACCTTTTGAAGGTTCTCCCTGACGAGTTTTTTCTTGTCTTCGAGTCGTTTTACTTGCAAACCTTCGAGTCGTTTTTCCATTTCTTCACAAACGTGTTCTGCGACTGGGACTGCAACGTCATTTTCGATTAGGTTCATTCTAAACTCGGACAGAATTGGACGAAGTTGATCGGCTTTTAACTCTGTTATGACGACTTTGTTGACGAGATTGTTAAGCCCTGCTTTTAGCTTGTCGAACATTTGTTCCTCGCTCTCTGTCGTTCAGCGTCGCGCTCAGGTCTTGAAGCCTGTCTCTATCCGTGCGAATTCGTTCCAACAACTGCTCCATTTGCTGCTCCATACTTGATCTTGCTTTTTCCATCTCTTCGAGGCGGTTCTTTATCTTCTCTTTGGCTTCTGTGTAGGTTTTTTCGATGGCGACGCCCGCGCCTACGCCGAAGATTATTTTGTCTGGGCTCTCCAGTTTGGCCTTTATGTAAGAGCCTCCGCCGATTGGAACAAAAAGAGCCGTGTCCGTTTTCTCTTTTTCCAAGCCCTCTAGAGTTAAGTTTGCGTAGGTGAGTTCTGTGATTGCCGCGTTGACGAAGCTGATTCTTGACTGCATATTTTCTGCTGTGTTTTCTAAAATACGAAGCTCGACGGCAACCTTACGAAGTTCTTCTTCGTCACTCGACACTCTTGGCTTCTCCTAGAACGAATTTTCTCAACACTGGGTCTTTGATGTCTTCAGGCTTTATCTCTTCAATCGTACGTATCCTGATCTGGAATCGCTTAGCCCTGTGCCTGCTGCCTATATCCGTATAGACTGTTTCCACGGCATCTTCCGGCTTCAGCGCTCTTACTTCTTTTTCAAAATTAGTCTTCCAGTTTGGCTTCGCAATTTGCCCTGAAACTCGGAACACTTTCACGTCGCTCATCCTTATCCCACCAGATCCAGTGCGTTCTCGATAATAAATAATTCTGGTCCTGTGGTCAAAGATCCGACTACAGCACCATGGCTGTTTCCCAGGAGACCAGTTCCGATGTATGGAATTCCGCAGTTAACCGTGCCCACATCCAATGGGACGTGCAGTACGCTCTTCAAGAGTTCCTGTTCGTCCTCCTTGATCAGCGGGTGCGCGATTACGCCTTTGTTTGTCGCCACGGCCAGCGATCCAACGTAAGGCAATTGCGCAATCTCTCCTGGGACGACTTCTACGCATAGGGTTTCAGAAATTTGTTTTAAGGCCTCCTGCTGCAGACGTGGATCCACGATTGCGCCGTAGTCGTTTGCTAGGATCATGTTTCCGTAGGCTGTTCGTTTCGTTTCCATAACAGTGATGTTCGCGTCTTCTGCTGCTGCGCGGATGGGTTTGATTTCTTCTTCTAAGACCATGTGTGGGAGAATTATCCCATTGGAGTTTGCGCAGGCCAGAACTCCGATTAAGAGAGAGCAACCGACTGTGGTGAAAATGGTTTTTACTTTTAGTTGTTCGCCGAGTCTTTGTATTCTGGTTTCTGGGGCTAGTGAGGGTGCGATGAACAGATCATCGGTGAGAAGGGAAAAAACTCCTATGCTGGCGCTTCCAAAGATGGTTGAAGGGATTATCCCCAAACACTAGTCGCCTTCGACTGGATAAACAGTCACAGCTCCTTCGGCGTCTTTGACACATCGCACTTTGATTCTTCTTGGTGGCTTTTGGATTCCTCGTGCCCAGATTTTCTCGTTTAATTCGGCGCTTATGATGAGTCGTTCTTCTTTCTCTTCGTCGGTTTCTTCTTCCTCGGTTTTTGTTGCGCCGATTTTCATGTGCTTTGTCACGAAGCTTCTGATTATGCGCATGGCTCTTGGAGTTCGTTTTCTGCGCGGCATTATCCATGCTCTACGCAGCGGGATGGTGTAGAATCTTTCTTCAACGATTTCTTCTTCTTTTTCTCGTTTTGGTTTTTGTACTTCTTCTGTAACGGCTTTCTCGGCTTCAGCTTCGGGGGCGGCTTCTTCGGGTTTTTTTTCTTCTTCTTTGACTTCTTCCTCTTCTGTGATGGTTCCTGCGGCTTCCTCTGTTGTCTCCTCTTCCAGTCCTGCTTCTAATTCTTCGGGTTCTTCTGTCTCTTCTGTTTCAGATGTTTCCTCTTCGGTTTTGGTTTCTGCTTCGCTCATGATTTTTGCCTCTTCATTTACGCCTTGATTTTTTGGCGTCGCCACATCCTTTGTTTGGGGTGTCGTCTGAACTTTCCGCCAGATTTTGCTACGACCCATGTTGGGACTGGGCGTTTTTGTTTGGCGGCTGCGATTAGCCTTCGTTTCTTTGCTGCGGGTTTGTTTCTTGCCATTCTATACCCTTCTTATCTTGATCTCGCGTTTTGTGCCTTGCAGTTTTGCGAGGAGTTCCTTTAGTTGTTCGTCGGTTAATGGAACTTGGATTCGTCCGGCTTGTGCGAGTTGGATGAGTTGCAGTTCAAGCTGGGCTGCGAATTCTGGTTTTATCATTTTGAGGTTGTTTATTCGTGTCCTTGCCTCTGTGGTTAGGATTTGTCTGAGTAGGGTTTGTTTCTGTTGCTCCACTTGCTGTTCGATCTGGGCTCTCTGTTGCTCTTGTGCCATTCTTCTCTGTAGCGCGAGCAGCCTTCTTCTGCGTATATTGTCAAGTTCCTCGTCTTCGCTCATCCGTTTATCCCTTAATACTTCTTCAGTTCTGGTATGGTTTTTTCAAGTTCTTTTTTTATTTCTGTGGAGAGTGAATCCACTAGGCGCCTTCCCTCTGATGATAAAATTCTTCCGTTGTTCTTGTTCTTTTCAACGAGCCCTGCAGACTCGAGTTGTTGCATAATTTTACGTAGGTTACCTCCCGCGCCGATTCTCACGTGCGACGGTCTTACGCCACGGCTTTTCCGTCCACCATAACAAAAGCGGAGATGCTGAGTGCCGATCGGTCCGTAAATGTAGATCTTTCTCATTAGCGAGGCGGCGCGCGTGTACCACCAGTTAGGGTCCTGTGGAGGCAACTCCACGTGAGAGCCTGTTTTCGCCAAGAGTGCCCATTCCGGCGGCGCTACTTGGTCTACGTTTTCCTTCAGGTATTTGGCCAGTTTCTCGATTAGTGGGAACGATGGAACATCGTATGGTGTCGGCAAGGCGTTGACTCCTTAAGTTTTTCCTTCAGTAATTCCACAAGCGTCTTATAAAGCCTTATCCTATCGCGTTTGGGCTTTATACCGTTACATTTTGAACCTTTTGGGCTTTCTGAGGAGCATCATACAGCTCTTTCGGTGACGTAGTCGTAGCTTGCAGCCAAGACTTCTTTTGCTTCGAATACGGTGGTCGCTGTGGCTGTGTCGAATTCGTCATCTTTGAAGTGGATCATGACGATGTATTTCATGGTGTTGCGGATCTGCTTGTGTTCGAGTTTTTTGACTTTGCGGTATCCAAATGTTGCGCCATAGGGCTGGTGGGAGGCGAAGAATTTCGAGATTCTAGCAACGCTTTTGCTAAAAGGGTGGATGGTTACGGAAAGTCTGACTTTTCCGCCAATTATACGTTGAAAAAAGGGTTAGAAAGCGCGGCTTTGCTCCAAAAATCTTATCCGTTAGTCGTCACGTATATCATCTAGGACGGTGGGGGGAATTGAACCCTGAGGGATACTTGAACCCGCATTTTGTTCTGAAGAAATCTAGGGAAAGGAATCGGGAGTGAAGTAGGGTGAAAAGAGAGATCAATGGCTTATTTGCAATATTGCTGCTGGGTGGAATGCTTGCGATTATTCCGGCAGCACATTCTCAGCTCATAATACCGATCGGTGCTTGTTCGCCAAATATTGCTCCCTACGGTGCCCCGCCGACAGCAAACGTTCATTTTCAGTGGGGGACTAACGGAACCCCCGGTAGCACTTTCACGGTCCAAATTTGGGCTTACAACATCAGCGTGAGCGACCCCATGATAGGCTACCAGATAGGCTTCTTCTTCAACCCAACTGTACTCCAGGTGGAGGCGGTCACAAACGGCAGCGTCTTAAACCATTATTCTCGCGATTACCTTTCCGTGAGCGGCACGATAAACAATACCGGTGGCTACGTCTGCTACTACGATTGGGCAATAGTAACCCCCTACAATATCTCTGCAGCCAATGCGTGGGTCGACTTGGCCCACGTAACGTTTGAGGTCAACCCGTCACTCACAGCTGCGCAGGTCGTATCCATCGCAGGCACACCGCAGGAGATGATCGCCTTCACAACAAACAAGGCTTTCCCGGGGGAAGAGCTAATTTTTCTGGACACAAGCCTTAACGACATCACTCCGTATGGTCACATCACCAACGGCACGGTTACGTTCACTCTGCCCCCTAGTGAGACAACGACGCCGTCTTTAACCGTGACGGGAGTCAATGAGACGGACGGGCTCTCGCTTACGGTGCAGGTTGAGCAGGCTGTGTATCGTCAGGGCGAGCCAGTGACCATATGGTTTACTCTCACCAACATCAGCAATCAAACCATAAACTTTCCCACCGCGGCATGGACTTTCGATTTTCAGATTCTTAACGATACGAATCACCTCCTTTTTCAATATTCAACCTCTCAAGTTTTCCCCCTTGTAATTATGAATCTGCCCCTCAGTCCAGGGGAGAGCTATATTACATACCAAGTCTGGCCGCAAATGTGCAATGTATCCCTGGTGACGGGTGCGGGCGTAGCGGTCTCGCCTGGAGCATTCGACATTGTTGGTCTACTTTGGAATCCTAGTCAAGTGATAGTGCGGACGCCACCGTTACAAATAACTGTGGTTCCAGCTTTCGTTGTGGCAATAAGCCCCAGCTCTGTTGCGTTGGATGTTGGTCAGTCCGTCGCGTTCACGTCAAGCGTTACTGGTGAGACGGCTCCGTACTCTTACCAGTGGCAGCTCAACGGCGCTAACGCGACGGGCGCCACCTACTCCTTATGGACTTTCACAACGCAATCTGTGGGTTCCTACAATGTTTCTCTGGTGGTCACCGATGCGCTAGGCGGAGTTGAAACCTCGAACACTGCGTCCGTCACCGTAGACCCTGCAATGTCAGTTAGCATTTCGCCCTACAGCGTCACGATGTGCGTTGGTCAGTCTCAGACTTTCATCGCAGATGTCGCCGGTGGTACATCGCCCTATAGTTATCTCTGGGGTTGGGGTGGCAGTGTCACGTCGGCCCTCGAGAACCTTAGCGGTCCTACTACCAGCAACACACGGGTTGTCACTTTCAATTCCACAGGCAATTTCGTCGTCGTCTGCGTTGTTGTTGACTCATCTATGGGCACCCCAGCCAAGGGGCCATGGATCGCCGCGTCTGTTACGGTCAATGCTACAATGACCGCTGACCCCATGCACATTAGTTCGCTCCTTCGCCATTTGAGAATGGAAGCCTCTAGCGGAAACTTCCGCCCCTGGAACTCGCGTCTCGCGATACCGGTCTAGGCCATTCGAGGTATTCAGGAAATCAGGCGTCTGGTTCTGGATTTTTGTGATTTCTGACGGTTCGAGCCTCGACGGAACTGAGAGGGCGTGGTTATGGCTGCCTAAGAATTGCTGGTTAAAGCTCAGGCTGGAAAAGATTTCCGCGATGTTAGGGCTTCGTTGCTGGGCGCTCGTTCGCAGATTTTGGTCATTCCTGCTTTTTCTGCGAGGGGGTTGTACTTCGCCACAACTGCGGGTATCTCGATAAGCTCGGTTCTAGCGTAGTTGGAGTTTCACTAACAGTTGCCGATATTTTCAAGTTAGGATCGATCGGGTGACCCTGAAAAATCTTGAAGGTTTCGACCACTAAGTGGCGTGCAGTCCGTATTTCTCGTATAAATACAGTATTCTTCAAACGAAAGAGAGTCTTCAGTTTGGAAAAGAAGGGGAGGTGCGGAAGATGTCGCCAACTCACGTCTTGTAAAGCTTTATCCTCTATCGTTCAGCGTTCATTCGGGTTGATTCTGAACCCTTTTCGGCATATAGAAATGTGGCAGCAGGGTCTTCAATGCCTTGAAAACCACGATTTTGCGTCTAATCTCCAGATCTTCAATGCTGTTCAGAACTCTGCTTTCTCACGTTATTGAAGTTTCTACTTGTCTTGTCTCTTTTTTCGGCGTCGGAAGAGCATGAAGGTGTGGCCGCGGACTTCTACAAGAAGGGAGCTTGTCTGTTCGGCGACCTGTAGTGCCAGGTTTTCGGCTTTTTCCTCTTTTAAGGCTGTGTTTAGGATTCGTATTTTGACCATTTCTCTCGTTTCTAGTTGTCTGTCTATTTCGCCGATCGTCTCTACCGTGTTGCCTTCTTTCCCTATCCAGATTGTTGGTCTCTCCGTGGCGAGTTCACGTTTCACTCTGCGTTTTATTCGTGCTGTCATAATGCCTCTCCTTTCTTCTTGTTTCTCAATGGAAAGCGCATGTGCCCGCCACACTGAAGGCAGGTTACGACTACATGTGGCTCTCTGCGCTGCTGAATCCGAACGCGACAGTTAATGCCTGGCAAGATGAACCTTTTGCAGTGCCTACAGACCTGTCGCCTGTACTCCACGGGCAACCTGACCCTCGCGGTCATAGAAAGCCGTCTTGCAATATCCACGTAACGCTGCGCTCTCTCTGGGTTTTCGTTAACGACCTGCCGCGAAAGACGGAATAATATGCCGATTCGTTCGAGGGCGATTTGCTTAGTCGTATTCATTAAGCGAATGATCTCCAGCAATCAAAATAGTCGGATCCACGTATAAACCTACAAGGCTGAACCACCATAGGCGGATGGCCACAGTCAGATCAGCATAGCATGAGATGCAAGGCTTTAGGCTTACTGGCAAGAGACGTAATAGCTTGCATTTACTCGAGAAATCCGATGCAAGAAAGACATTAAAACGTAAGGCTCCCAAATCTAAACCTAGAAATGGGCTGGTAGTCTAGCTGGCAGGACGTCGCCCTCACGCGGCGAAGACCGTGGGTTCAAATCCCACCCGGCCCACTTACGCTCCGTGGTATAGTATACCATGGGGGAATGTCACCTTTTTGGCTCGGCTCGATTACGTGTTTTTATATTATGTACTTCGATTAATCGTAGGGCACAGGTGATGTGATGAGCAGTGAAGTGAAAGCTCCAAGGAAGAAGGAAGACCATCAGTCGGCGTCTAAACTGACCGACAAGAACATTGCTGAACCTGGCAGCTGGCGCGGAGAAGTATTAAATCGAATTCGCAAACTCGTCGAAGAGACAGACCCCGAAGTCGTTGAGGAGCGAAAATGGAGGAAGCCATCGAACCCCGCGGGGGTTCCAGTATGGTCTCACGATGGGATCATTTGCACCGGTGAGACCTACAAGAATCACTTGAGGCTGACCTTCGCTAAGGGAGCTTCTATAAACGATCCGAAAGGTCTCTTCAACACCAACCTCGAGGGGAACGCTACGCGAGCCATAGTCATCCACGAGGGCGACAAAATCGACGAGGTTGCATTCAAGAAACTGGTACAAGAGGCGGCTACGCTGAATAGTTCAGTCAAAAAGAAAGGCTGACCCTCTCGCGCGCTTGCGTTGGAATCACGCTCATAAGAAATGCCGCCGCTCCTAAAGTCTTATGAGTCGAGTTAACACAACGTGCAACTGTCGAGAGCCATTTCAGTTATGCTCAAAATGGAGAACCTCTATGCAGAATCGCGCGCATGCCGTTTCCTCCTCGCGCCGGGGGTGGAAGGTCCCATGATACAAGTCCAAGCGAGCACGATCATAGACGCGCCTCCTGAGAAGGTGTGGGAGTACATTTCTGACTTGGGAAAGATTGCTGAATGGGACCCAGATACCCTGAAGGTTGAGTGGCAGCGTCCAGTCAGTGTCGGTAGCGTCGCAGTAGTCACGGCCACGGCCAAACTGTTCGGGAAGAGAGTTGTAAATATGGAGGTCACGGAGTGGGAGCCAGGCCACAAGTTTGGAGCAATGGTAAAGTTTGGCGGGACGTCGGTCAAGGGGGTCTACACGATCGAACCAGCGGAGGGGAACAAGACGAAGCTGAGCAGGTCAGCGACGGTCGAAGTTGGGGGATGGCTGAGGCTCATCTCTCCCCTCATAGCTCGCAAGGCGAGAAATGAGCGCTCAAAGGAAATCGAGAACATCAAGCGCCTAGTGGAAGGTCATGATCCGCGGGGTGCTACGCAGCCGTAGCAGTCGTGGGGTTCGTTAATGATGTCAACATGGCGAAACGAGTTGAGACGCGCGCTGCACTCGACGCAATTTTCTTGTGGTCCGTGTGTTAAGGATGCGGGGCGTGTTGTTTTCGTTTTTTGAAGATTCTTAGAACTTGTCTATATTTAGTGCGGAAGCATGACTGCGCCTGCTCCTGGTAATGGTGCCTTTACGGCTGCGTACACGGCTAGTGCCATGCTCCAGAAGATGTCGTCGTGGCTGCCTTCTAGGTGGGTGAACCTGAGGTGGCCTGTTTTCATGAGTTGGTATTTTTCGATGTTTAGTTCGCTGGTTAGGTCGATGTCTCGGCTCTTGTTAGCTGGAGTGTATGGTATGTGGATTTCGCCTTGGCGCATTTTTTCTCTCATTATACTAGCCATTTCCTCTTTGCTCTGAACTGTGAACAGTATGCCTGTTACGTTTTGGATGCCGCTTCGGAACATGTCTTCAACTATGTAATTTCCAACGCCAGTGACATCAGCGTAGACGGCTCTAACTTCTTGCCAACGATCCAATAGGCTCTTTGTGTAGCCGATTACGCTGGCGTACTCGGTCTTCAACGGAAACCGATGCACATGCACTATCTGTAAAGCCTTGGCTGTTTTTTGTGCCACCAGTACTACGCTGTGGTCCATTTCTTTGCCGAAGTCAACGCCTATGTAGAATTCGCCTTTGGGTGTTTCCAGAAATTCGTAGGGTTGCAGTTTGCTGTCTACGCACCTGACGATGAGGCTTTGGGTTAGCCAAGCGTCGATGTCTTCGACGAATTCGGCCATAAACTCTCGCTGGAAGCGTTCTTGGGGCAGCAGCGTTTTCATTTCGTCTATGAAGCCCTGTTTTATGAGGCCTGCTTCTTTGACTTGTTCGCAGTTGGTTACGAACTGTTCAAACTCTGGGCTCTGGCACATTCTGTAGAAAACACTGTCCTTGCTCCATGGTGTGCTAGAAGCAATTAATATGCCGTCAGTCGTGCTCAGCATGGGGTATAATACGTTGTAGAAGACGAGTTGGTCGTCTTTGAAGAATGCAGCTTCATCGCAGATTACCTGATGTGCAGTATAACCCCTGAGCAGTTGTGGACTATTAGGCAAAGCGACGATGCGGCTGCCGTTAGTGAAGCGTATCGTCGTTCTCTGCAGCTTATCAATAAGCGCTACTCGATATTCCCGGGGCATGCTCATGAGAAAATCTTGTACTCGGTCGCGTGTTATCATGCTCTGCCTAAGCGATGGTGCCACGATTAATGTAAGCGTGTTCGGGTGTGTTATGGCGTATGTTATAGCCCGTAGAGCTATGCACGTGGTCTTTCCTGCCTGTCTGCTCCAGCGTACGGCTATGCGTTTCTTCTCTTCTCTCAACAGCCGAGCCTGATACTCATAAGGTCTGAAGCAGAAGAGCTTCCGCACTAATTCTATGGGGTCTTCAGGTAGGGTTATTCTCTTCTTCATCATCGCTATCTTCTGTAGCAGAGCGTTTCGCTTCTTCCTCAAGCTCCGCAGTTTGTCGTTCAAGTTCTTCTACCTCCACATCTGTGATCATATTGTAGCTCGTGTTGATCAGATAGTTGAATACCATCATACACTTCAAACGCACAGGAGTCTTCGTCTTCTTAGAATTAATCATCGTAAGCAACCGCTTGATCACTCCATCCAGCATTTCTATGTATTCTATCCTCTTCTCAGCCGGCACGATTCTAAACGCACGCAGGTACACCGTTATTTTGTAGGTGGTTTGTGACGGTATTCTGGTGACCTTACGACTCCGAACAGAACTCAACGCAAGCTTCTTTCCCAAAACAACATCATCTCCAGACTGATCACTGGAAAAATTTTTTTCTGACATTGAAAACTTCCACGAATAGAATGGAAGCTTTCTTTTCTTCGCGTTTGTAGCTTTCCAGTCGAGTTATTCCAATCCACATAGGTCATGATACATGCTGATAGTTCTAGATCCATTGCGGCGACTATTTCCAGTTTATATTTCATTATGTCACCTTCTCGTAATGTTGTAGAAACCGTTAAATATATACCATAGAACCACGATACTATCATCAGAATGTGATACTATGGTTTCACCTAACACAAAAAATGATAGTATTAAGCTAACGTCGAGACAAACTCAAGTATTGAAGCTCTTAGCTGAATGTGGACCTGCAAACGCGTACCAAATCGAGAGGGGTACCGGCATGGCTTACTCAACCGTCCAGCAGATCATCAAGACCGCGTTGCGCTTGCAGTTTGTCATCCTGTTTAGCGAAGCCAAAAACGTGAAAGGAGTAAACGCAAAAGCTTACAGACTCACGTTAAAAGGCCTACTCGCATCCGTCGCATGCGGTGCAGATTTACGAAAAGCAGCCGCACATTGGACAAAGCTTCTTCCCCTGATCTTAGGCAAACTGCCCTACCTAGAAGAGAGAATTAAGATTGGAGAGTTCCTAGCTGCCGAGGCAAAGCGTTGGCAAAATATTGTCTATGACACTTGGGACGACGAACTTGCACAATACGAAGTCATGGACCACTTCGCAGAATGGCTGTTCCATTCATTTATTCTCGATGAAAGCGACATTGCGTGGTT
The DNA here is from genome assembly GCA_035319765.1 of Bathyarchaeia archaeon. Taxonomy (GTDB): domain Archaea; phylum Thermoproteota; class Bathyarchaeia; order Bathyarchaeales; family SOJC01; genus DATHCB01. The sequence goes on from DATHCB010000072.1 coordinate 15,184, forward strand.
GAAAAGCATGCGAGGTGACCAAGAATTGAGATCCTGGGCGGAAGAAGCACTGAAACGCGAAAATTCTAGAGCAGAGACCGTACTGGACCTTTTAAAATGTGAGCTTGAACTCATCAGAACAACTGAAGAACCAAACTGGCCTAAGGCAACAGACAACCTCAAGAAAAGGCAGAACATGATCCTCTTGCGAGCTCACTTTTAAACATTGCATGTTCTGGGCTCAGATGAGGGAACCTAGAAAATGACTAATTCCAAGGTAACTGTAGTCTTACTCTGTGATCTCTGTAGAGCCTACACGGAGATAGAGGATATCAGGTTTATCGACTTGCCTTGGATTACATTCAACATCTGTAAAGACTGTTGGAACTCTAAACCTGAATTAATAGCCTATTTGAGAGAACGAGAGTTGCCGATCGAGGAAGCGCAAGAATGGCGCGTAAAGACTACGCGATTCAAGATCCTAAATGTAAGATATTCAGTCTCTGGGAGAAGAGACCTTGCAGAGGTTGTGGAAAGGTTTGTGATTTCCACGATGGAGAGCAATATTGCTACACTTGTCATCTTAAAGGTCTGGACCGAGAGTACTTGGAGATACTTCGAAAGGAATAGGATGACTGGGAAGTTCGATCTAGAAAAGCCTTCGAAGAACAGCAACTTCAACTTCATATTGACTCGGAAGCGAGGCAGAAGAAGTGAAGAAGCAAAAGAGGGATACTACAAGAGCAGAGGTTGGAAAGACAGATCGAGGTCTTCAAGTTAGTTTCTTGAACTTGTCCTCTAGGAGATTGTCTATTTCATCTTCCTTTCCACTCATTTTTAGTTTCGCGAGTTTCTTGATATCCTGATCCGTAAGAACAATAACGTATTTCTTATCTTTCTTCAGATTATCCTGACGTTCTTTGGCCTTCCTCAAATCCAATATGTTACGGCAGACAATAATGCCAAATTGGCCTCTCGTTTCGTTCAATCTGCTTTGAATTTGAGCAAACTCGGGACCACCCAGGTCTCCATTATAATTCTTGCATTCGACAAAGATGTTGGGACAGGTAATGTGATATCCTTCATCCAATTGTTTGAAAAATCCATTTTCTCTCCGATTTTGAAAAGTAATGTCCACTCTCTGAGTATCGCCCGCCAGGTATTCCTCTTTTTCTGGTCTTCTCAATCGGCCATCAAAGACGGTTTTAAGAATATTGAAAATGAGATCATGGTACTTGGAGGCATCTGATTTTCCAGGACGAATTGTATCAAGCTCCCGGGAGTAATTTTCCAGTACGTTGATGCTTTTCAATTTTGTAATGGTTTTTGGAACAGCGGCTTCATAGACTCTCTTGGATGGGTCGCTCTCCTCTTTTTTTGTCTTCCACGTCTTTCTTTTAACGATTTTCAATTCTCTTTTTATGACACTTTCCAGCTGCTCCGTTAGTCCTAAACTTTTGTCAATAAGTATAGCTCCATCAGCAACGAAAGCATAAGCTTGATTTCCTCCAGCAGTTGGAAACTTGAAATTCCCATCGAAGGAGAAACCACTAGCATTCAGCATGTCATGAATCTCTGTTCTCGTGAAATCTCGGTAAAACATGTGGTAGTTTCGTATGGTCAATCTTGATCTATCAAAAAGCTTAAAATCAGAAACAGAATCTTACTGAAAGTTGAGGGGATATGTACAAATGGGAAAAGTGAATCTGAAACCTTTCGACCCAGATAAACTTAAAATGTACAAAAGTGACGAATTTGAAGAAGCTTACACAGCTGAACTTGAGTTGGATTCAGTACCAGATGATGTTTGGGTGCAGATTTTTGTCAATGAACACCAAACAAGCATATACAATATGAAAAGACCAGTAAGCGTGAGTGGAAACAAACTAGGAGTAGTTACATCGACACATGACAATTTGAAAGAGGAAATAGAATGGGTTAAAGGATTGGTTAATGCGACCAATCAACGATGGGAACAATATAAGAGGCAAGTTGAGCAAAGAGAGGAACGAAAGACGACTAAGGAAGAAGAAGACAAAAGAAAATTACGGGACAAACTGAAATAGAAGACTTCACTCGAGTTTGTCCATTTCATCTCTCTTTGCTTTCATCTGCAAAACAGATATTATATCGTGATAGAAATCAACGCTGTTGCCGGCGTGCGGTGGGTCGAATCGTTGTTAGGTTTTTCCATTAGCGCGTCGGCATTTATCGCATAACATCATTTCTCTGCAGTAATTATGTTATATCTAAAGAGGTCTTTCTTTCCCATCTCGTAGAACTCAACTGCAGCTGTTCTGTTTGGGTGGTTCTTCTCTTTTCCAACTAGCTTAGCAAAGTAATACGGGATAAATGCGTAATTTCTCAGACGTCTAAGAGATGGTTCCACATTTTCAGTTATGTTTTCAATTTTGACGTCTTGAAAGCCCACATCTTTCATGACAAAACTGAATTTGTCATGTCTAAATTGCTTTAGACCGTCCATTGCCGACAGATTGATGATCCTGTCCAACACTTCCATTTCAGATTCTGAAAAGGCGTTATCATCAGCTATCGTGTACTCAAACAGTGCGATCTTGCCTTTATTTTTCAAAACCCTAAACAACTCACTCAAAGCTTTTTTTACGTCTACGGCATGAGACAAGGATTCCATGGTGTAGACAGCATCAAAACTTGCATCTGAAAAAGTCATGTCTGCATAGTCCATCAAGGAAAAGTCAACCAAGTCTGAAACGTCATGCTTACGCGCTAAATTTATGGCTTCTTCAGTTTCAAACTCAAGCACCGTAATACCTTCAATTCTGCAACCGTATCTCTCTGCTAAATAAACAGTCACTACCCCTTGGCCACAACCAGCGTCTAGGACTCTGTCCGATCTTTGGAGGTGTACCTTTTCCCCAATCAAATCTTGCATCAACGATTGTGCTTGCTTTTCTGAAACTCTCACACCAATCGGATAGTAGCCAAAGTGCTTTGCACCCCAGAGGAATATGTCATAACCGCGTCTAGACTTTGTGAAGTAGGAATTTAATCTATTGAAATGGTCATTTTCAGGCATTGAGTATAGGCATTTGGAACCTTTCTAATAAGTTTTCTAGCGCTGAGAATTATTGTATTCTCATTACGTTGTCATGGTCTCAACAAAATCTCAAGTACGACGGTCCCGATGGGAATTACGGTTGAAGTTAACATTTGAATTAGGTGGTCAGTCTCGAATGCCCATTCTTTGACTTCGCTTGCACGTTCAAACATTGTACACAGTAACAGCGCCTCTGCTGAATTATGTCCTGGTGGAATGGGAAGCTTTGTTTTCGAAGAAAACTCTGCCTCTATTTGCGAAAGTAATTCCTCTTTTGAAGCAACGATTGATTCGTGGAGAAAGTACTCAGGGGCAAAAAAGAAGAACAACCCAAACGCGATTACAAAGAAGAGAAAACCCAGCAGTTCCAAGTTTGAGGTCAGAAAACGAACCGTCAGCGTTAAGGAAGCGCCTACGTACCACCCCAATGTTGCGAGTATTATGAAATTATTGAGTTTGGTGAATCTAACTCTCTTTCCAACTTGAAGAAACTTCATTTTCACGGGAAATTTCGTTATTCTCCTCAAGAATAAAATCCCTTCAGACATAAGGTAAGCACTTGCAAGAATCAGATAGAGTACCAAAAAACCCACGAGTGCTGTATAAGCTGTTGCAATAGGATTCGAAAGAGCTTCATTGAAAGGATAGGCCAATACGACTTTCCTTAATGGGGATATGAGATAAACCACTAAGACAAATCCAGGAGACGCACAGAGAAGAGTTCTTTTGTCGCTAGTTAGCTTCTTCATGAGATTTTGATTTTCCTTTTCAAGTGTGGTCTTCTTTATGTCAAGGACTTTAGCAAGCTCGTCCATTATCTTTCTTACATATCCAAATCCCCATACCCACAAGAAAGAAACCCAAAAAATCCCGAAGGAAGCTAAAGGGAAAAACCAGTTCTGCAAAAATAGACTTGGCCCATTTTCTGACGAAAAAGACGCTAAAAATCCTATAAGGTAAACTCCTAGCCCAAGAAGCATACTAGGTATTGGCCAATGCTTGGTTGTTAGTTCAACGAGTAAAAGGTTCTTTACCATCTCAGTATCACATTATATGGATTATACCATGTCTTGTAAAGTATATAATTCCTGTCACTTCAGTAACCTTCAAAACCAGCACTGTCCAACTTTTCACCGGTCGGTGCGTGCTGCATTTCGACACATGGGACACTTCGGACCCATGAATAGACTTTAAAACAGCTTCTCAACAATTACCGGGTTCACGGCGATATTAGGAGTTTTTGAATACACAAAATAGGGTCGTGAGGTTTCCAGATATTCATCAGTATATAGTAACCATGGATCGCCGTTCTCGTCGACACATTCTGCATAGCTTTTACCATATTCGTCCCTGACTTCTCTGCTAACTCTCATAACCAACGGGCTAATCTTACTCGAACGAATCCTCTCCACTAAATCCTCCATTAATCTAATGATCTCGTCGCATTTTTCATCTCCCGGATAGTCTTTCGTATGCGCAAAACTTGAACGAAATGGTGAAATACTGTCGAGCAGTCTTATTTCTTTTTTCTCCAGAATTCGCGTTCTACTAAACGACCGTGTCATTTTTCTTTTCAAAGATGTACTTTCTTGGCCCCACTTGTCAATTATTTTCAATAAGTTGAGTAGATCTCCAAAACCCAGTCTCTCAAAAGGCTTTGTGATTTTGAACTTCCTCCTTACGAAAACATCTAAGACTTTAAGTTTAACCTGCCTAGCAGTGAGCTCTTTCCTCTCTTCCTCAACTCTCTCTCGCAGATCGTCCAACCGTTCTCTCCAAAGAAAAGCGATATAGAAGTGCGCGAGATCGCGCAAAATTCTTTCCATCTCCACAAAAACGCGGGACATGATTCCTGATCGCCATCCGACATCACGAGATTCCGACAGGTCTTTCTGCAACTTTTGGATGCTTTTCAAAGACGCTGTCACCCCTGCAAGGGGTGGAGGTACGTCAAAACCAAGCCCTAGCAGTACGAGAGCAGTAATCTGGTCAACGCTTTCGATTTTGTCTACCACAAAACCAAAATTCTTTGCTATTTTTCTTAATTCAGGAACGCCAAATAGTTTACGCAAAATAGTTTCAGGGTTCTCCTTTATGCAAAACTCAAGAAGTCTGGTCGGAAAATCTCCAGAATAACTTCTCAGTTCGGGCTCTAAGTCATGTTCTCCATAGTGTTGTCTCGCGAGACTTACTAGTCTGTTTATAGACTCCTCTTTTAGCTTTCTTATGGCGAGTCCGTAACGAGTTACTATCCATGACCCTTCAATGTCCTCATAGAGATCTTGCAATGCTATCTTTATCTTGTCTTTTCCAAGGAGTTGATTTGCCGTATTGCAAATCTCTTCGTCAGTTAAGTAAGTCAAGACCAACTGCTTCAATGCGAGTTTCTTGTTAACTCCATCCTTGCTCTTCGCTGTTTGGAGAATCTGTTCGGGCATCTTGCGTTGAAACTCATCTGCCAATGTTTCAAGAAAATTCTCTCCTTCTACATAGTTAGTCAGTATATCGGCAACTATCTCCGAATCATATTGATGCCTCTCTACTGGGGATTTAAGAAATCCTAGAGGCCCAAAAACTACATCCTCAAATTGAACAAAGTCGGGAAATGTATCTCCAGAAGGCATTCTCTTTCCACAGCTTTGCTGTAATACTTGAGCCAATTCCTCCTCTTTCACGTTAGAAGCGATAGCTTCAGCAACACTGCTTTTCTTGCGCTTATCATATCTCCACTTAGCCCTATCTTGGCTCAGATTGTCAGCGATGAAAACAAGCTCAGTCAAGTAAAGACGCTTCATTATTCGAAAAGTATGGGACCACTCAGATTTTTTCATCTAGGGTTAACCTTCAAGAGTGCAATTGATTTTGTTTGAATTTATGAATGCTGCGCTTCCTTTTTTGAGGCGGAAACTAATGAGGATTGTTCAGCGCGCCCACTTACTAGCGAATGCTAATGTGCATATTTTTTTGCTAAATTGTTTTCGTCATAGCTTGAGTGATATCGCCCACACCGTAACGCATTAGGCGAATCTTCTTTCCATCAAGCTCCACATAGGTGTTATAGGTTTCTTCATCGCTAACCCACGACCCAGTATTCACCAATTTCTTGTCTGTGCTGACAAACGGTCGGTGGGTGTGACCAAAAACAAGCAGTTCCCCTTCTTTCACGCTCTTGGCAGCTTTTTTCTCTACCCCATTAAAAGCAGCTGATACTCTGTCTTTTGGTGGAGCGAACAGGCGCTGGAAGTATTTCGTTCTTTCGCTGTTCTTATTAAAGAAAGAGAAGCGTTTTTCGCTATTTTGTTTAATAACCTCTTCAATGAGTTTTAAGTCCTTAGATCGAGAAGTGATCCATGTCCAGATGTCGGATCTTACTTGCCCGGCTTCATCTGATAGATTATCGCAAAGCAATTCCTTAATGGGCCCCTGCTGTTCGTCGTCAAACTCCCACCCATGTTTAAACACATAATTTACATCTTTTGTAGGATATTGAAGGTCTGGTTCAAACTTGAAAGGGTAGCTCTCACGGGTAAGCTTGAGTAAGTGATAATCGTGATTCCCTACGACGTAACGGACCGGCATTTTTTGTTTTAATGCAAGTTTTTGTTTCAATGCAAGAAGCGATTCTAAGATTTCATGGTTTTCTAGGAAGAGCCCGCTTACGTCTCTTCTCCACATATCGATAAAGTCACCAAGGATCACTAGCATGTCAACGTCGCTTCTGTCTTTTGTTTCTCGAAGAAACGTGTTAAACAGGCTAGCGTTTGATTGTGAATAACCGATGTGAATGTCAGAAACAGCTAAGATAACCATTTTGTCCTCGTAAATTTTATCTCTTGACTCAGCTAATAAGTTTTAGTGCACTTTTATCGTTCGTAGATACGAACTCTTTGACTTGATTTATCATAGGCTACAGGAGCGTAAGTAGGACTACAGCCGCCATTCTGGTTACATTTGATTTTTGTTTTGTTAACGAGTGAGAATTGTGTTTGCTTCTAAGAAGTTGAGCTCTTTCCTGGATTGATTAGACCACTAATGGTGCTACCTATTGTTTCAATAATTTTGAGCAGTACATCTTTTCTCATAGATAAGGCATTATCAACTTGTTCTTTGTGTGTTTTCCAATAAAGGTCATCCGAACTAGGTTCTTCCGTTGGCCACTCATTTGTTATTGACCCTAATGCTTCAATCGTAGTTTTGTACCATACTTTGCCATCGGCGTTAGACTTCGTTTCTATAACCTGTGAGGTCTCGAGCTTAAGTTTGCTCACCGCCGTGTCTACCGCATTATTATATGCTTTTTCAAAATCATCCACGGATATTTTTGCCTGATTGGCTAAGTCTGCAAGTTTCTTTTCAAAGTCTTTTCTCAAGTCGTCAAGGGCATGTGCAAGATCATCAAGATCTATATTTGGCATAGTTTTAACCCTTGGTGCAACATCTATTATAAGTTGAATATAAGATGTATGTTAATAGGGCACTGTTAAATCTGTCGTGATTGATGGATAAGTCCTGCTATGAACAATTGTTTCACGTTTCACAGCTCTTAAAAACAGAGAACAGATATTTGTTATTAAGGCAAGAGAGCAGAGAGCCTCAGTTCACATTATATTCTCCCTCTTTACTCTGCACTCGAACTTTTTTCACTAAAGCGCGCGCTCTTTTCTTTGCGTGGTGTTAAGCCCTTTTTGTTGAATGTTAAAGTAGCGAAGAAGCTAGGTGGTTTCTTAAATAGAACGACCTAACTACTCTTACACGTGAAATCTGACAACAAGACTAAGATTTATACAGACAAAGGAGAGTCAAAAGATAATTTCGTCAGGAAATTAAAAGCGTCAGACATTTTTGGGTTAGCACTTCAGGTCTTCTTGTACGGTTGGACTTGTGGACTTGCTCTGTCATTATTCGTCGTGGCATCTGCTCCTCGGATTGTCTCGATAGTGTCATCTATACCTTACATAATTTGGTTTGCTCTTCCTACAATCCTCATAATAATCCTAGTGAGAAGAAATCACTTTTTAACCAGTCATTTTAATGAAAAGAACCATCGTCTCTAAATTGAATTCTCTTATTAGTGGCGAATAGCTATTCCTGTTTTGACGTTTCTTTTGATGCTTTTCTATGCTGTATATGCATTTGGATTTCACAATCCAAGATACTATCTATTGTCAATAGCTGTATTTCTGTTCATGGTGCCGTTATTCCTGATTTTCGATAGGCCTTTGACCGAAGAAGGTGAAATAACTATATTGTTCGAAATGCTTTCTTCTTCCATCAATAATTTCCATGAAGCACAGAGATATTGGAGACGACTTGCTAAAAGAATTGAGGAATTGTTCGAATTTGGAAATATTCGATTATCACGCAAGGATTTGATATATAATTTCAGCTGGACGTTTTTGGAAGGAAATAGAGACCTTTCAAACGACTTAATAAGTATTAGAGAATGGATGTTAGGAAGAACAAGAACATGCCTTGAAGCACTCAGAAACATCTATCCAAAGATCGAGCTTCTCCCTTGCGAAAGAAACATTTTCCTCGATTGGCTCCTAAAAAACCCTGAAGAGACATTAAATTTTGTTTTCAAGATAATCGTCATAGCTGTTGCAGTAGTGCTCACTATAGTTGGTCTAAATCCAAGCATTATCGGAGAGATTCTCAAATATCTCCATCCTCTATAGTGAAAGGACTATTGTTCACACTTCTCTTTATTGGCTTTTTGAGAGAAAACTTATAGCAGAACCAAAAGAATTAGTCAAAATAGTGAGTAAGTGTTGACTCAAGAAGAGATAAAACCTTTCTTAATCAATATGAAATTGATTTATCAGCATGGCCTGTCCCATTCCAAAATCAAGTCTAAGATTCACTTGTTGTTAGCCATTCATAACAGTCATTACGTTGTGGAACAGATAATAAGAGAACAAGCCAAGGACATGGCATTCAATAATGCTTTGCATAAAATAGGCTTTGACGAAATTGCGCCAAAGGTTAATCAGAAGAAAAATATCCCATATTTCCAGCGTCTTATACAACTCAATAAAATCAGAAATGATGCAGAACATCAGAATATAATTCCAGATATCGACGACGTTGGATTCTACGTGAGAATAACTGGTGACTTTTTGAAGTGGAGTTACAAGAACTATTATGATATTGACTACGATTCACTCAACCTAGAAGACATGATACATGATGTTCCAATAAGAAATACAATGCTTGAGGCAAGAGCATCCATAGAGAAGAATGACCTGCCTAATGCGTCTAAGAAAATGTATGAATCCTTGGGTGCATTGAAGTTTATGTTTTTTAGATTCTTTGCGGACCTAAGATTTGAAGAGATACATTTTAAGAATGGTAATTCTATGGCAGATTTGCTAGCAGATCTTGCTTTCAAGATGCTCATAGCTGAAGATGAGTCAACTCTAACCAAGTTTCTGCAAATAAGGACAAAGTTCAAACTTGAAGAGGGAAAGCCTATAATGGTAGAGAGTGTTTATCCGATAATTCCTTTCAAAGATAAGGACGAAGCAAATGAGCATTATCAGGACATTCTTAGCATAATCTTAACCTATCAGAATAGAGTACCTCCTTCTATTTGGAGAAAAGAGTAGCGAGTTAATGAAGCATCACATTAACGCGCGCCCCCACCTGTTTTAAGAAGAAGTGAATAACTGAAAGACCATTGTGGAAGAGTAACAATGAGCCTTTCGTAAAGTGACCAACTGGAAGCGAAGATTGTTGTCAAGTTCAGAAGAGTTTTGGAAAGACGTTATCCAGAACCCAGAGGTTGCGCGAACGTTACGGCCGGTTCTTGGGCTACCGTTCAGTTTACAGAACTCTTCGCTCATGGGAGCAGCGTAACACCATTCAGCATTAATACACCTGCGACCATCTCTTTTCAAGTAGGGAGAGATTTTGACTATAGGAATTTCCCATCTTTTGCTATGCCCTTCAACGTAGTCCAATACTGTGAAGGGGATCATGACAGGGAATATTGTCGTGATTACAAAAGTACACACTTCCTCACGTCGTGAGGGGTTCCAAGAGGGTTTGTCCGGTCTGAACAATAGGAGACTTATGACGAGTGACGATAATAATGAAATTCCTAGTCCTGCAAATAATAGAGGAACGTAGGCAGTGAGCGATAATGATTGCGCGTATGAATAAGATAAAAAGGCTTCACAAAGAAAAGGCGAAGTGACCCCATTTACGATCAACACCGTATCCTTTTTTCTTCGAAGTTCGTTGAGCAGTATGATCATTCTGCTCCAAATCTCATATCTTTTTTCTACCAATTTATCAAGTAGCTCTTTTACCAGATACGCAACAAAAGCGCCAAGCAATATCGATACGACATCTTTATCTCTAGAAGGCTTGTCGTGTGCACCTAAAGATGCTCCTTCCCCGAAGATGGAGCCATATTTTTCCCCATAAGGCTTATGTAAAAATAGCTAATTATTCTTTACTGTGTACGCACTTCTTCTATTCTTCCTGTTCTAAAGTATCCTTTCTTTCCTGTTTGACTTTGCTTGATTTTCCGGGCTGTGATATCTTAGCCATTTCTTTCGCCAAGTCTTTAGTCCATCCATAGGCATTGGAGCTCTTGTAGTGGTCACTCAAGTCCTTGATTCTTCTCTGCACTCTCGCTTGATCCGGAAAGAACCAGCCATCTTTCTTACGGCCCCAATTTGTGAAGTCATATCCTGGAGCCTTACCGTAGATGTCAGTTAAGACTTCTCCGAGTAACTTCTGGTTACCGTTGATCCCTGGACTATCGAGGAGGCCAAGTAACACGTCCACAAGTTTCTTGATAGCCCAAGGCTGTTTCTGGACTCTCGCGCGCCCGTTTCTTCCTTGAATTATCTCTCCAACAAACAATCAGGCTGCAATCTTTTTTCTGTTCATCAGTATGATGTGTTGGAAAATCGCTACTTGACACTCCAAACTCCACATTAATTACGTCACCTTCATGCTCTATCCAAGCGTTTAAGCCCTTCCCACCCGGTTTTGGGAGTGCGCGCTAATAGTTCAGGCGTTCTCTTCCGGAACGGCTGCCAATTCCGCGATTGAGTAGCCTTCTTCCTTCTTCACAGTGTAGATGACGTCTGCTACGTTTTCGATTTCTGGATGGTGCGTTGTTATGAGCATTTGGGGTATGATTCTGCCGCCTTCTTTGAAGAAGGAGCTTAGTATGTTTACGAGTTCTTTTCTTCTTTCCTCGTCCAGGTGAGTTGTGGGTTCGTCCATTATGATGGTCTCAACTTTTCCAGACAAAACCTGTGCTATGGCTAGTCTGAAGGCGATTGCTAAGGCGACGCGTTCTCCGCCGCTGATCTGGTCGATATCCTGTTCTCCCGAGAGTCCTATTACGGAGATGTTGTAGTCATCATCAATCTTGATGTCAGAGTACGCTAGGTTGAACCTCTCAAAAAGACCCCGCGCGGATCTCTCAAGCGCGCGCTTTTTCCTCGTTAGTATAATCAGCCTCTTTGGCTACATGCACTTGCTCATCATGGCAAAGCTTCTGTATGGCATCGTCTGTTTCTTTCAGCTTCTCTTCCTTGACAGCCAATTCATGGCTTATTCCCGTCACATTGGCTTCTTGTTCAGGCTTTCTCATCGCCACTGAAAGCGCGCGCGGCCATACGGGTTCTTCACGGCCTACTTCGTATATCAAAACCTACCAAGTCTCCAGCCCAACAAAAATAGAAAAAGGAAGGGCGCGATGATATGCAAGAACTTGGGCAAACTATCATAGTCTATCTCGACAGAGTGAAGAAATAGCTGTTACTGGAATACAAATGTATAGAACACGCCCTATGTTCAGTAGGAGGGTTGTGATTGGAGTTCAAAGAAGTCGTGAATAGAAGGAGAAGCATTAGGAAGTTCTTGAAGGACGGTGTGGCAGAAGAGTCTTTGCGCCGTATCCTTGAAGCGGGACGCTGGGCTCCTTCCGCAGGCAATTGCCAGCCATGGCGTTTCATAATTGTCACCGCTCCTGAGACAAAAAACGCAATCGCACAGAACTGCACTAGCTTCAGCAAGAAGCATTGGATGCAATTCTCGCCTGAAAGAGCCAAATATCTGGCCGCTCGGGGCGGATCATGGGACAAATCCGGCATGAAAGACATCCCGATTCTGATTGCCGTGTCCTACCGACTTGCAGAAGGCGTGAGAGATGAACTCGTTTCGGGGTCGGTGTGGATGGCCGTCGAAAACATGCTGCTAGCCGCTACAGACGAAGGGCTCGGTAGCTGCGTATACACATTTCTAAACAGAGACGAAGAAGAGGAATTGAAAAAAATACTGCAAGGAAGCCAGATGGACAGAATCGCCTGCATGATCCAACTTGGACACGGTAACGGCGAGACCAAGTCCCCATCCAGGAAGCCGATGGATGAAATCGTGTCATATGAGCACTTCTAATGCGCGCGCTTTCTTTGTCGCCAAGGGCTAGACACTCGCTTCCAACTCTTCGATGGTCTGTTTAAACATCGATAGGGACGGTATGGTCTTGTCTGGCTGAACTTGTTCAATTGGCAGGCTGCCGAGATTTCTTGAAAGCGAAACCAGCGATTCCGGATCAGACTCCGCAATCTTGTCTCGCCCTTCGGTGCCTGAAAGATGGACCGCCCAGAACCCTGCACTCTTGGCACCCCAAACATCGGTCTTCAGGTTATCCCCAACGTGAACGATCTCCCTCCGCTTTGCATTCAGCGCCCTTGCGGTAAGGCTAAATATTCTTCGATCTGGCTTGCGAACGCCCACCTCATTCGAAAATACCATCACACGAAAATACTTCGCCACTCCTGCTTGAGAAAGAAACCGCCGCAGCTCGGCTCCAGGCGTCATTCCCGTGTTGCAAATAATGCCAGCCTGTTTCTTCTCTTTCATCAGCCACTCGAGCACCTCATCCGCGTCCGGATTCAAGTACGGTGGAACCTCGAAAAGAGGCGAAACATAGGCCTTGCTGAGCTCGTTAAGCCACTCGCTCTTTAAGCTTAGTCTTCCCCTCGACGCATACTTGAAGAAGATACGAATCACGTCAAGATGAGGGACATCCCTGTTCTTGTCCCAGATCTTCATCATAGCGGAAACAGTCTCTTTTAAAGCAGCTTCGACTTCTTCAACCGAGACGGCCAAGCCGAATCTGTTCAACAGTTGAGTGAGCCTATTACAGCGAATAGCCCTTCTCTCCAAGTCAGAACCATCTTCTTCGAAGAGCAGAGTCTCCCACAAGTCGAAGGTTACAGCCTTAACCTCCAAGTTTTGCCTGTTCAAATCAACCATGCTGCATTAGCCTTCTTGCGCGCGTTGTGAGTGCGTGTAAGTAGGTAAGAGTGTAAGTTAGAGAGTAAGTAGTTTTGGGGTTTGGGGGTAAAGTTTACCGCGCGCTTCGAAGAAGTCGCATTCTCTATTGACAGCTCTCACTTCAATCTGTAAGACAGATACCAGTAGTACCTGCCATAGAAGATGTTCTTTCTTTCAAACTCTCTGGTGTGCCTAGCAAAAATCCCAATGAGTTCATCAATGGAAAAGTAGTTCTTTAAAACCATATGTTCACTTCCATCTTCCAACTTTCTCATCTTATAAGTGTTAATGTCGTTCTTTTTTTGGACGAATTTCCCACCGATGCCAGCGATGTAGATGTTGTCTGCCATAACTACTGATGACTTGTTCGCCAATAAGTGATGAAAGTCTTCTAAGAAGGATTCAATTTTCTCTCTTGGTACGTGGGAAAGCCAGAAATCTGCCATTCCCCCGTTGAATGAGTCCTTCCTAAAAGGCAGTTTAAACACGTCAGCTTTGAGGAAAGAAACTGGGCATATAAAATGCTTCTTCCTTGCAATTTCGAGCATTTCTTCGGCAAAATCTGTTCCAACTATGCTTTCGGCTGTTTCTGACACAATCTGCGTCCAGTACGCAGTTCCACAAGCAACGTCAAGGACTCTTCTAGCTTTCAATACTTCTTTTGAAAAATCTGCTATGCATTGCATTTCTTCTTGTCGACCAAACTTCCTTGCTTGATAAAGCTCTTCATCGTATCCTTTTGCTCGTTTTCTATAATATTCTTCCATACATATCGAAACTTCTTTGGTTTATTGCATGGTTCGGTTCATCTATAGCTTTTCGGCAAAACTAAATACTAGCCTTTTTTCTCTGTTTGGTCTTTTTCTTTCACATAGTTCCAGTATTCGCTTGGTGTTTTTTCGTTTTCTGCGGCAGTTATCTCGAATATCTGAACCATCTAGCGCGCGCGATAAGATGAAAAAATGAATTCAAAGTTCACAAAACAAAAGCTGCGGCAAAACAATGATAGAATGGTTAGCACACGAAGCGTGAAACCACGAATCGAATAAGGCAAATACACGCTAACCCTCGACTAATGCGACAAGACTAATAAAATCTAACGAACAGACGACATACTATGACCGATAATATTGTGACAATCGCTGATTTCGTGCATGATTATCTCCTCAAAACTGGTAGTAAAGACCTGGAAACTGCTTGGGGACCTCGGTATCGCTGGGAACATACCCAACGCGTAGGTTGCTGGGCGCAACGTTTGGCGAATGAAGAAAGAGCGGATGAGGAAAAATGCGTTATTGCAGCGTTGTTTCACGATGTTTCGCATTTTATCTGCGAAGATTATCGAAAGCATGGAATCGAGAGCGCAGAGATTGCCAGAGACTATCTACAGAAAAATGCGTATGACAAGGACCTTATCGAAGACGTAGCTTATGCGGTTGAAACCCACGTGGCAGAACCTAACCCCAAAACGTTGGAGGCCAAGATTCTGCAGGATGCAGACAGTCTTGACCGGTTTGGATATTTCAGAATACTCCTATTTGGAAAGAAAGTCGAAGTGTCAAATTTCGAAAACCTCAGAAAGGAAGTTAACTCCTCCTTAGCATCCTTGGATAGACTTGAGAGAGGAGAATTTGGGCCCATGTGGACGACGACTGGAAAAGCAAAATTGAAAGAGCTTATCAAGCTGAACAAAACTCTCCTAAGAGGAATCCTTGAGGAGCTAGAGAACACAAAAACTCCAATGACACCTTAGCGCCAAGGGCTGCGCCTAAATTCGTTTTCGCGCGCGAAGGATGGGCAAGAGTTCATCCTGGATAGTATGAAGATGCCCGATGGCTTTTGCAATTCTGCATGGGTTTCAATATACTCGAGCGTGCGGCTCTTGATGTTTGGCGGAAATCTACCATGGTTCAAGGAAAAAGGCGTAGCAATCAACTGCTGCCTTGACGGTCTAAGACCAGTAGTATTCAAGATAGAGCGGATATAAATCTCATAGTGCACGCGCTCAGATAGAGGCAACCCATCGCGCGTGTCAAGCACGGGTCATTTGACTAGCAGATCATAGTTCAAGAATTGCTTTTGAGACATGGTCTTGGCATAAACATTGTCA
>DATHCB010000073.1:0-5250 GCA_035319765.1 Bathyarchaeia archaeon
AATTCACTTTGGAAAGAGTGAGAATGTGCTTTTTGCGCTTAACCAGGTCCAAAGCTTCACAAATACTGAACTTACTAGTGTAATCTCCAGTTCTTTCGGCAACCCTCGAAAACTTTCCTGCGACCGGTGCCCATTCCAAACCTAAGGTTTCGCCTATCTCTTTGGCTTCCGCCTCAAACTTGCGTATTTCTAGGCGTCGAGCATTTCTTGAATTACTTGTTGATGAGGATCCTGACGTGGTTTTCGTTCGAGCTTTCTTCCTAGTCTTCTGAGTTCGATTACCGTTCATGGTATCTCAGTATACTAATGATACTACTTAAATATAGAGGGAACCAGATGTATACTGTGCGAGCCGCGCTGAAAAGAGTCGGTGAAGACAAACCGTTATTGCCGACGGTTGCATTCAAGAATTGTCCGATTAGAATTAGTCTGGGCGTTTTGGGAAAGAAGTGGACCTTGCTCATCCTGAGAGACATCGCCTTTCTGAAAATCGATAGATTTAATCAGATCAAACGATCTCTTCCAGGACTCACACCTAGGGTCCTCACTCTTCGGCTGAAAGAGCTGCAAGAGACTGGCATAATTGAGCGGGTTATCATTCAGCGTAGGCCGAAAGTGGTACGATGGAAGTTGACGAAGATGGGAAAAGACACGATTCCCATACTGATGAGCTTCATCTCGTTCGGCGCGACGTGGTATCCAAAAACTGTGTTCGAAGACGGGAGACCTCGGACTGCCGAGGAATTGTTCCCCAATCCTTCTGCAATTAGCCCAAAGATCGGCTACCCAAGTTAAACAGCCTCGCGCCAAGGCGCGAATAGACAAAAATCACTTCTTGCCACAAGACCGCCATCTTCACAATCCCGGAGCAACCATGCTCTCGGTATAGAAGTCTATCTGAAGAAAAATCTGGTAAGATGCTAATTGATCGTGCGCGCGAAAAAAGGGAAATATGGAATGCTCAACAGTCGTTCGGCTGCATCTATATTTGAGCATCATTTATGGGAATTAAGGAGTGACGCTTCGCTGTATATTTTTGCGTTCTCATTGCGTTCCTTTTATGATTGTGTTGAAGCTGAAGCTTGTAACGTTGCTAATGCTAGACGAAACCGAGAGTGTCAGAACGGCTGTGACAACTTGGCCAGCTGTTAGCACGGACCCCTGCTGATTCCAAGTCAATTTAATGTAGCTCGAGGCAGATGAGGGACTCCAACTGTTCGTCGTCATGTTCAACGTTGCCGAAGTGTCGCCAGTGTTCTTCACGTACATCGTGTAAGTAGTAGTATTGCCAGGGTTTATGTTCCCCCAGTTGATGGTGGAAAGCACAGTTGTGCAACCGCTGTTTGAGTATATGCCTACTCCCACGGCTATGATAGTTCCAGTGCTGGAAATCGTTTGGGTCGCAACAAGCGCGCCGAGTGCACTCATCATCAAGCAAGCGAACGCTATCAGGACGACTGCTCCTATTGTTGCTTTTTGCATCGCCATGTCCTTTCGGCCCTAAGAAAAGATGAATAGCAAATCTTGATATGCATTAGTGTTTATGTGAGCATCACAAATACGCATTAAATATCACGCGCGCGTTGGAACCAAAATACTACAACTCTTGGCGCGCGCTTTGGATCGTATTTGGAGCATCGAGCAAGTCGTTAGGGGTTCGTGTTTCATCCATTTTGTCTTACTCCTAACGATTTTACTAAAAAGATGCTTTATTGAAGATCATCTTCAAAGAAATTGCCCCGCCATGTAGAACGGAAAAACTGGCTCGAAGAGACTGAGAGAATTTGTTCTGTCACCTTTCTTCGATTCTTAGCCCAAGCAACCTTGCTACCTTTCGTTTAGCCAAGATACTTTCCATTCCGAGACAAATCCGTTTCGTATCTTAGCAGTCCAAATGCTTGGGCCTTCCAGTGATTTGAAAGAGCATGTGGAATACCCAATCATAACAACGACATTATCTTGTACAGTTACGCTCGTGAATTTGTTTCTATAATCTGGGTATTTCTTGAAGAACTCTCTCCAACCATCTTTCATAGCGTTTTTGCCTTTGGTGACGTTTCCCCCGCTGTCTATGAATGCGTGGTCATCAGTCATTAATTCAACAAGACCTTCTAGGTCCTGCTGGTTAATTCTGTCGTTGAATCTCAAAGCAGTCAACATCAACTTTGAAGAGTCCATTTCGATAGTCACCTTCACTCGAAATCTATCAATCTTACCCATATTCGACCTTAATCAGTCCCACGATTTGGCGATAACTTTTCCGCAAAACCTCGGTTCGTGTGTTCGTGGGTACGCACGCTCTCTCTCTGTCTTTCTCTCATTTCCGTGCGTGTGGTTTGGGTTTGGGATTTGGATCCTATTTGGAGCATCGGAAAATTCTTCCATTTTTGTTGCTTCACGTTCTCGGGTCCCTATGTATATCTTCTATTTCTTCCTCTCAAGGGAAATTGTAAACTTATCGGTGATGGGTTGTTGCGAGAGCTAACTAGATCCTTTAAGATGATGGCGCGATGAGGGTTGCTCTATCATGGTTTTCATCGTTTGGTATGTTTTCAGAAAGCCTTTACCTTTATCTGAGATCGTGAGCATGAAAAAACGATGGTGAATCTCTATTGTGAGAAGGTTCGTTTTCAATAGCAATTCTAAATAGCCTTCTAACTGTTTGAAATTCAAACAGCACTTGTACATCACCTGAGTTTTGCAAGTACCAAGCCGACAAGCTTCGAGAATAGCCACAATAATCTCCATGTTAGAACGACGAGCACTGCTGCCTGCCAAGAAGCAAAACTCCGAAACACCAAGAAAGAAGAACCACGATTTAAAGCAACATAGACCTGTCCTCTATACCTTCTAGACCTATCTTCTATTGACGATTTTGACGTTTGAAACCAATTTTTCTTAGCAGCGTGCACTAATGTTTTTAGGAGAACTTCTGTAATGAATCAATGCATCTAAGAAGAAATAGTGCAGATAATGATTATCATTTCATAAGTCTTTATAGGTTATTATGCAGAATCGACCAGTTTGTGAATCTCTATGTCGCTTGAAGCGCAGGACATAATGGTCGACAAGGTAATTACTGCAAGGAAAGATGCATCACTCGATCAGGCTGTCCAGTTGATGAACGAACACGAGATTGGATGCTTGGTTATAGTAGAAAATGACAAGCCAATAGGAATAATCACGGAAAGAGATCTTTTGAAACGCTGTCTGGCAAGATCAAAAGAACTCAGGGGCCTGAAGGTGAGTGATGTCATGTCACAACCCCTCGTAGTAGTGAGTCCGAAAACGGAAATAGAGGAAGCCGCCAAAGTCATGTGCGAGAAAAAGATTAAGAAGCTCCCAATAGTCGAAGAGGGAAGACTCCGTGGCTTGATTACCTTGACAGACATCTTGCGCATTCAGCCACAACTAATTCGAATGTACAAGATATTCAGCAGTGACCTTGCTCCTAGACGAATGAAAAAGGTTTTTGACTATTACCTATTACTTCGGACCAAAGATGTAGTGCACTTGGAAGATCTGCAATTCCTCAAAGAGGATAAACTCGAAACAAAGTAATCAGGTAGTGCACGATTTTTCTGTATTGCAACTTAAATTCTTAAGTGCGGGATTTGGATCGTACACTGAAGGAATCGGGTACTGGGCGCGCGCATACATACATACGCGCTATTAGCGATGCTTTAAAGCTGATGTGTACGCGAGAGTCATAAAACGATGGGGTATATTTCTTGTTCTACGTATTCGAGGTACTTGTCTTTGTTCGAGAGGTTAAAAACTGTCACTGAGGCGTCGCGGGTGATGCCGACTACGTATCCGTACTTTCCTGCGCGAGCGACTATATACCACAGGTCGCCGTGCTTGGAGTAGTCTTCGAAAAGTGACGTGTTCACTAGATCTGGACCGTAGAGCGACAGTTTGTCCACATTGGGAATGTCAACGTTGTCGAAGAAAGTAATTTTCGTATCCTCAGGATTCTTCACGTGAAACTCTCGCAGGGTTTCGGGCGCGATTCGAGCTTCAACTATGTCACCAATTTTCTCGTAGATGATATCGCTAAGTTTGTTCGCGATGAAGTTTGCCAACCGTTTTTTCTCAACAACCGTAAGAAAGACTTTGTCCTTTGTTCGTGATAGGCTGAAGACAGCTTCAACCGTACGCGGCAATGGTGCCACCTTGCCCCGGTGAAACACACGAATAGCATAATCGTGTGAGTAGACCCCGCGAATAGTGCTCTCCTTGGCTAGCAAATTCGTCACCTCCGTAATAAGCGTGAATTTATAATCGCCTTCCTCGAACTCCTCCTCGACATGAAATCCGTCCAGACTGGTCGCAACTTCCTCGATGGGCGTTGGCTCAACCAACCTGAAGATTTTTCCCGCGATAACCATACGAACACCTTGTCTATGTTAATAGCATAGAATGCTTATAGAACTTTTTTTGATTACTTCTCGAAAATTCCCGAAGCCTATCGTGTTTGAACGTTACAAAACTGCTTTAATACTAGTGAAAGCCTCTAAGCTATGCCTTTAGAAGGCCAATTCGCCCATGCTGATTCAAGAACTGATCGTAGAGAACTTCATGAGCTACGAGTACGCTAGGATACCATTCAAACAGGGCGTCAACGTCATCTGTGGACCTAACGGCGCGGGCAAATCCAGCATGCTCCTCGGGATATCCGTCGCGCTTGGGCAGTCTTACACGGAACGCTCCAAGAAACTAAGCCAACTCATAAGATGGAACAGAGACCAAGCGCGCATCACGCTAGTTTTAGATAATTCTACGCAAGACGGAAAGCGGCCCGTACAGAAGATAAACAAGGACCAAATCTTTCTAACAAGAACGCTTAGACGAGACGGTAAATACGAATTCGAACTCGAAAACCGCGCTGCAACCAAGGCAGACGTACAACGCCTTTTGGCTAATTTCGGCGTCGACCCGGAAAACCTGCTAATTATTATGCACCAAAACATGGTGGAACAATTCACCGTGCTTTCTTCTCAAGATAAACTCGGCGTCGTCGAGTCAGCAGTCGGCTTGGAGAAATACCGCAAGAACGTTATCGAAGCACAGAAAAAATTAGGTCGCATCCTCAGCCAAGAAGACTCGGTAAATAAGCTCCTAGAAAACGCAGCGAGCACACTAACCTATTGGCGAGAACAGTACGACCGCTTCCAACAGAAAAAACAACTACAAATGAAACGACGCCTCCTCGAAAGAGAACTCGCCTGGGCCGAAGTAGCAAGAAAG
>DATHCB010000074.1:0-9899 GCA_035319765.1 Bathyarchaeia archaeon
ATTAACGATGAAAAATTTAACGTGAAAGAACAGATTGATTCCTTCATTGGGAGCAAGGGATAAACATTGGCTTGTGGAACTTGCCTAAAATTGAGGCAGAAAGAAGGAACTGAAGTCTGTCCACTTTCAACCGTGATGGATTTGCTGAAGTTAGTTGAAGAGTCCGATAGAGTATTGGCGTTTGGCTAATTTTCGTAAGAAAGAAAAGGTTGGAAAGTGGAGAAAACAAGAACGTGCACATTATTCTTTATCGCTTTCTTCAGTGTCAGGCTTCCAATCGACACTGGACAGTGTGCCGTCCGAATTAGTTACAAGCTTTCGCCTTAGCTTTATGCCGCATCGTTTGCACTGCTTCCCCTCGTGAACGACCTTGGTGTGTGTCGCGATATCAGTTCTGGTCGGACGCGCGCTGGTCCCCCATCTAATATCAAACTTTCCCGCCGCCACGCCTGGGCTGTTCTTTATGAGATTAGGTTCTTCCTCGAGAACATCAACCTCTTTGCCATAATCCTGCCACTTGTGAAAACCGAGCCTGCACAGAATTGAATCACCCAAACGGATCTACCCCACATTAATGCTTTGCCAACGCAACGATATAAGAAATTCTCTACTGTTCGTTTGGTTGTTTGATTGTTTGTTTGTGTTTGTTTTGTTGTTTGTAGGTGTGTAGAGAGAGTGAGAGAGTAGTAGAGAGAATGGTAGTTAGAAGAAGAAAAAGGGTAAACCTTTGCCTCAAACCACTTCCGCTTAATGTTAAGTGCGCGGAATAAGATTTGATGAGTCTGTGCAGGGCTAGATTATGGTTAACGTTTCCAGATCTCTTGGGTAATAGGTTAGCGTTTCTGGACCGTCCTCGGTTATTAAAACCGTGTCTGAATGGCGAAAACCCGCGTATCCAAACTCGTATATGCCTGGCTCGCAGCTGACAACCATTCCAGCTCTTAGAGGTTGTCTGCTGCCCACGTCTAAGAACGGCGGCTCGTGCTCTTCGAGACCCAACCCATGCCCGGTGTGATGCAGCACGAGATGCGATAGGCCTGCGTTCTTGAACACGTCACATGTTGCTCTGTCAACGTCGCTGCATCTTGCTCCAGGCTTGAGAGCGTTGAAAGCAGCTTCTTGGGCTTTAACCATAGCTTCGAAGTAGCGTTTCTGTTTAGCAGTAGGCTCACCAAAGATGAGTGTTCTCTCAAGCTCGCAATAGTATCCTCCGATGTCTGCAGTGGCTCCAGCTCCGATTACATCGCCCCTCCTGATCATGCGTTTTGTTGCTAAAGCGTGAGGTATAGCGCTCATTTCTCCAATCTGACCCCTGAAGCCAGCGCTCACCGGCGTGCTACTCCGCAAAGGTTCATAGTCGGGTCCAAGAGTTTTCTTCATGATCGAGGAAGCCTTGAGAGAAGCTGCTAACGCAACCTCGACATCCCATGAGCCCTCGGCTATACCTTCGTGCAAGAGAGTAAGCGCCAGATTAGCCCATCTTGCACTTTCTCTCATTAACGCCATTTCTGATGGAGACTTAATTAGCCGCATCGAAGGCACTAGGTCTTTTGCGTCTTTGAACTTTGCTTCTGACAGCTTCTTCACGATTGGCGGACCCTGATAACCCCACATGGCAGATGATCCAGCCTTGTTATCAATACCAATTCGCTTCTTCGCCAAACCCATATCTCTCAGAAACTCAGCAAAATGGTCAATCGGATGTTTCTCTCCGGGATAATCCAAATAAGTCCTGACGTCCTCAATGATTCCTGTCTTCAGGGGGATGTTGCTTCTCTCCAACAAGGGCCCCATGAAGGCTATCTTGCCGTCCAAGGGTATGACTAACGCCAACGGCCTTTCAGTCGCAATGAACGAATAGCCAGTCAAATAGAACATACTCGCAGTATTCGTTAGATAAAGTGCCGCCAGCTTTCGCCTTGCCAAAGCCTTTCTAACATGCTCGATGCGGCTTCTATATTCGCTTTCGCTTATCAAAAAAGCCGTCACGAAGACACTTCCAACAGAGGCTAATGATTATACCAAAAACTCCATAAATGCTTTTCATTGCAAACTCGACAATGGCATAGCGCGCCATGTGAATTCTCCCGTTCCAAATCTCTCCATCAGTTTTCGCCGCACGAATCACTTATCATTGCAGTTTGCAATATTGTCGTCGTGCAATTACATATTATCAAGAGCTGAGTTCTCAGATTAGTTGAGGTAGTCTTGAATGCACTGCGTCTTAGGAGTTAGCCATCTGTGAATGCAAGAATGCCTTACCGAAATCTCGGTCGCATTAATCAGAAGGTTTCAATTCTAGGTTTGGGCGGATACCACATTGGTATGCAAAAAGTGTCAGAAGAAGAAAGTCAAGAAATCATTAGAACCGCTATTGATCACGGTGTCAACTTTTTAGATAACAGTTGGGACTACAATAATGGCGCCAGTGAAATACGCATGGGAAAAGCCCTACGAGATGGATATCGTGAAAAAGTTTTTCTCATGACAAAGATCGATGGTCGAGATAGAAATACTGCAAGGAAGCAGATTGATGAATCGATTACTAGGCTTGGAACACATATCGATCTGCTTCAATTTCACGAAATAATTCGAACATCTGATCCCGAACGGATATTTGCCTCTGACGGAGCACTCGAGGCAGCTATTGAAGCCAGAGATGCGGGCAAAATTCGTTACATAGGCTTCAGTGGACACAAAAGCCCTGATATTCACTTACGAATGCTTAAGACGGCATTCGATAAAGGATCCACATTTGACACCGTGCAAATGCCGCTTAACGTCATGGATGCCCATCACAATAGCTTTGAAAAACGAGTCTTGCCTGTCCTTATAGAACATGGAATCGGCGTGATAGGCATGAAACCATTTGGAGACAAAAACATACTAAACAGTGGCGTTGTAACAGCCCAAGAGTGCCTCCGTTACTCCCTGAGTTTGCCAGTCAGCACCGTTATCACAGGCGTAGATTCTATGTCAATTCTCGAACAAGCATTAGCAGTAATCAGAAACTTTGCTCCGATGAGTAATAAGGAGCGCTCTGCTCTTCTAGTGAAAACTGCGAAAGCCGCTGAACAAGGAAAATATGAACCCTACAAAACAACTGACGCGTACGATGCCACAACACATAATCCTACCTGGATGGGATAGACGTTGCGGCTAGCGCTAGCTCGTATCTGAGGCCATAAGCGCGTAACAAATCCTTTTAGGATAGACTTCTATGCGGATCTCGCCCGTTCTCCCTCTTGCGGGTTCAAGTCTCTAGGAGACCTGAGTGCGCATTCATTTGACCACACAGACTTAAATCGTTAAGTCAATTTTTCATAAATCCAGTCTGTGATTATTTTGTTTGTCTCTCTGGTGAATCCCATATGACCAGCTTCAAAGAATCTGGCACATTTTGGACTGCCATGTTCAAGCAGCAAGTAGTAGTCTTTTATGGGAAAAAGCGAATCATGCACTCCGTTAATGAGAAGCAGTGGGGCACATGGCTTCTCCAAGATTCCCTGTCTCAGAAGGGATAATTTGGGCGCGTACTCTACCCATTCCTCGTAGCCCGACTTCCCAAATGCGAAAGCCAGAGTATCAAACACTTCGAAGGCGTATTCCCCTCGTTCTTGCTGGTTTATCCATTCAGGTTCAAAAGCGTAGTGGACTGGACCGCCTTGACTTACTGCGCAAGCTATTCTGTCTTTGTACACGTGAGCCACTTTGACTGCCCAGTACCCGCCCGTACTGTAGCCCCAGACTGCAACCTTCTTCGCATCTATTTCTTCGCGTGTGCCAATCCAGTCAAACACTGTCTCAAACAATCTCTCAGCATTTTCAGAACCCTTGAGAGGTGAGTCACCCACCCCTGGGCCATCAATCGCCAGCGTTGCAACGCCATGCTCCAAGACTTCGTCATTTGACTGTTCCTCTTTGAAACCATCAATTCCGCCCCAACTAAAGAGCAGTGGAAAAGGCTTTTTGCCAATCTTGGGCAATCGCAAGTATGCAACGATGCGATTTCCTTCGTTGCCTTGAGGTATAAACGGTATCTCCACCCGCTCTATTGGGACGTCAAAGTATTGGGCAGCTTTCAAAAGCATTTCCTGTGATTTCCTGTACGCCTTCTTTTTTCCTTCCGAATTAATCGTAGGGAACCGGGCAAGTCTATAATATTGGTAGGCGAGAAGATAGTTTTCTTTGGCGTTTTGAGTGTCGCCTGCTTTTTCTGCTTTTACAGCTTTTTCTTCGTATGGTAATGCTGCAGAACTCCAAGCCGATGCCCACTTGTCCCTGTCGTAGGAAGTCAGGCTAGTCATTACCCGTTCAACATCTTCGTAGCGGGCATAAGTAAATGGATAAATCCTCATTTTTGCTCTAGGTTTCCACATTTCCCATAGTTCATTGATCGGGCGGACATATCTTTCAGATTTACCATGAACCGATTTTTCATTTTGGGTGGGGGTTGAGGTCATTTGGGTTCAACTTCTCTTATGCTGATTGTTCAAGAGTTCCTAGTTGCGTGAAAGAGGCTTCAATTTAAGCACGAGCTAACGACACACTGCTAGTTATAGTGGCCTTCAGGGCAGCAGTGAGCACGCTCGCCTGCGCTCAAATTTCACATGCGCATCACACTGATAAAGACTTGTGACTGAGATTTGACAATCACAGAAAGGACGAAGGAACCGCAATATCTAGCGTGCGCTAGCTTTTTTTATCGTGTCTTTCTTGCATTGAAGTTGATTTTCAAAGGAGTTTTCCGTTCGTTTGTTGGGCTCTCTATAGACGGTTTTCGATCCAGATTTAGAGGGATCCACCAAATTCGCCGCGAAAACTTAGTCCCGCTGTTTTTTGTGGCTCAGCCCAAGATTTATAGCCTCATAAGGTAGAATGTGAACTGCTGGTAAGGTTTTGGCAACGAAGAATTTTGTCAAGTCGTTTGAAGTCGATGGAATCAAGCTTGGTTTTGTAGAGGGCGGTTCGGGGCAATCAATCATTTTCGTTCATGGGATACCGACAGACTATAGGGCTTGGAACGCTCAGGTGGAGGCTTTTTCTAATAATTTCCACGCAGTCAGTTACAGCAGGAGGTGCGCGTACCCCTACGACCGAAAGGATTTCGAGAACAGCACAATCGAGAACAACGCTAAGGACTTGACAGGGCTCATCGCACACTTCGACCTTGACCGTTTTCATTTGGTTGGCCATTCGTACGGGGGATTCATCGCGGCTTACTATGCACTTCAACATCCTAGTTCTTTGAGAAGCCTTGTGCTAGTCAACCCCTATATCCCCACTTTGCTCGTCAAGAGCTTAAACTCGACCAAAGACAGACTTGCTCTTCTCGTAAAAATGCCTTCTGTCGCCTTGTCTGCGCAAAAGTTGCTCGGTAGCTCGGTCTACCCAGCCTTGAAAGAACTCGACCGAGGCAACGGCGAGAAAGCCCTTAGGATACACATCGCTGGATTGCAACAGAACCAGAACGCGTTTGACCAACTCCCAGAGCAAGCCAAGCGCATGATGCTGGACAACAAAGAAACGATCAGGGAACTAACTGCGAAGCTTCCGGCATTCACCACCAAAGAAGCGAAGACAATTTCGACGCCAACTCTGCTAGTGAAAGGCCAAGTCTGCCCAAAAGCCCTATGCACCATGGTCGACCTGCTCTCCAGAAGCATGCCCAACAGTAAAGTGACGACAATAAACAGTTCCGCACATTTCCCGCACTTTGAGAACCCTGCAGAATTCAATTCAGAAATTAACCTATTTCTTTCCAAACAAATCAATTAGCCTCCCGGAGTACGAATCAATCAGTGCACATGCCTTTCGCGCGCTAGCAGCCTGCAAAATACGATTCATTTCCCTTACCGCGCGCACTCTTAACTGATTCTCTCTTTCTTTATGATTAACTCGTTGTCCAAGTACCTTTGGTTGACCATTCTCTTTATTCTCAAGAGTTTCTCTCGACCGGTCTTACCTTCTTTTTCGTAGATGCTGATCTCGCCATCGAATATGTCCTGAATTGCTTGGACGTCTTGGGTAGGGTGCATGTATGGGTTCATCACGGCCAATGTCGTGAAGCCTCTTGACTTTAGTTCGGGTATGAGTGCGGTTAGCCATCTTCTTATGGGCACTGCATGGTGTTGTAGCAGGATGTCGGAGATTATTTCGATGCAGGCTCGTCTTGGTGCTCTCATAGACGTGTCTAACTTGCGAAACGCTGAGGTTAGGGCAATATTGATGTCAGTAAGGTTTTCGACTCCTTTTAGTTTGAAAACGTTTGGAAGTGTCTGGATTATAGTGTCTGCCTGTGGGTTGCATACAAAGAGATAGAAGTTGGATTGAAATTGCTCCGCCAGCGCTTTTCCTTCACTGGCTTCTACCGTCACGTAAAAGGTTATCTGGCCTTCCCTAGCTCCTGCCTCGAGAAAGGATTTGATCAGCAGTTCTCTTTCGTCGCAGGAAGGCGCCTCCAAAATTACCGCGTAGTCCTGTGGAATTCCGCCAAAAAGCAAGTTATCAAGATCCTCATAGCCCGTCTTGATTCGATCTGGAAGAACGGTTGGAATAGCAGATGGTCTGCTCCTTACACTTTGTTCTTCTATTTGTCTATCTGTTAGGACTTGTTTGGTCGGTTCTTCTTTCTGAAGTCTTTGGGCGATTTTCTCCTTAACTAACGTTCCAAAATCATCTTTCTTACGTCCTCGTCGAGGATGTTCATTCTGAAGCGCGCTCGCCATTTCTTCCCTTATAAGATCGCTCAGATCCTCTCCCAAGATTGAAGTTGCAGTTTCGAGGATTGGTTCAAGTATCCCTTTTTGTTCTGGTTTACCTTGGCCTACGTACTCTGCCACACGCTGACGTATTTTCGGCATAGGCAGTGACAGGAGGCAACGAATAAGTCCCTCTTTCTTAACGTGCTCTGGAACACTGATTTTTTCAGCAAGTGCGATTTCCATCAGTTGGTCAGTATCAAGCTGATTCAGAAGCTCTGTTTTAGTTGTCAAGCCGAGATCCTCAATTCTTCAGGCCACAATGTCATCATGCTTAGAAGGATCGGTTGCTGATAACGATTTCCTAAGAATCGTTTTCGATCGCGGAGTCGGTGCTTCATCAATTATTGTTTGCCTGCTTACTCCTAAAGTGCTTTTTGATTCGTACTTGCTTATGATTCTGACAATGTCTCGGTATTCCACCCTTAGAAAGAGAAGAATTCTTCTTCCTGGTTTGATGAGTAAATCCTCCCCACACTTCTTAGAGGTATTCAAAGTTCCATTTGAAATAGTCGTCGAAAATCTTTGATGCTTCTTCTGAACCAACCACTTTGATGTTCTGCGCTCGAGCAAACGCCAAGCTTTCTCTTAATACCGACAGTGGTCTGGTGTTATAGTTTGCGTCTAGGAATCCATGTTTTTGGAGAACTGTTGCATCTAGGTCCCAGCTGGCTCCGGGTTTTTCCAATTTGTCAGCGATGCTGAGTTGTAGGGCTTCCTGATTTTCTATGACTGGCATTTTCATTTGGGAAGTGATGAAGTACTGGAAAGTGTCTATGTTAAATGGAGTTCTTTTTCCGATAATGCATGTTTCTTCAGGTATCACGGTGGAGATGTCAGTCCGACTACAGGGTGGGTCTGCGATTGTCAGAGGTCTATCTTTTGTGCTGAAAAGGTAGAGAGAAGCCTCTTCGGACTCTCTGATATAATCTGCTGTTTTGTGAGCGAGAAGCATTTCCGTCCTTTGTGTTAGCGGTTGATCAGCATCTCGGCAACGAAGGCATATTTATATCTCATTCCGAATCTTAGCGCGCGCGCTACGACATTTAAGTTTATTATGAGCGTGCGCTTATTGGAGAAGAATATGAAGAATATGTACGTGGCGCTCATTATTTTTATTAGTTTTGACAAGATAGCAATGGATAGGTGACAGCTGAATGCCTAGAAAGACAAGCGAGGATCTGCAACGCACTCTCCTTTCAACCCTAATAAACGGAGCAAGGAGAAGCGATAGAGATCTTGCCAAGATCTTGAAGATTTCACAACCAACCGTGACTCGAAGAAGAAAACTGCTAGAAAAGGCTGGCATGATACAGGAATACACCGCAATTCCTGATTTCACCAAAATGGGATATGATTTTGTGGCGATGACCTTTCTCACATTCGCAGAGGATAGCCCTGAGTTTCTCGACAAAGAACGCGAATGGGCAAAAGGCAAGTCTTCTGTCATCTACGTAACCAAGGGTGAAGGCATGGGGATGAGTTGCTTTATAATCTCAATTCACAGAAACTATGCCAGCTATTCGAAGCTGATAACTGAGCTCAAGAGAGATTGGCAGCCAACCCTCACGAATGTACAAACTTTCATGGCGAGCTTAGCTCGCCCTGAGCTACTTATAAAACCTCTCTCATTTCGATACCTAGAGAGCAATAATAGCGAAGTGTAATCTGAATAGTATTTTGAATTTGAATATAATTACGTGCTGCCATCAGGTACAAACAGCTGTGATATACTTCGTAGGTGAATTAATGTGATACATTTACTGCAAGTCTTATCATTATTGTAGTGCTTATTGTATTGTTGTTGTAGTTGTTGTTTTCTAATGTCTGCGTAATCGTTTGGGTTTTGGGTTTGGAGGTAAAATTTACCCTTTTTCTTCTTCTTCTTCGAACGAGCGGACGACGCATACGTACGCGTGCGTGTGTGCCCAGTCAGTCACGGAGTCAGTCTTATACACAGACAGACAAGAAGCAGAAAGGGAATTTCTTATATCGTCACATCGACAAAACATTAATATGTGGTGGCTTCGTCTGGGTGAGCCGCTGTTGTGCAGGCTTGGTCTTCACAGGTGGAAGAATTACGGCAACAAGGTTGAGGTTTTCTGGGAAATGCCACCGGTGTCGCCGATGCGTTTTGGAGGTCGTGTGAGGGAAAGACGGAGCGAGACTGTGTACGAAAAGTGCGTTTGCAAACGATGCGGTGTGAAGCTAAAGCGAATATTTACAACTAATTCGGACGG
The DNA here is from genome assembly GCA_035319765.1 of Bathyarchaeia archaeon. Classification (GTDB taxonomy): domain Archaea; phylum Thermoproteota; class Bathyarchaeia; order Bathyarchaeales; family SOJC01; genus DATHCB01. Next base: position 9,002 of record DATHCB010000074.1, read on the forward strand.
TACACTTTCCTGTGTTGGTTGGGAGCCTGACACGGAATAATGCGTACGCTACTGAACCTTGACTTCGATAATCCGTTTTTGATAGACTTGCCAAGCGTCATTGATCTGCGTTATGGCCTCGTCAGCGCGCGCTGCCTAAAACCTAAGGAGTTCATGAACTCATAAGCGCTTCGTCTTATGGGCAACATTTGCCTTTGGGGATAGTGCTTCCGTGGGGGCATTTTCTTGGATGGCTTAGTAACGTGCACAGCGCGTTCATGAATTCTTCGTCCATATGGTGTTCCATTCCGCAGACGGTTTCCTCTCGAATATCTGTCTTGAGAGCTTCTTTCATCAATACTTCTATTAGTCTGTGGGCGCGAATGATTCTCTTGGCTATTTTTCTTCCCTTCTCGGTAAGTTCGACTCCCTGCCTTGCTTTATAAATTACGAGACCCTCTTTCTCTAACTTTCTTAGCATTTCTACGGCGCTCGGCGCTGCTATTCCTAAATGATCAGCCACCCAAGTCAAGTGCGCCAGTTTTTCCCCTTGTTCTTCTGATACCCAGAGTGTTTCCAAGTATTCCTCAACGCTCTCGGAAATGCTCATACAGATCAGCCCATAAACGGTGGTTAAATTTAATATAAGCCTCGACTGTGGAATAGGCTTTTTGGAACAGGCACAACTTAGGCTCACCTAAATGCATATATAGGGCAACGAACTTAGGTATACCTAAATAACGACTTAGGTACGCCTAAGTAAGCGAACCCCTCACAGAAAGGCGAAAACCGTGAACCTAAAGGCGAGCGATTGGCTCAAGAATTTCGGACCAGCCTGGATCGTAATGATAGCGGACGTTGACGTAGCCTCGATCATAACAGGTCTTCAATGCGGCGCCACATGGGGTTACCGAATGAT
>DATHCB010000075.1:0-8468 GCA_035319765.1 Bathyarchaeia archaeon
TAATCCATGATTAACCTTTCAGAATCTTCTGGATACCATGAATACTTTGTTGGTTTATACCCATAGAGTCCTACGATTATAGCAGCAGTAAAAAGAATTAGAAACGTAAGAAAACTCTCAACCAGATAATAATAGTAAGGATTGCTCACGGTAACTTTGCCAAACACGAACAGAGCTATACCTATGCTCAAAGTGGCAATGGTAGCAGTTATCACAACAAAGTTATTGAGTTTATTGTCCAGCTTTTCTCTAAGGTCGTATTGGGACTGATAAGTCTTAATAACCAAGTCAGAAATTTCTTTATCCCTTTTGGCAGTTTTCTGTGACATTCTTAATCCAGTAATTCTAATTATTCCCTCTGTCTGCTATAACACTTTTGTATTTCCCACCACTTTCAGACAATTTCAAAAGGTTTTTAAAAGAATTTATGATAGAAGGTTTTTGAGATCTTATATAGCAACAAAACGTGGTTAGTAGAGGAGAAAAAGAGTTGAAAATAAAAGAATTCGAAGTACGCAACTATAGATCCCTGAAAGAATTAGCGCGCGCGCTAAATCTTGCAAGTTTGCCTATACTCCTTTTAAATTCAAAAACTGACTATGGCAGAAACTCATGAGCTTTTCTAGTAATTTAATAAGTTATTAAGCCGAACCTTTTTCTCGCTTTTTTCAATATGCAAGATTTACGAGAGTCTGTGCGTGAGAGAGTGCGTGTGTGAGAGTGGGAGTATGTGTGAGCGGTGGGTGTAAAGAGAGAAAGAGAGAGAAAGAGAAAGAGAAAGAAAGAGAGTGAGAGTGAGAGTATTAGTTTGGGTTTGGGTTTGGGGGTAAAGTTTTATCCACACACATACAATCTGCGTGTTTGTAAAAAGATCAGACACTCGCACACGGAGTAAGTGAACGAGAGCACTAGAGCTTTGTTTCTTTTTTACGTGCTTCCCAGTATTCTTTTGCTTCCCCGTATTCCTTCTCTTTTTTGGTCGTTGTTATTTTGGTCCTGCATTCTGGGCAGAAACATTCTCCTATGTATTGCACATACCGGGTGTAGAACATCATTCCGCAATTCTCGCACCGGTGATCGCCCATTAACCTGCCTTCTGTATAATGGTTATCTTCCAAGAATTTAACAGATTCTACACTAGCCCACTATTGCTAGGACGCGCGCGCTAAATGCAATCAGGGCCACGGAGGCGATGAAGCAGGCAATAGTGTAGTGAAGCCGCTGCAAGCCCCCGGCACTGTGTAGTTGGGTTTGACTGCTACAACTGTGTTTTTCGAATGCGTGTGCAGATTTGAGCCGTGAATATTTAGCGAGTTTCTTTAGGTTTTGTTGCGGCGATCACGTCGTCAATTCTTAGGATCATAGAGGCTACTTCGGTTGCCGATTTTAAGGCCTGCTGTTTGACCCAAACCGGTTCAATGACACTCTTCTCTAGCATGTTCGTGACACTGCCTGAGAAAACGTCGACGCCCATTGTGTATCCTTTCTTTTTCTGGTGGGCTGATCTTATAGTCATTAGAACATCGATGGTGTTGAGGCCCGCGTTCTCCGCTAAGGTTTTGGGGATTGCCTCTGTAGAGTCGGCGAAGGCTTCGATAGCGAGTTGTTCTCTTCCCCCAACTTTTGTTGCGTAGTCACGGAGTTCTTTAGCTATCTCGGCTTCAACGGCTCCTCCACCCGCAACGACTTTGTTGTGTTCGATTACATCTGCGACGACGGATAGCGCGTCATGGATTGCCCTCTCAGCTTCGTCTATCATTTTCTCAAGGCCTGCACGAATTAGTATGGAGACGGATTTGGGGTCCTTGCATTTCTCTATGAAGACCATCTTGTCGTTGCCAATCTTCCGTTCTTCCACCAGCCCAGCCTCTCCCAAATCTTTGGCTTTCAAGTCGTTTAGGTTGTTGATGATTCTCCCGCCCGTTGCCTTGGCCAGTTTCTCCATGTCAGATTCCTTAGCACTTTTCGCGGCCATTATTCCTTCCTTGGCTAGGAGGTATTGGACTAAATCATCAATGCCCTTCTGACAGAATAACACGTTAGCGCCTGCCTTCTTAACTTTCTCCACCATTTCCTTGAGCATGCGTGTTTCTTGGTCTAGAAAGGCGCTCATTTGGGTGGGTTCGTGCATTCTGATTTCGGCGTTGATCTGAGTCTTCTTCACTTCCAGAGCGGCGCTCATAAGTGCGATCTTAGCTTTCTCGACCCGCTTCGGCATGCCGGAGTGAACTACTTCTTTGTCTAGTATTATCCCCTGGATGAGCTCTGTGTCAGCTAGGCTTTTTCCCTCTTTCTTGATTACTTGGATGTTGTCGATGTCAGCAGAATTTTTCTCACCCCTCTGCTCGACAATCTGTTTCACGGCATCGACGGCAATCTCCGCCAAGTGTTCCTTTGCTACGCCCATCACCTTGCTCGCCATCGAGGTCAGAGCCACCTTACGCAAGGTTTCTCGATCCTCAATATCCACAGGGATTCCGATCTTTTGAAGAACCTCTTCAGCTTTCTCAAAGGCCTTTCTGTAGCCACTAACGATCACAGTTGGATGGATTTTTTGATCCAGAAGCTCCTCTGCCTTTCCCAAGAGTTCTCCAGCCAAGATTACGGCGGTGGTAGTTCCGTCGCCTACCATGTCATCCTGTGTCTTGGCCACCTCCACCACCATCTTAGCTGCTGGATGTTCCACATCCATTTCTTTTAGAATCACAGCGCCATCATTAGTTATCTTGATGTCACCTACACCACTGATGAGCATCTTGTCCATGCCCCGCGGACCCAAAGTAGACTTTATCGTCTCGGCAACCATTCTCGCCGCCATTATATTGTTCTTCTGGGCTTCCTTTCCCCTACTTCGGGCGGTTCCCTCCTTCAGAATGAGAACGGGCTGTCCCGTTTCCGTTGTTGTTAAATAAGCCACTTAAGCACCCTCCATTTCAATTGAGGTTGAATCGGGTTTGAACTAAATAAACGTGTCTACTCTACCAGAAGCGCTTTCTGAATTTTAGCCTCGTTTTTCCTAGCCAAGTCCCTTTGACATTACGTAAGCGATCTCGTAAGCAGAAATGTAGCAAAAGATGTCAACGTGCGTGCTGGGTCAGTGTTATAAACGAAATGCCAGAAACATTGACAACATGGAGCAAGAAAGACGAAAGGAGATGACAAAATTTGAGAGCGGAAAAAGAAGTCAGAGAACGACTAATGCGATGAGTCAACGTGCACGGCCAAAATGGGAATCGAACTAGCGACCCGACTCAATAGCTTGCACGCGACAGTGAGGCGGGTTGATGATTGCGGTGACGGCCGACAGTTTAGCTACTAAACCTTCTTTCCGTATTCACGGAACCTTTTCCCACAACACTCATACTGCTTAACATGTACTTTGTTCCTGCCCATACCCCACTCCTTCATCGGCGTTTCAACTTCTTTTCCACAGGTCGGACACTTGGCCATTTATCTGTCACCTCCTCCAAAAGTTCTTAGATTAAAAACAAGGCGCGCGCGAGTTATTAAAGAATGCTAGTAGTGTTTAAGAGTGAGGCACGGCTATTAGGTCTGTCAACACCTACAGCGAGGAAGTCAAATTTTGTCTAGAGAACCAAACGTTATATTTGTTGGTAGGAAGCTCCCGATGAACTACGCCATGGCGATTATCACAGGTTTCAGCGGCTCCAACACTAAAGAAATTACTTTGAAGGCGAGAGGACAAGCAATATCAACAGCCGTCGACGCCGTCGAGATAGCCAGACACAGATTCATGAAAGACCTGAGCATTGACAAAATCACCATAGGAACCGAAGAAATGCCACCGAGAGAAGGCGAAAACAGATCAAGGAACGTTTCGGTGTTGGAAATCACTTTAACAGTACCGTAGGAAACAAATGGAATGCGAAGCAAAGCATGGACTACTATGCGGGGTCGACCTCCTGGCCGACTTTATTCGTCCGATGACATGCGGCTTCTTGAGTATCTCACTAGCATTTCAGTGAAACACGAAATCGATTCGGGCAAGTTTTTCAGCAGTTTGCTCGACGCTTTTCAACATGAAGAAGCCAATTGTGGGAAACTGTCGATTGAATGCCGCATGAAGACACAAAACCATGCGATCTTTCTCATAACCACCGCTCAAAAAGTGATAGCGCAATTTCCTATTCCTACGCACATTCTCGCAAAAACCAATCTACTCGAAGAGTTCTCCCACAAGCCGTCGTTTATGAGAAACTCAAACCAAGAGCACGCGCGCAAAACACTCGATCTATCTCAGATTAGTCTGAACTCAAAGCCATGATTCGAAGAGCGCGCTATCAGAAATATACATTAATGGCGTTGAAGATTGAGCGAAGTTCAGCTGAGAGTTCTGGATTCCAAACAGATTGATGTAGGAAGAGGAATCGCTAGAACAGACCAGAGAACAATGCAAAAGTTAAGGGTTTCATCTGGAGACGTGATAGAGATCATCGGGAAGAAAAAGACATCGGCGATCGCTTGGCCAGCGTACTCTGAAGACCAGGATCTAGGCATCATACGAATCGATGGGTTCTCACGTAAAAATGCCCTCGTATCGATAAACGAGTACGTTGTAGTTCGCAAGGCTGAAATCAAAAATGCTATGAGCATAGTGCTTGCTCCAGTGGGTATACGATTGAACTTTGACGAAGACTTCAAATTTTGTGAAGAACAGACTCATTGGTAGGACGTTCGTCGAGGGAGACACGACTCTCGTTATGATGCTCGGTCATTCTGTTCAGTTCACTGTTGTTATGACGCAGCCCACGGAATAGTCAAGATGACTCTTGACAATAAATTGCAGACATTTACTGAACCTGTTGCGGAAGCTAAAGGTGTGCCACGTATCACCTATGAAGACATAGGAGGCTTGAAGGAGGAGGCTCAACGGACAAGGGAGATCGTTGAACTTCCAATGCGGCATCCCAAGATCTTCCAAAGGCTTGGAATAGATCCTCCGAAAGGGGTTCTACTACTCGGTCCACGCGCGCGCATCTACACGCAGCTCGTCACTTTTGAGAACGACGACTACGTCTGCAAGGCCGCTACAAGCGTCAAAGAAGCCTCCGAGCTAATAGAGGCTGGCTTCGAGTACGTCTGCGACGTAACCGACGTTCAACTCTTCAGAAAACGAAAATGAAAGGCATAATCTCCCAGACCGGGGATTCGCCAAAAGACTGTGGGTTTATGCCTGGAAGCCGGGGAAGGGAGTTGAACCCTTATGAAGCAGCTCTGCAGGCTACCGCCTGAACCGTTCGGCCACCCCGGCGTGTACATGTGCTACGCTCTCATTCATAGGAGATTATTATAGATTTAATCTTTAAGGAAACCCTTTATAACGCGAATTTTTAATTGTTGAAACGAAAACACAGTTTCAATCTTCAATTGAGAGGCTATTCAAGTTGCCAACCCGGCAGCCGATTGTTTGTGTACTTGGGCACGTTGACAGTGGAAAAACGTCCTTGTTAGACAAAATTAGGAAAAGCAGTGTCCAAAGCCGCGAAGCCGGAGGCATAACGCAACACATTGGCGCCAGCTTCTTCCCAACGGAAACGCTCATTAACATTTGCGGTCCCTTATTAGGCAAGTCAAAGGAAAGAATCAGAATCCCAGGATTACTCGTTATTGATACGCCTGGTCACGAGGCATTCGCCAATCTTCGAAAGCGAGGCGGAGGCGCAGCTGACATTGCAATTCTAGTGATAGATGTTTTAAAAGGATTTGAAGCGCAAACCTACGAGTGTATAGACATCCTCAAATCAAGAAAGACTCCCTTCGTAGTTGCTGCTAATAAGATCGACAGGGTACCAGGATGGTTGTCCAAACCTGATAAGTCCCTCCTAGCGTCTTACCAAAGCCAAGATACCTATGTAAAAGAGGATTTAGACAACCGTCTATACACTATTATGGGCGAATTTTCCAGATTAGGTCTGCACACGGACCGTTTCAACAGAATCTCAGATTTCACTCGCACGATAGCCATAGTCCCCCTCAGCGCAAAAACAGGCGAAGGAATCCCTGAACTCATAGCGGTACTAGTCGGTTTGGCACAACAGTACTTAACGGAAAGACTACAGGTTACTGAAGGACCTGCTAAGGGCACTATTTTGGAAGTCAAGGAAGAGCCTGGTCTAGGGATCACCATAAATGCGATCATCTACGATGGGATTCTACAAAAAGGTGACACCATAGTACTAGGCGGGAAGGAAAAACCAATCGTTACGAAAGTGAGGGCAGTCCTCCTTCCGAAGCCCCTAGATGAAATCCGCGATCCAAGAGATAAGTTCACATCTGCGGAGACCGTGGCGGCAGCGGCCGGAGTAAAAATTGCAGCTCCAGATTTGGACGACGCACTGGCAGGAGCATCATTGTACGTCATTCCATCTGATTCTGAAGCTCGTGACTATGTCGGAATAGTTTCTGAAGAAGTACAGAAAGTCAAGATCGCCACGGATGTGGAGGGCATAGTGTTGAAAACTGACGCTTTAGGCTCGCTGGAAGCACTAGCTGAAAGTCTAAAACGGGAAAATATTCCCATAAGGCTAGCGGATGTGGGCGACATTTCCAAACGAGACATAACAGAAGCCTCAGTAGTTAAGGAACATGAGCCTTTGTACGGAGTGATTCTCGCCTTTAACGTGAAACTATTGCCAGATGCAGAAACAGAAGCCAAAGATCGAGAAATCCCGATCTTCAACCAGAACATCATATATCACGTTATTGAAGACTATACAAAATGGCTGCGGAACGAACAAGAAACACTCTTGCAAAAAGAATACAACAAAATAATCAAACCGGGAAAAATCAGAATCATGCAGGGCTTTATCTTTAGAAGAGCAAAACCTGCCATTGTAGGTGTGGATGTTTTGGCAGGGCAGATACGCGCAAAGTATCAACTCGTAAGAGATGATGGCGCGGATTTGGGTGATATCTCACAAATACAAGACAAAGGAGAGACGATTCCTGAGGCAAGAGCCGGGATGCAGGTTGCGATTTCTCTGGAAAAGCCAGTCGTAGGGCGACACATAGAGGAAAAAGATATCCTATACGTGAAGGTCCCTGAATCGCACGCCAAATTACTACGAATGAAATTTCTAGAAAAATTGACCATAGACGAGCAAGAGACCTTGGAGGAATATATCAAGCTAATGCAAAGGAAGATTCCGTTTTGGGGTGCCTAACAACAAGATTCACTTAGGCGTTAATGAATCTTGCATACATAGGATTTATTAAGTCTGCATATACGCTATTATTCTCGAATGAAAAACAAGCCCACGGCTTCGAAAAAGTAGAGTACGTGACTGGGAAGAATGGTGTGAAATAGGAAATTGCCTGAACTTGGACAAAAAACTAGTCAACGATTAAAACCCTCGGTGTTTCGCGAAGCCTACCCTATAGAAGAACCTTTTGTATACGCGGCAGTTATCAGAGATCCAAAAACGCAAAAAATCCGTTACGAAATAATTGAACCCACGCTATTCCCAGAAGAGGAGAAACAGCTGAAAGAAATTAAATCGTTGCTAAGAGAAGAATTAGACGTCACGCCTAAAGACCTTGAGACTCACGAAAAGGCAATTGAATTCTTGAAAACAAAAGTCACAGAACTTGTCAAAAATTACCACTTGAAAATAGCGGAAGAAGCCATTGACAAGCTGCTCTACTATATAATTCGAGACTTCTTAGGCTACGCAAAAATCGACCCACTCATGAAGGACCATATGATAGAAGACATCTCCGCTGACGGCGTTGGCATTCCCCTTTACGTGTGGCACCGCGAATATGAATCCCTGCCAACGAACGTGGTCTTCAAAGAAGAGAATGAGTTGAACTCCTTTATTATACGTCTCGCTTACCTTGCAAAAAAGAACATATCAATCGCCTCGCCCATCCTTGACGCATCCTTACCCGATGGAAGCCGTATCCAACTCACATACGGCAGCGAGATAACTCGACGAGGTTCCACCTTCACAATCCGGCGTTTTCGCTTCGACCCACTAACAATTTCTGATCTATTAACCTTCAACACGCTCTCCTCAGAAATCGCTGCATACTTCTGGTATATCATAGAAAATCGTGCCTCAGTCTTAGTAGCAGGCGGAGTGGCCGCAGGAAAAACCAGCACGCTCAATTGCCTATCCATGTTTATCAAACCTGAACTGAAAATCGTCAGCGTAGAAGATACGGCCGAACTCAACCTCCCTCATGAGAATTGGATTCCGTCCGTCGTTCGAGCCGGATACGGGTTCGAAGAAAACGTTGATGCCATCACGCTTTTCGATTTATTGAAGGCAGCAGTTCGTCAAAGACCAGATTTTATTATTGTAGGCGAAGTTCGCGGTGAAGAAGCATACACTCTCTTTCAGGCTATGGCAACTGGGCATCTGGGTATGAGCACCATACATGCCGAATCGGTGGACTCTGTCCTGCGCAGGATGGAGTCGGAACCAATGAATATCCCTCGCTCC
>DATHCB010000076.1:0-7755 GCA_035319765.1 Bathyarchaeia archaeon
GTAAATAAGCTCCTAGAAAACGCAGCGAGCACACTAACCTATTGGCGAGAACAGTACGACCGCTTCCAACAGAAAAAACAACTACAAATGAAACGACGCCTCCTCGAAAGAGAACTCGCCTGGGCCGAAGTAGCAAGAAAGGAAGGCAATCTAAACCACCTAGAAGAGCAGATCAAACAAGAACAAGACGAGATACAGGCAATCCAAGACGAAGCCAAAACATCGGAACACCAAATAGCCAACGCACAATCAAGCATGTCACAATTTAAGGCTGAATCGAAGAAACTCCTAGACGAACGCCTAAATCTAGAACGAGAAAAAGTCACCCAAGAAATGAACATCTCACTCGCAAATGAAAGCCTACGAGACGTGGGCTATTGGGTAGAAAACAGCAAAGAAAAGATGACAGAGTGCCTCAGCAGGATCGAACAATTTGAAACAGTCTTCAGCCAAAACAAAACAGCAACTAACGTTGCAACGAGACTCGGCGACATCAAAAAAGCGTACGAAAACCTAGAAACAACATGGTCGCAACAATTCCACAACAAAAGCCGAATGCTAAAACAAGCAATCGACACGGCAACAACACAACTTGCAAAACTAGACACCAAAATCTCCGAAACAGAAGGCAAAACAAACAAACTAAGCTCCGAAATGGACACGGCAAACAGCAGATTGATCGACCTAAAGATCGGCTATGCCATCCTAAATTACCAAAAAGAAACCGCCGAAAAAAGCCTCAAGAAACTCGACAGAGAGCTAAAGACCGCCACGGCAGAACTCGACGAATCCACAAAAAACGCAGAACAAACCGGCCCTCGGCTCGTACCGATGAAGAATATCAACGAGATTCTCGACGAAATACGCCTCACCGACGGACACCTAGCCGCGTTGGCAGACGTTTCAGAAGACATCGAACGCATGTACGAAAACTACTCAAAACTCTACCTAGAACTCAAAGAAAAAGCCCGTCTCGTAGCAGAAAACCACGAAAAAGCCTTGGAAGAAGTAAAAACGCGCATGGAATCCTGGCGAACCGTTATCCAAAGCCTGCTAGACCACGTAAACCTGCAGTATCAATCTATAATGTCGCAAGTGCAAGCCACGGGCGAAGTTCGTCTACTTAACACAAACGACATCGAAACAGCGGGACTAGAAGTACTAGTCGGGTTCAAGGGCTCAAAACCCGTCCCACTAAACGCCCACACGCAAAGCGGCGGAGAGAGAAGCACGGCCACAATGAGTTTCTTACTCGCCCTACAGCAACACGTGAGGTCACCATTCAGAGCCGTAGACGAGTACGACATTCATATGGACCCTAAAAACAGAGAGATGATAGCCCGCCTTTTAATCGAAACCGTTAGAGACCTAGATGTCCAGTACTTGGCTATCACGCCGAGCCAAATAACCTTCGCCAACGAAGACGTAAACATCATAACCGTTCAGAACGTGGAGGGCAAGTCCACCATCAAAGAGGTCGTCTAGTGGCATCAAAAAGAGAAAAAAGAAAACTAGGCCGAGAAGAACTCCAACGTATAATCGACATGTTCAAATCTATAGAAGAGCGCGGACTAGACCCGTTCCTGATTAACGTTGAAGACGTGATCACCATCATCCGGCAGTATTTTCCACAATGGGAACTCCCAGAAGACTTGGTGTTGGACGCCGAGACCGTTCAACATCTAGCATCTGTGATAAAAGTACAAAGCGAATGGGTAAAACACCGCTCGACGTCACTCTACACGGATCCCTTCCTGCTCGAAGAAAAGATCCGCCGCCTAAGCCGAGAACAACTCGCAACTATCTTCCTAAAGTCATGGCACCCAACAGTAGAACTGGAGCAAATCTCCCCGCACAGCATATTACGGGCAATCCAATACTGGAAGGAACTCATCCCCATGGACGAAAGGTGGCAAAATACAGGATACACAGAAACAGAGATGGGCACTACGTCTCGTGAAGAGCTTGTCGAGCAGAAAATCTTGACAGAAAAGATGTTTTCGGAAGAACTAGAAGCATTTTGGCAAGAGCTCATCCACAAGACAGGCCAGAATGAGAAAATCAAATATTGGGACTTCATCGGCGAAGACACTTTTGACAAGACAGTTCGCCGCGCTTACCTAACGAGCTTCTTAGTCACTTACGGATACGCAACACTAGAAATCGACAGGCTTGAAGAGGAGATCTTTATAAAGCCATATGGAAAACCTGTGCGTTTGAACGGTAAAAACCAAGTTGTGTCGGTACCAGTTTCCATAAACTTCGAAGACTGGGCCAAGTGGAAGGAAGGCAGGACGGATTGAAGAAAAAAGACTTGTACGTAAGCAAGGTGAAACGCGCATCGCATCTGCTTTTCTTCAGACGACACCGAAAACCAGGCGTCAAAGGGTGGGAACTCCGCAAAAGATTAGGCGCGGACTACCCAAAAGTATTGGGAGTTCTAGATACTTTCCTGGAGAAACTGGACCTACAAGTAAAAACAGTCTTTGAAACAGGAACCACCAAAGAGAAGCCTTCGTTAGAAGATTTGGACAAGTCAAGATTCTACATCACGCTTCGTGGTGGCTTGACGCCGAAGGAGACCAAAATGATGGGCTGGCGAATAGATGATATTGCAGGGCTGGCCATGACGATTTCCTCCATAATCTCGAAGAAAGGCAAAGCACCGAGAGACGAAATCGAACAACTTCTTCGTGATAAACTGCCGGGCTGGAGAGTGGACATCAACATAGACCGGTACATAAGGTCAGGGTACATAGCAGAAGACGAGAACAGACAACTTTACATCGACTGGAGAACAAGAGCTGAGATCGATGAAAGCGCCCTCATAAAACTTCTTTTAGGCGCAGAAAGCTAACAGGCTCATTTCGTTTTTCGATAGACAAAGATTATAAGGCCCACTACAGCCAAGACGATCAAAACAAAAATAGGGCTATCGATAAGCTTGTCCCCAAATGGAACCTGATAAGGGACATCAAAAGAGATTGTTTCGCCAATTCTTGCAACGTTCGTTGCGGAACTCGGCAACTCAAAAGTGCACGACACACCTTCCGTAGAGTTCGAAAAACTGAAACTCGGAATTCCATTAGCTGTGGTGTTCGTCCACAGAGTTAAAGACGTTCCAAGGTCCTGTGTGAAATTGAAAAAAAGATCTGTAATGTTCAGCGGGAATTTTCTCCACGCAGTTGATAGTTGGAAGCTTTCAATCCCCGTTGCCCTATCAATCGTTGAGCTTACGACGCCCTGACCGGTGAGTTGGAACGTCGAGATAATTGAACTACCTGTATTGTTGTAAGAAATCGCAGCATTGGAATACGTCAGTCCAGTATGTCCTTCCTTTGCGTAATTCGTCTGGATGGCTCCGGGCACGCTTGTTGCATTAAGGAGGCTAGAATTATTCTTTAAGATGGTATAATTCGCATTGTTCATCACAAATTCAAAAGTAACGTTCAACTGCTGACTTACGCTGTTGAAGTTCGCTTTAATCGAGGCTGTTTGAGCGTAGGCTGAAGTAATCAACAGGCTCGTCAAAACTAGAGCAAGAAGAAAGGCGATAGCGGTTTCTCTCAATATTTTCTCTCCAAGTTAGGTAGCATGTTACAGAATTCATGCCTTTAAAACTATTGTTCAGTTCGGTTCTGAAAGCGCTTAGCAGAGTTTAAGGTCATTAATAACGATTCATTCGACTTCTGGTGTTCGCGCGCTGAAACTTCTTATAGAATATTCTCTACCCCGAAAAAGTTCCCAAGAGTTACCAGAATCTGTTCCGTATTAAAGCATGGTCTAAGAGAAAACGAAGAAGTTCAGGGACTCGAAAACTTTCACAAATTGTGTTCCTTTTGTCGTCGTTTTCACCATTCCGTCATTGCTTTCCAGCAATCCATTCTCGCTCAACACGTATAGATAGAGTTTCAGCTGCGTGTGGCTCAATTTTGCCCTGTGCATCAAATTCGTTCTCTTCATGCCACCTTTAGCGGTTTTAAGTATGTCCACAAGTATGTCATGGCGGTCTCGCCGTTTTGCTCCATTGTTAAGCGGCGTTTCGCTCATCTTGCTATTAATAAGGAAGTCTTTCCCCTTGTCGGTTCCGATTCTGGTCAAGGCCTTATCAAATATTGAAAATATTGCGCCTATTATAAGGCTTCACATCAGACTGTTCATCATGATGAATATATCTATGAATTATCCCACGAATTACGAATTAATAACTCAAAATTTTTCCCATAACTAAACGATTTCACTCTATCTATTGCACTAGGCAACATGCTGGGAACATCGTGAAGAGTCACAAAACGAACCCAATTGTCTTTTCCACCGTAGGTTCATGCAAGCGCGCGCGAGATCGTGGTACACTTTCTGGTTCACTCGAGTCGCTTCGGCTTCTCTTTCTCGCCCCAATAGGGCTTGGTTCTCAGATACTGAATCTTGGCTCGCAGGAGATCCATGTATAGGTCGTCCTCATTGGGATGCATTTTTCCAAGAATTCGAAACGCCGTTTCCGGTCCGATTCCTTTCACTTGAAGCGCTATTAACGCTTTCTTGCCATAACTCAGAGTGAGGTCAGCGGTGCGGCGTGCATATGTCAAATGGGCTAGTTCTTCTAGGCCGAGTTCTTCTCCTTTCAGTCGTCGCCTAAGAAGGTTCAGTAGGGTTTGGGGGTTCTGGTCTAGACGAACTTGGGCCAGAAGTCCGCTGCCACACTTTTCGCAAACCGGTTTTTCTGGCAATTCTCTTATCCGTCTTGTAGCGCTCCAGTCGCCGGACGATAGGCAAAGAAGCGTTACTGTTCTTGCGTTCAACTCCTTCTTCATTCTCTCAACATTGCTAATAAGAACCTGTTCGGGAGCCATGAGCTCCGGAGTTTGCGAAAACTTTGCCAGGATCGCATAACCCAGGGGTGATGGTTTTTCTAAACGAAGTAGCGTACTGATTTTCACTTTCGCGTTGTTGATTTCCTTCATCAAGCGCTTGACGGTCGGAATGTCGACTTTTTCCATCATCGCCTCTCGCAAAGTTTCTTCGTACACTGGAGTTTTTTCAAAACGCCTGGCTAACTCTTCCTGCCTGCTAGGACTCATGGTTTTTCCCCGCGGAAGCGCACCAAATCTTTCTCCGACGAATTTCATTTTGTAACCAAAAGGAAAATGCGACTTCAAATATTCACCGAATGCCCTATCGACTTCCTCATCTGAAAGATTAAACAGAGTCTTGGACATTTTCTGGAGATTTTCCAGTGTCACTTTGCGCGGTGTCTCGATTAGTATTCTGTAGCCATCGTTCCACCAGCCAACTATTAATTCCTGATCCGAGAGAATCGTGTCAAAGATGCTCCCCAAGGTTCGATTAACGATCTCTCCGAAGCAAGCATGAATCACCACAAACTTGTCAAGACCCTCGACGAGAATGAGTTCATGCGTAGGAACCGGAACGTTCTGCCTCAAATGCTCCCTGATCTCTTCGGCGGCCTTAAAGATCACACTTTGATCGGTCGAGAATCTCTTTGCCAGCGATTCTGCCGCCTTCTCGGTGGTCACCTCTTTTTGCAGTGTTTCAGCGATTTCCTTGCGAATCCTCCCAGTTTCTTGAGCAAGTTCAAACGGAACTGGCAGCATTTCACCGTCCCACCCTGGGATCGCAGCAAACGGGTCTTCCGATGGAACTACGTAGACCGTTCCTGTTTCGTCTTCGATTTGTACGATTCGCCACACCTTGCCTTTGCATATGAAGTTGAGACCTATGCGGGCTCTTAGGGCCATGAATTCGTCGCCTAAAGTGCCAATAGTGTGGTCTGAAAGAACATCTACGATTGGGTAGCGTTTCTCGTCGGGAATCATCGAGAGGTTTTCGTAGTAGTACATTCGAGTCTTCCTTGCCTTTTTCAAGGCATCTCCTTCAATTCGCAGTTCTCCAAGTATATTTAGGTAGTTTGAAACGTCTAAAAGTTTGGCTCCTGAAAGACTCTCATACGGATATGCACGACGAATGATTTGGAGAACCTGATTCAAAGTTGCGGTGCGTTTATCCATTAGTATCCCAGCAATTTGATGCGCTAGCACGTCAAGAGCGTCCCGATGTGGTTGTATTGGTTCAAGCAACGTCTCGTGGGCTCGTTTCACTGCCGCAAGTGATTCTAAAATATCATCAGGAAACGCTGCTACTATGACGCCTTTTGACACCAAGTCCCATCGATGCCCGCTTCTTCCGACGCGCTGAATCAAGCTGCTGACTTGACGTGGCGACATATATTGAATAACTAACTCCACGCTTCCGATGTCGATGCCTAACTCCAAGGTACTCGTGCAGACGATTGCCTTCAGACGACCAGCCTTAAAATCATCCTCTATGACAGCCCTTTCCTCTCTAGACAAGGAGCCATGATGAACCGCAATGTCAGAGGTTAACTGGTTAAATCTGTTTCCCAACATTTCTGCATTCGCGCGACTGTTGACGAAGATCAATGTCGACTTATGGCTTCTCACCAAGTCCAGCATGCGCCTAATCCTTGCCGTCGCTTCAGCCGTGGTCCTTAGTTTAGACGCCACATCATAATCGAGATCCATCGGAACAGGAAATTCCACGCTGTACTGATAGCCCTTGGGTAATTGAACCTCAACGATCTCTATTGAACGACTAGATCCTGTAACAAATCGGGCGATTTCAATTGGGTTGCTGATGGTTGCGGATAAGCCGATCCTTTGAAACTCCTTTCCGGTAATTTCGAAAAGTCGCTCCAAGGCAACGGTGAGCTGTGCTCCGCGCTCGTCCGCGGCAAGTTCGTGAACCTCGTCTATGAGCACATATCGAACGTGGCTTAGATGTTGCCTTATGCGGTTGCCAGGCATAATCGCCTGTAAAGTTTCCGGCGTGGTGACCAGCATATTAGGCGGACGAAGAGCCTGACGTCTGCGAATTTTGATCTCAGTGTCGCCATGTCGCACTTCAACTGAAACCCCCAAATTCCTAGCCCAAAAAGAAAGTCTTCTAACCATATCCCGGTTAAGAGCCCTTAGCGGGGTAACATAAAGAATGGCAATGCCTGCTTTATCCTCTTGGCGGATAAAATTCGAAAAAACGGGTAAAAGAACAGCCTCGGTCTTTCCACTTCCAGTCGGCGCAACCAAAAGGACGTTCTTGCCTGCGAGGATCAGGGGGATCGCTTTGATCTGGGGTTCAGTTGGGGCAGAGAATCCAGTTTCAACTAGTGCTTCTTGAATAGGCTTCGCCAGCAAATCGAAAACGCTAGGGACGATCTCGCTCATTAGTCGCAATCGACCAGCTAAGCAGAGGAATACGGTCTCTGATAATTCTTTCACTCTGCGCCTTCGAGTACTGGAAAAATCAATGGATTGATATTCTTTGGCTCATTCCAGCCAATGGATACTTTTTCATCAAAATCGTGCTTCTCTAGAAACTCTCCAAATGCATATTTTACCGGTTCTTTTCTTGAAGAGAACATAACCTCTCCTCTTCTGTTACTCCACACTGTTAAACCTCTTGTCTTTCCAGTATGCAGGAAAACAATGCGATCGCCTGCTCGTCCGCTGTTTAGCACCAACACGCAAATGGTGTTATTTTGATTTTCTAATTGTCCTAAAAGCATGTTCAGTGCTCCGTCCGCATCAGCTCCATCGAGCAGTAGCTCTTCAAGAAAGTGAGGAATAATCTCTGAGTCGATGAGTTCCTTCTCTTTCTCGGATTCGAAAAAGTGCTTCAATACCAGTTTCTTGCGGATTTCTAGGTAATTGCTTATGAAGC
>DATHCB010000077.1:0-13013 GCA_035319765.1 Bathyarchaeia archaeon
AGATTATACATTCTTGCAGAAATATTGGACATCGCCAAAGAAGGAAGCCTGAAGACCCAGATAATGTACAGAGCAAATTTGAGTTTTGCACAGTTAAATGAGTATCTCGATCTATTAATGACTATGAAGCTGGTTGGAATAATTAAGGGAAAAGAAAAGACGGTCTACAAGACAACGCATAAAGGCTTGCAGTACCTGGAGAACTATAAGGAAATCATCCAACTGCTCAAGAACGGAAATGACGACGGCAAGCCAGACATTAAAGATGGCCCACCAATCTACTGGGTCAAAAAAGGATAACTGACTAAGATTTTCTCAGTTTTAGGCACAAAAAAGAGACAAGCAAGGCCCCGTCTTCCTCTGTTCGCCCAAGATTTCGACAATTTTTCCGCGAGTTGAATCGCGAAGCAATGTGTGGTGACGTGGAAAATGTCTTTCAAGTAAGCCACCATTAGTGCAAATGATCGAAACTTGTTTAATTTTTGTGGTCTATTCGCAAGGCTTAAATATCACATGTGATATCGCAGTTGATATCAATAAGGAATTAAAGTGAAGAAGCATGTTTGAAGAAGATTCTGAATGGCATCCTAGTTGGCGATTCAAGCATCTAAAAAGGCATATGGCGTTTGTCCCAAAAGGATTCATAAGATACTACGTGTTACGTCTGCTGAGCGAAAAACCCATGTCTGGCTCAGAGATCATTCAGTATGTCGAAGACAAGACAGGAGGCCGCTGGGCGCCAAGTCCGGGCTCAATATACCCCCTCTTAGCTTGGTTGCAGGAGAACAAGTATGTCGAGGAGGCTTCAACAAAAGAGCCTGGCATAAAGAGATATTCTCTGACAAATGAAGGAAAGAAATTCTTACGAGAGCACGAAGAGAGGAGGAAGAAGATGGAGGAACGATTCAAATCCTTCGGACCAGGTTTCTTCTCTGAACCTCCATGGCTTGCTATGCCGGAAAGCATAAAAACGGTGATGAAAGCCGACTTTGAACTTCAGAACGCGCTATGGAAACTTAGACGAGCAACCGCTGAAAAAGACATAAAGGAAACCGCGTCTAAGGCAGAAGAGATTCTGAAGGAAGCCAGCGGAAAAATCGAAAAGTTAATCAAGAAAGATAAGGAGTAGTTCGAAGTAATTTTCAAAGGATGATACGAATGGATGACTCGATCATTGCAGGGACGCGTCAGGAAGAGCCTATTAAGCAAATGAAAGATAACATGGAAGTTAGAGGAGTGAGATGAAGTTGACAGGCGACGCTTTAGTGGTTGATGGATTAACAAAAGTCTTCAACAAGAATCTGGTCGCCGTGAACCACGTTAGCTTCACGGTTAGAGAAGGTGAAATCTTCGGTTTCCTCGGTCCAAACGGAGCGGGGAAGACCACTACTATCAATATGCTCATAACTTTGTTGAGACCGACCGAGGGAAACGCCGTTGTTTGCGGTTTCGACATAGCTGAAAAACCGGGTGAGGTAAGAAGTTGCATAGGCGTTGTTCCGCAAGAATACACTGCTGACGAAGACCTAACGGGTCTCGAAAACATAATTTTATGCGGCGATCTATATGGTATCCCTCGAGAAATCACGAAAAAACGTGCTGACGAACTGCTCAAGTTTGTCGAACTTACAAAATTCCAGGACAAACCCGTGTCAACCTATTCGGGTGGCATGAGAAGGAGACTCGAGCTTGCCTGCGGCTTGATAAACAGACCCCGTGTTTTCTTTCTAGACGAACCAACACTGGGTCTAGACGTTCAAACGAGAACAGCGACATGGAACTACATCAAGCTGCTTAAGAAGGAACATGACATGACGGTATTTTTGACAACTCACTACTTGGAAGAAGCTGACAACCTGTGTGACAGAATAGCGATAATCGATCAAGGCAAAATCATTAAACTCGACACACCAGAAGCGCTGAAAGAAAGTCTGGGCGGTGACATTCTAACTGTTTCGACAAAAGAAGGCGATCGTGACGTTTCAGGAGTAATGAGCAAGATCCCAAGGGTAAGGGAAGTGAAAAAACAAGACTCCACTTACAGAGTGAAAGTGGAAAACGGAGAAGAAACCGCGCCGCTGATTCTTAGCACTTTAATGAACGAGGGTATTACGATAACCAAACTCTCCCTTTCCAAGCCGACGCTGGATGAAGTCTATCTAGAATATACTGGGAAGACATTGCGAGAAGAAGAAGGATCCAAAGAGGGCTTTTTCAGCCGAAGGGCGACGATGCGAAGAGCAAGAGCGTGAGCGAAATGACACAAAACGGAAATTCCAAAAGTCCATTTCATGGACTATGGGCACTGACAAACAGAGAATTAAAGAAACTGTACAAAAACCCCTTCTTACTATTCATGACGATAATTCAACCGCTAATTTGGCTAGGTCTGTTTGGCAAAGCAATGAACTTAAGTCAAATCTTCACTGGCAACAAAATATCTCTAACTAATCAGGAATTACCAGCAGGCACTCCCGCACTCACCACCCAACAACTACAGGGCGTAAATGGCTTCCTTTCTGGTCTTGGACCCGGCCTCTTGCAAAAGACCTTCGGAACATCGAGCTATTTCTCATTCATGTCAGTCGGAATGGTATCCTTCATTGTACTATTTACGTGTATGTTCAGCGGCATGTCAATCGTCTGGGATAGGCGCTTGGGCATTTTGAACAAGCTTCTTAGCACGCCAGTAGCAAGAGGCTCGATATTGATGTCAAAAGTATTGAACTCCGTCATACGATCTCTGCTGCAAGCGGCCATAGTACTAGGCGTCGCCTTTGCCTTGGGCTTAACACCCGGTCCGGATTTCAGCCCGGTCTTTCTATTGGGCGTCTTCGCGGCTGTCTTCTTGCTCTGCATGGGATTGTCCTCGATATTCATCCTGATTGCCATACGCTCAACAAACTGGCAAACTCAGATGGCCATAATGAACCTGTTAAACCTACCGTTACTCTTTGCGAGCAATGCACTTTTTCCCACATCAATCATGCCAAGCTGGTTGCAGACTGTAGCAAACGTCAACCCAGTATCATATGCAACTGATGCGTCTAGAACATTCATTCTTGACCCAATAAATATGTCGAAGCTCGCCACGGACTTCGGGGTCCTGGGAGTATTCGCCGTGGTCTTCTCAACCATAGGTATAGTGCTCTCATGGCGATACCTGAGCAGATAAAAAAAGGAACCTGAAGCCTCGGTCGACATCATTGAAAGGCACAGCCAAAGCCATGGCTCTAAGGAGCTCACCTTTCTTTCCTTTTTTTATAAGAATGACAAAGTCATGGAATCTATAGCTCCATGCTAGAAATATAGCCTTTTCAAGAATACTGCTTTTTATTCGAAGATCCGTAATTTTTTGCCGAGTAAGAGAATGCAAAGAAGGCAGAGTGCTAGGTGGGGCACGAATTGTCGGTTACGAGTGTAGGGCGCGTTGAGAACTACAGCTTAGAGGTTTTCCATTAAGAACATGGCAAGTTGGAGATTATCACGGTTGGGTGAGGTTGATCTGCGAAGGAATCGATTGGAAAGGTTAGCGTTTGCTCTTCTTTTCTTGCCTTTTGTTCTGGCCTTCATGTCATGGCTGTGGTTTCCCACGTTGTCCATGGGACTGATTCGTCTCACTGGTTATAGACCCGTTTTTCAGTCGACGAGCGCCTTGTGGTACGCGACCGTCTGGCTCTTCTATACATGGTACACCTTTCTAGCCATCGGTGTGGCCGGATTTTTCGTCGTCGTCGCATGGCTAGTGAGGAGACGCAAAGCAAGCTTGAAGCCGAAGGACATGTTTTATCCCATGGTTTCTTTCATTGTGCCCTGTTTTAACGAAGGCGAACGAATTGGACGATGTGTCCTAAGCTTGTTTGAGTGCGCTTCACGGTATTCGGGATTATGCGAGATAATAGTCGTTGACGACGGCAGCACCGATTTGACCTATGAGACCGCATGGGGAGCGGTCGAGGTTGGACACCAACGTTATCGCAATACGCGAGGAAAAATCGTGCGCCATTGCGGAAATCTGGGCAAGGTTGAGGCAATTCGGAGTGGTGTGAACAAGGCTTTTGGTAGCATAATTGCCGTTGTCGATGGGGATTCTTGGTGGGGACCTGAGACTCTGACTCATCTTGTGGATTACATGTTCGCGAATGGGAAGGCGGCCGTAACAGGGTACGTGCATCCGAGTGATGGTGGACACGAGACAAATCTGTACTGCATCCTACAGCAGTTGGAGTACAGTCAAGGCTTGGGAATCTTCCGCTGCGCTCAGAGCTATGGCAACAGCGTGACAGTAGTGCCTGGTGCCGTTGGTGTCTTTCGTGGAGATATTCTGCGCGATATCATAAACGTATACACGCCAACATCCGTGACCGAGGACTTGGAGATCACCCTAGAAATGCAGAAGCGTGGCTATGGTGTCGGCTATACGAGCGAAGCGTTCGCCGGAACCGTTGCACCTCAAAGCTTCAATGGTCTTTGGGGACAAAGGATACGATGGTTTACAGGTTGGCTCGACAACTGTCTGGGAGCCCATAGAGATCTGCTATTCAAACGAAGGTGGATCAGCGCCTTGCTGTGGTTCACTCTGATCACCGAGTACGGTGGCGCTTTAATTGATTTGGCAGCTTTGGTCGGATTTCCGTTCTTGTTTTGGTACTCTCCCGATAGGGCATATTTCGCACTCAATTTTCTAATCTTCATAGTTTATGGACTTATCATTGGCGCAACAAATCTGGCGATTGCGCTCAAGTTCTGTTATGGCAAGTTCAACTGGAGTTGGCTATTGGTCTACTCACCGCTTTATTATATCCTAAAGTTCTTGAACGGTGCAGCGCGCCTAGTAGGTTCTGCACGGTTTCTATTTCTAGGAGACAGAGGCATTTGGCACAGAACGTAGGACTTAACCGACCTCTCTTTTCACGAATACGCGCCTTGTTCTTACTTTGATTTCAAGCACTCCTCTGAGGTAAATGAAAGCGGTTCCTTGTGCTATTATTAATTAGTTACGGTCATACGAGCGCGCTTACAAATTCATTGACCCATCTACACGTAATTTTTTTGTCTTTACCCGTGATTCGATTCAAAAGTAGAGCTTATGCTCGTAGCTTAATATCCCTAATAAATAACGTTACGCCATTGCGTCGATATGGTTCTGTGATA
Source organism: Bathyarchaeia archaeon (assembly GCA_035319765.1). GTDB lineage: Archaea > Thermoproteota > Bathyarchaeia > Bathyarchaeales > SOJC01 > DATHCB01. The sequence continues at coordinate 5,155 of DATHCB010000077.1, forward strand.
CGCTATGTTTATTTAAGCTCCAAGCCTTTATGAATACGTGGAAGCAAGGAGAGAAAGCAGCCTTTGAACAAGAAACCATCCAAGGACGATGCTTTGGAGGCGCTGGATTTCATAATCAACGTGCTGAAGGAGCATGAGAAGGATCTCGACAGGTTGATCAATGAACTTGGCGTCATCACGGAGAAAATCGGCGACAAAGGCGAATACGCGGAAAAAATCGAACGTGTTGAAGAAAGGCTCTCCTTGATACAGACTGAACTCACGGAGCTTATCAAATTCCTCTCGCTTCCAGGCGGGAAACCTCCAGCCGCCCTTGCGGAAGCCCAGACGAAGGCACAGGCGCAATTACAGGCAACACAAGCCAAAGTTGAAACGGCACAGATGGCATTTGCACGTGGTCCACCAGTGATCGTGCGCTGTAAGCAGTGGGAAGATTTCAAGTTGTTAGCATCAGAAGCTGACACGATAAGTTTCCTATATAAGGATGCAGAGAAGACTTTTCAAGCAGATGTGCTGAAGAATGGTCGCGTCATAACGTACAATGGTGCACTGCCGGAAAACCCACGGTTGCTGAAGGCATGGCTCGCTCGTGAGTTGGGCACGTCGGAAACCAAGATTTTCGAAGGCCTGCTCGCCATAGGCTAGGCCCTGTGCGTATTGACGATGTATTAACAAAGTTTTTATTAGGCTTCTTGTATAGTAAATCTTACGAAACAGGGCAGAGGTTGAGAATTCTCTTACGAAGAGCGGATGTGAAGTGCATGAATCCTTACGTAAATTTCTCGGGGCCTTCTCCTCTCTCTCAGATGAGGCGCATGCACGGAGGATCAACAGGCGATGATGCTCTGTTCTAGAGGCGTTCAGTGGTAATCATATTGGAAAAGCAGGTAGAGTTCTTGGAGGCCCTTGAACGGCTGCGCGTCGAATACGAAGAGCTGAAGGCTTTGCGCAACGCAGCGAACGAACTGCGAAATTTCAGGGAAAAACTCTTGGTTGATAGACGGTTTGATTAAACCTTCTCATGTTTGCACAATGACTCTGCGGCATTCCTTGTTCTTAAGTCACAATAATAAGGGCTTTTGACATTAACGGGTTAGTGTCTAGCTTATGTATGGCAAGCTAATCGGTGTGCTCTTTTGTGCGCATTCTTGATGCTTCTTTAATGCGAACTCAATTCCTTGCTGAACGTAATCCTTCGTCAGCGCTCCAACAAAATCTTGTATAGGTCTTCCTTGACAGAAGAACATCAAAGTAGGCGTTCCCATCACTCCGTACCTCGCTGCCAAGGCTTCGTTCTCAGGGCTCTCCAGCACGTTAAACCTTGCAAACTTTAGCTTCCCTCCATACTCCTTCGAAAACTCCACAAAAATTGGCTCGAGAACCTTGCAATAGGGACATTGATGCCAGAACATAACAACGACTAGCTTCTTCGCCTCCAAGATTTTCGCTTGCCAATTTGCTACGTTCGCTATCACGATCTTTTCAGACATAATCAATCACCTTACACTTTTCATCGAAACTTTATATTCCCTTTTCAGGTTCAATGTGAATCGTAACAAGGCTGGTGCGCCCGCTGACTCGGACAGCGCCGGATGCTAAACTAAGGCAAGCCTCGCAAAAAAGAACGATTGCCAGTGCCACAAGCAAAACACCACCCATCATCCCATCGATCGACTCAATTTTCGCGTAGCCATAAGTGTGCTCCTCCCCCCTTAGGCCTCAGCACTATCCGAGTTATAAAGACGAGAATCACCATGGCCACAGTGTCGAACGTCGCGTGCAGTGCGTCACTCAAGATTGCCAAACGGTGAGTAGCAAATCCGATAGCCCGTCCAAGAAAAACGACACTCGTTCGCGCGCGCTACTCGTTATAGGGAAAAAAGGAATTTGAAGCATTCGAAGTTTTTGCATATATCGCTTCTCTATGAGGAAGACAGGCAAGTCGAAGATCGATTTAAGGATTTACGAAGAGATCTGAAGAGGGGTAACCTTTTAGCACAGAAACGCAGAAAAAACAGGTCAAAGGATGCGTCGGCCATGCGTCTCGTTTCGATTGAGAGAATTCTCGAAGGTAAACATACCGAAGAAAAAGTAGCCATCAGAGGATGGGTCTACCGGAAAAGAATAGGCAAAGACGTGATTTTCATTCTTCTACGCGACGGCACAGGCGTGGTTCAGTGCACCGTCAGAAAAGACGTACAAGCTTGGCAGCAAGCCGAGAAGGTTACTATTGAATCTTCAGCAATACTGAGCGGAAAAGTGAAAGAAGACCAACGAGCGCCGGGCGGCTATGAGATCTCTGGCGAAAAATTCACGATAATCGGACTCGCAGAAAACTTCCCAATCTCCAAGGACAAAAGCGAAGATTTTCTCCGCGATGTGCGCCACCTGTGGCTGCGAAGTCGAAGAATGAACCTCATCATGCGCATAAGAGACGAAACACTACGAAGTATCCATGAACTCTTCAGGAGGAAGGACTTCATCGAAGTCTCTCCGCCCATGTTCATTACGAGCGCCGTCGAAGGCGGCTCCACACTGTTCAATCTAAAATACCTTGATCATGACCTATACCTGACACAAAGCGCCCAACTTTATCTTGAAGCATTAATCTATTCCTTAGAAAAAGTGTACTGTATCGCGCCTTCTTTTCGCGCCGAGAAAAGCCGAACGATCCGGCATCTAATCGAATATTGGCACGTAGAACCCGAGCAAGCGTTTGCAGATGTCGATGACATGATGCGATTAGAAGAAGACCTCGTTAGCTATGCATGCAAGAATGTTGCTGAAAAGTGCAAAAAAGAGCTTGACGAACTGAAGATAAACGCAGACGAATTGGCAAGCGTTAAGCCGCCCTTCCCGCGGATAACTTACTCTGACGCCGTCAACCGATTAAACACGAAAGGCTTCAGATTGGAATGGGGCCAAGATTTCGGCTTTAACGAAGAAAGAACGTTAGCCGAAGATTTTAGCAAGCCAGTATTCGTGTATGCATACCCGAAACAGATCAAGGCCTTTTACTGCAAGACTTACAGGGACAATCCGGACTTAGCCATGTCGGCCGATCTGCTCGTCACTGGAATCGGCGAAATAACGACTGGCGGTTCAAGGGTTGATGACAAGAACGAATTAATTGAACGCATGAGGGAGTTTAACCTACGACCTGAAGATTACGAGTGGTACGTCGATTTACGAAAGTATGGTACAGTGCCTCACGCAGGCTTCGGGTTAGGAGTTGAACGCTTGCTGGCTTGGATGCTAAGACTGGAGAACGTAATGGACGCCATTCCGTTCCCGCGCACTATTAGGCGCTTCTATCCATAGTGGCAATTTATTTTCAATTTGTTTCCGTACCGTCCACTTTATCATAGTGAAGAGAGCATACCTGAAAAATGAAGTTAAATTGTATTGTCTACCCTGCCCTGCCTATCTCGTCCACGGCCTCTGGGTTCATGAGCGTTGTCAAGTCGCCTAGAGGTTCGCCCAGCACTTTCGCTCTTACGACGCGTCGCATGATCTTACCGCTTCTTGTTTTCGGCACATCTCTAACAAACCATATCTCGTCTGGACGCGCAATTTTGCCCATCTCAGTAGCAACGTGCTCCCTTAGTTCTGCTCTTAATTCTTCGCTCGGCGTGTTTCCCTCCTTTAGCCTGACGAAGGCGACGATTGACTCTCCTTTTATCTGATGGGGCTTTCCGATGACGACAGCTTCTGCAACTTTGGGGTGGCTTACGAGCGCTGACTCGATTTCATAGTTGCCAATTCTGTGACCAGCAACTTTCAGTATATCATCGGCCCTTCCTTGGACCCAAATGTAACCGTCCTCGTCAACCCTTGCCTTGTCACCCGTCAGATACTGATGCGGAATCTTGCTCCAATACACCTGCTTATACCTCTCGGGGTCCTTGTACAAACCGCGCAGCATCGAAGGCCACGGAGCGAGAATGTACAAGTCGCCTCCTACGCCCTGAAGGCGCTTTCCAGATTCGTCAAAAACTCCAGCGGAAAAACCAGGCAAAGGCTTTGTCGGCGTGCCGGGCTTAAGGGTCGTGAGCGGAACAGGCGATACGACGAAAGATCCAGTTTCCGTCTGCCACCATGTGTCCATTATGGGGCATCGGTCTTTCCCAATATTATGGTAGTACCACATCCACGCCTCAGGGTTAATAGTCTCACCAACCGTGCCAAGAAGACGTAGCGAGCTCAGGTCATGCTTGTTTGCCCATTTCTCGCCAAAACGCATATGCATCCTAATCGCGGTTGGGGCCGTATAAACGATGGTTGCGCCATATTTCTCGATGATTTGCCACCATCGGTCTGGCTCTGGCCAGTCCGGTGCGCCCTCGTACATTATCGATGTCGAACCGAGAATCAATGGCGCATAGACGATGTAGCTGTGACCCGTTACCCACCCGATGTCGGCCGTGCACCAATATACATCAGTCTCTTTGATGTCAAAAACCCACTTAAGTGTCATCGCGGTTGCGACAGCGTAGCCCCCATGTACTGCCAAGACGCCTTTCGGTCTACCGGTCGTACCCGAGGTGTACAAAATGTACAACAAATGCTCTGTATCGAGTTTCTCTGTTTTGCATTCTGCAGGTTGCCCACCAGTGAGTTCGTGCCACCACATGTCGCGCTCTTTATACCACGGAATTTCCTGTCCGGTGCGCTTGTACACGATAACCGATTTAACGGTTGGGCAATTCTTGACTGCGTCATCAGCCTGAGCTTTCAATGGAACTTTTTCGCCACGCCTGTAGAAGCCATCGCACGTGATCAATGCCTTGGCTTCACAATCCTGCAGCCTCTGCTGAAGACCACCAGAACTGAAGCCAGAGAAAACAACACTGTGAACAGCGCCAATCTTTGCGCAGGCAAGCATAGCGATAGGAAGCTCAGGAATCATTGGTAGATATATGCCTACACGATCGTCGTCTCGAATGCCTATCTTCTTTAATGCGTTAGCTAGCTTGTTGACTTCTAGGTAAAGGTCATTATACGTTATCTTGCGAACGTCTCCTGGCTCTCCCTCAAAAATGTAAGCGACTTTATTTTTCCTGTAACTCTTAACGTGCTTGTCAACCGCGTCATTAACGATGTTGTACTGCGCACCAGTGAACCACTTCGAGAAAGGCTCAGACCACTCCAACACCTTCTGATAAGGCTTGTACCATTCAGTCACTTCTTTTGCAGCCTCGCTCCAGAACCACTCAAGATTAGCTGCTTTCGACAAAAGTTCATCGTAGCTCTTGATTCCATGGGCATCCATCCACATCTTGACGTTTGATTGCTCAATAAGCTCCTTAGGCGGCTGGAAAACCCGTTTCTCCTTCAACAACGCTTCGATTTCGCTGACATCCTTGCTTTCAGTCAACATCGTCACCTAGTTTGGAAACTTAAACCACATTTTACATTTATATAAAGTTTTCAGTCACGAAGCAAATCAAAGAAAAATAAGAAAAAAGCGGACTCCTAATCTTGCTTTATCTGCCCTATCGGCAATATTTTACCGTAAGCCTCATTGACGACTTCCGCCAAGCCCAAGTAGACCGCGCTCAAGCCGCAAATGACACCTTCATATCCCGTTACGTGAAGAAAGGTCGAATTATTCAGCAGCTGGGCGGCCGTCAGCAAGAAGAAGAGAATCCACAGACTGCCGAAGACGAATTGAAGCGCTCGACTTGATTTCAGCGTTCCGAAGAACATCACGAACGTGAACAAGCCCCACATAAAGAAGTAGGCCGCCATTCCGTTGGCGTCTGTTGCTATGTTCCACGAGGGCCCTGCCGGAAATATCCTAGGAAGCAGAACAAGGGCTACGAGCGACCACCAAAAGAATCCGTAGGAGCTAAAGGCAACCATGCCAAAAGTATTTCCCTTCTTGAATTCCATTGCGCCCGCTATTATTTGTGCCACTCCGCCGTAAGCCAATCCCATTGCAAGAATCATGCTGTTCAAAGGAAACAAATTCGCATTAGCCAAGTTCAACAACACTGTAGTCAAACCAAAGCCCAGCAAGCCTAAAGGCGCTGGATTAGCTAGTTTCTCACTCAAGATTAACTCTTTCTCCCTAACAATAGATTTGGGAAATCACGTAACCCGCGGACAAATATAACCTTATCTACTGTCATTTTCACTTTATTCAGACCTATTTTCGCTTGCGGAAGATCTTTCCGCCGTCACCGTATTCGCCGGTGACGTATTCAAAGCCGACTTCTACAAGCTCGAAGGCTTCTTCAGCGTTGGGTGCGACCTTTGCAATGAACTGGTCGCTGCGCGCGCACGCTTCGAGTTCCTGAAGAAAGCTCTTATACGACTGCTAGACGCTTCTTAAGTATGAATCTTCTCAAAGATGTTCCTGCTGGCGACAGGCCTCCTGAACTGATCAACGTCGTTATCGAGGTAAACAGCGGCAACCGAGACAAGTATGAGTACAGACCTGAATGGGAAGCTTTCTTGCTTGATCGGGTATTATACTCACCTGTCGTTTTCCCAGTCGAGTATGGGTTCATCCCGCACACTTGGTATGACGACAACGACCCTCTCGACGTGATGCTTCTCAGCTACGAGTCTCTGGAAATTGGCTGCATCGTGAAGGCGAGAGTCATCGGCGCCCTAGTTATGGAGGATGAACAGGGCGACGACCCGAAGATTCTGTCCGTGCCGACTGGTGACCCCAGGTTCGCGGAGTTTGAAGACCTATGTCAGGTGGCGCCTCATCGTTTGAAAGAGATTGAAGAGTTCTTTGAGATTTACAAACGTCTAGAACCTAGAAAGTTTGTCAAAGTAAAATGCTGGAAGGAAGCCAAAGAAGCCATGGAAATCGTCAATTACGCCATGGATAAATTCAAAAGAGAAATCGAGTAGGTGCAAAGTTCAGACATCGATCACAAAAGTTTATGCACACACTTCGTTCATGCTTTCACATGAATTACGAGTAGACCTCTGCTCCTCCTTTAGTTGTGCTCCTTGATTTCCAAGTCTGCATTCTATTTTTAAGGTCCTTGTCGACATTATATATCCACGAAGTAGCAGATTTGGTTCAGACGCTTAAGGGTGCTTCCGTTGCAGGTCGAGATAATCTCTGGATACTAGATATGCTGGACGACACTGCAAGCAAAACCGATTTCGCTTACAGCGACATGCTCCGAACTCGATCGAGAAATGCCTTGTGCGTTATTTGTAAAGGCTCCAGAATGCTATGCGGAAAAGCGCGCTGTCCTGTAATGGTAAGGGTAAATCAGTTCTTCCGAACCGCACCACTTTTAACCGAGAACGTGGATGGCGCCAGCCCTCCTAGTGTTTTCGTTGGGCGCATAGGCTACCCCCACGTTTATGCAGGTCCCATGGTGCCACCGGTGCATGAGGATACGAGTTTCTACGATTTGCCAGAAATGTGGTTCGGAAGACCGATCGACGAGATAGTGGGTTTCAGAAGTATGCTCGTCCGTGGCAAATATCGCGTGCACGTGAGACAGTTCATGGAGGCGGGTAAGATCATGGATATGACACGTGAGTTGGCTTTGGCCGAAGAGCCCGCAGATGTAGAGCTGGGGTTGACACATCGACCGCGGGGTGTAATGGTCTTGGATGACGAAGTTCAGCCGTTTGGTCCCTCAGCGCCGATAAGAGATCTCCGAGTAGGCAACGCCAAGTGGGATCATCAGGTCGAAAAAGCGTACTTGGACACAGATTTGAAAGCAGCTGATGCCTTAAGGCAGTTGTTTGACCGAGGAGTCCTGGTGACGAAAATTCAGAAGGCTTTCAGCGTGGGATCTTTCGGCCTTAAGGCGAATAGACGTTTGGTTCCAACTCGGTGGAGCATCACTGCGGTCGATAGCACTCTTTCGAGGGAT
>DATHCB010000078.1:0-16112 GCA_035319765.1 Bathyarchaeia archaeon
TGCGAACGCTTCTTCCGATATGAGTGTACGGGCGTATGTAGCAGTTAGGCCCAATGTCACTCTCTTGACCAATAAATGCTGGGCCCTCTATGTACGCGCCAGAGCGTACTCGAGCACCTTCCGCGATAGTTACTGAACCAATAAGGTGAACACTGTCCTCTATTATTCCATTTAATCTGGGGATCATTCGTGACAGTGCCCACCTATTTGCTTCAAGAACATCCCAAGGTCTGCCTATGTCAAACCAGTCACTTTTTGGAATACGGACGCCGAGAATCCGTTTGTTTTCCTTTGCAAGTAACTCGAGTGTGCTTGTTATCTCTAGTTCCCCTCTGGGCGAAGGAGAGGTTTGCCGGATTTCATCGAAAATTCCTTCAGAAAAGATATAAATTCCTGCATTTGCTAGGTTCGTGGTTGCTTCGCCAGGCTTTGGTTTTTCCAGAATACCTATAACATCAGCGCCTTCAAGCTTTGCTATTCCATAATGCTCAGGGTGTTCGACCTCGACTATACCCATGCTGACCGCGGGCTTCTTCTCCATATGGCTTTCCAACACCGTTTTTATTGCTTCCGAGGTTGTGAGAATGTCGCCATAGATTAGCAGAAAGTCTTCATTTACGCATGGTTCCAAAGCTCTTATGGCATCAGCCGTGCCCTTCATTTCTGTTTGATCGACATACTCTACCCTCAATCCGTACTTGGAGCCGTCGCCGAGGAAACGCTTGATTTGTTCCGCCTTATAACGAACTACGATAAATGCTTCGTCGATTCCTGCTTGTTTGATCGCTTCAAGTAAATATTCGATTAACGGCCTTTCGCCTACGGGGATCAAGTGCTTTGGGCGTGTCAAGGTTAGAGGTCGAAGTCTGCTTCCTTCGCCAGCGGCGAGAATTGCTGCCTTCATAGTACGGTCTCCTTGATGGCTTTGCTTACAACGATTGTGCACTTTTTCAAAGTTCTTTCTGCCTCTTGAGAGGTTCGCGCTTCAACTTTCACTCGAATGAGCGGTTCTGTGCCTGATGCTCTTATTAGTAGCCAGCTATCTGATAGGCTTAAGCGTATCCCATCAATGTCGGTCAGCTCGGTGACTTTTGGAAAGATCGAGGGCAGTGCATCTCTTATTCTAAGCATCACTTCAGTTTTCCTCTCATTCGGGCACTGGAAACTTTTTTTCCTGAGTGGGTAGTTATCGGCTTCTCCCATGAAGTCGGATAACGTTTTATTTTCGCTTTCGAGAGCTTCCAAAAGTGATACAGATGACAAGACTCCATCTGGGCAATAATGGAACTGAGGATTGATCCAAGCGCCGCATGGTTCGCCGCCGAAGACGGCCTTTCGCTTCTTTATCTCCTGTGCAACAGCAACATCGCCCACCTTAGTCCTCGACACGCTGCCATGATATCTTTGAACAATTTCTTCTATGCACATTGATGCTTCAACCGTGGTGACCACCATGCCGCCTTTGTTCTTCTTAACTACGTGACCGGCATATGCAGCCAACGTTTGGTCAAGGGGCGCAAATTTGCCTTTCTCATCAACTGCGACCATTCTGTCCCCGTCTCCATCATAGGCAAACCCGATGTCGGCGCGGAGTTGTCTCACAGTTTTGCACAAGTCTGAGACCGATTCCGAATCGGGTTCAGGGCTTCTTCCCGGAAAGTATCCGTCGGGCTGAGCGTTAATCGTACTAACTTTGCACCCTAGCACCTCAAAGATTGCAGGGGCGATGTAGTATGTGGCTCCATTTCCAGGGTCGAGAATGACCCGCCATTTTTTGCGAAGCGATATCTCTGTAAGCGCGTTAATGTAATGACTGGTGATGTCAGTAGCGATGGTTGTTCCTATTTTTTCATAGGGCTGCCGTCGGAGTTGCTGCCTGTCTATGAGTCGTTCTATTTTGGCCTCTTGCTTCTCCGTGTAAGCGATCGTGTTTGGATTGAAGAGTTTGATTCCGTTGTACTGTGGTGAATTGTGTGATGCGGTTATCATTATCCCCGCATTCGACTTGAGTTGTCTCGTTGCGTAAGCGAGCACCGGTGTGGGAATTGTGCCCAACTTGACTACTTTGGCACCTCCTCCTAGCAATCCAGACACTACCGCGTTTTCGATCGTTGTTGCTGTCGTGCGCGTATCATGCGCAATCGTAACTTTCCCACTGCTTATTGCGGTTCCAACAGCCAATCCAGTTTTCACCGCAAGTTGTAGCGTGAGGTCCTTGTTTACTATGGTCCTTATGCCAGACGTGCCGAAAAGCTTCTTACTCAATTTCACTCTCTGCCAGAACTCTAATACTGCAGTGCTAGTTTAATGGCTTTTGTTAACAAAAAATACGCGAAATACGAATTTGGGGATTGCATGACCAGAACCTCAGAAAGGCTTGTAAAGCGCAAGCTATAAACTGAAAGCCTTGCAAAGTGTTACTATCGATGCTTTTCGGGTGTTGGTCAAGGCTATATTTCGCGTATCTCGCATTGTAGCTTTTTTATGACTTCTTCCGCGTTGACTGGTTCCACTTTTAGCGTATAGAGTTTTCTAGGAGTTCGCAGTTTTAGTTTCACTGTGTCTTTAAGTCTTTTTATGTTGCAGTATTCTGCTCTACCGCTTATTTCGACGAATTTATCCATGTCGGTGATTTCTTCAGGCATGACTGTCTTTCGCCTCTCTGCACAGAGACGATGCGCGCCCTATATTTGTGTTTTTTTGTTTGAAAGCGGCTATGCGTGAAGCAACGTTACGAGAATGAAAGCTAATACGTAACCTAGGAAGAACCAATCGAATGCGGCTAGGGCCCTTGCTGTATGCTCAGTTTTGCTCATCGCTTCTTCACGGTAGAGCCCTATTCCTATGCTTCTCGGAAAATGTTTATGAATGCTGAATATGGTTTAGGGACGTCTATCGTGATCTTTGCCTTTCAAGCCTTGCGAGTTTCTTCTTTTTTTTCTTGTCCATTCTTTCCTTCTTCGTCATGGGCTTTGGCTTTTCCTTTCTGGCTTCGCCCCTTATTTGACTCATGATCTGCTCTCCATTGGGTCTAAGATGATATTCCTGAACTTATTTCACTTTCTGAAAGTTCAAAAGGCCTCTTATATAAAGGGCATATCTGAGGACGCGTTGATTCAATGCTAAACCAAAAATATCTCTGTAGACATAAATGCCACCCTCTCAGTAACTTAGGAAGTGCTCAGTTCGTCCGAATCCGAATTTGTTGACGCGCATGTTCATCTTTCAGATCCGGAATACTCGAAAATAACAGATAACCTGATTGAAGACGCAGAAAAATCGAACGTAATCGCTTTAGTCGCTAATTCGATGAACCTTGGAACAAGCTTACAGAGTTTGCAACTAGCCCAGCGATACAAAGGTCGCGTTTACGCCGCTCTAGGGATTCACCCGTGGAACGTGAAAGACCTGACGCAAAACGAATTGGAGGATGTGGTGCAACTGATCCTAGATCATTCGAAAGATCCAATGACGGTTGCAATCGGAGAAACAGGGTTAGACCCCCAGTATATAGAAAAAGCCAAAAACAAAACCGAACTTCAAGAATTGCAACACAAGGTTTTTCATGAAATGCTTAAGATAGCAGAAAAAACATCGCTGCCCATGATTATTCACTCGAGAGGTACATCCCCGCAGATTATAGATATGCTTCCCTCGTATAGAGTAAAAAAAGTTTTGCTCCACTGGTTTAGCAGACCACTCGAGTTATTACCGGAGATAGCAAGCCGAGGTTATTACGTGAGTGAAGGTCCCCCGACGGTATATTCCAAAGGCACACAAGAAGTCATTAGACAAGTTCCACTCGAGAACCTGTTGACCGAGACAGACGGGCCTGTTCGATATTTCGGAAGACCATTCAAAGGTGAAACAACTAGGCCTTCCTACATTCCCATGATCGTTGAAGCCATAGCTGAAATAAGAAACGCAAAAAGAGAAGAGATTGCTCGACAGATTCTTCTAAATTTCCGTAATCTCTTCAATATCCGACCCAAGGCGACCACAAGCAATAAAAGGCAGCGAAAGGATGCAACATAACACCATGTATACCACGCGACCAAAGAGACAAGAAACTATGAAGGAGAACATGCAGCTTGGGTAAGGTGAGAACGGACCAAGTGAAGAAAGCTGCTAGGGATATTTTGACCCGTTATTCTGATCGTTTTACCACTAGTTTCGAAGAGAATAAGAAGGCGATGGGGCCGCTGGCTCGTGTCTATTCTCCTAGAATGAAAAATAGGATAGCAGGGTACATCACGCGACTGATGGTGATAAGTGAACACGCCAAGGCTGAAGAAGCAGAGGGCGAAGAAGCGACCATACCCGAGGAGACTCAATAGCCACTTTAAAACCGTCAGCAGAGTCGGTTATAGAGAAGAATAAAATGGCAATGATTGATGGTTACAGGAAAGGTTGGGCGCTCCGTTATCTGCGCGAAGCCAAGGCGGAGCTTATGGCAGCTCACAAGATGCCTTATATGGCACCAAGCTTGGTGCTTGAGGCCATGCGCAAGGCTCAAGTAGCTATTTATTACACTCTTGGAGAACCTGCATTCGTGGAAACCGTTGTGATTCAAAACGCGGGTAAGAAGCAAACCATAACCGACCCCATCTTACGTTGTCTGGTCGAAATCGAGCGCACCATACGCGAATTCTCACAGACTGAAGAAGTGCAAATAGATAAGGCCCTTCAGCATGGAGGAGACGTCGTTCAGACAGCGTCGGAAATAGTAGAATTGTGGACTGGTAAAAGATCAGAAGGTTAGAGAAGAAAGACGTTATTGGTTTTCAAGCGTTTCTGAAATGCACGTTAATGCTTTCTTGATGTTTGGGACTGAATTGGCGAAAGACAACCTCAGGTAGCCTTCCCCTAATTTGCCAAAGGAGGTTCCAGATAGTGTTGCAACGCCCGCCTTGTTCAAGAGAAGGTCTTGAAGTTCGCGTCCTTTCATGCCCGTTTTCTTTATGTTTGGAAACACGTAGAAAGCACCATGCGGCTTCTTGCAGCTTAAGCCCTCGATAGCGTTCAGACCTGAGACTATGACTTCTCGTCTTTTCTTGAATTCCTCGACCATTTTTTCAGCCTCGTGTTGTGGACCCCTGAGCGCTTCAATTCCAGCCACTTGCGTGAAGGCACTCGTGCACGAGTTACAGTTGATCATCAATTGTGTGATTTTCGGGGCGAAGTCTTTGCGCATTACACCGTAGCCTAATCTCCAGCCTGTCATGGCATAGGTCTTCGAGAAGCCGTCAAGTATGATCGTTTTTTCCTTCATACCAGGCAAGGAGGCGATGCTTTCATGCTTGCCCTCGTATATTATTCGGCTGTATATTTCGTCAGCGAGCACGAGTATGTCGTCTCTGTCGGCGATTGAGTCAGCTATTGCCTTCAAGTCGTCCTTTGTCAAAACTCCGCCGGTCGGGTTTTCTGGAGAGTTCAGGATTATCATTTTAGTCTTCCTTGTTAGGTGCTCTCGTATAAAGCTAGGGTCTAACCGGAAGTCTCTTTCTTCGAACAGCGGTATAGGGACAGCCTTTGCACCGATGAAGTTTATTACTGACTCATAAATTGGAAACCCCGGGTTGACATACATCACTTCTTCTCCGGGATTGACATAGGCAAGTATGCTGAAAAATATTATTGGCTTGGCGCCGGGAGTAACCACGACTTCATCGGCGATCACGTCAATTTTTCTGGTCTTAGAAATGTAATCCGCTATGGCTTCGCGGAGTTCTGGAATTCCAGCGGCCGGAGTGTAATGTGTGTAGCCAGAATGCATTGCCTTAACTGCGGCATCTTTGATGTTGCCTGGGGTGTCAAAATCTGGCTCGCCGATCTCCAAGTGCACTATCTCTTTTCCTTGCTTCTCAAGCGCCTTGGCTTTTGCCAACACTTCAAATGCGGTTTCAGTTCCTAGAACGTCCATCCTTTTTGCACAGGCAAACGACATCTGTGTCACCTTAATGGAAAGAAGGTTAAATAAAGGATGCGGCAGGTATTTAACGATTACACTCTATTTTGATTTCTTGGTTTTCTTCTCCCTCGTCTCGCTTCCCTTTCATGCGTGAAAGAAATTTAGTGTCCACCTAGCGGTCGTACTTTTACAACCTCACTATTGACTAGGTTTGGCGGTGTTCTCTTTTCAAAATAGGCAATCAGGTTTTCGGCAACCATCTCTCCCATTCTACTTCTTGTCTCGTAGCTGGAGCTCGAGATGTGCGGTGCGAGAATCACGTTGTCTAATTTGACCAACGGGCTATCGATTCGCAGGGGTTCTTGCTCGAAAACGTCCAGCCCTGCACCAGCTATTTTTCCTTCTTTTAGCGCGTTGTAGAGAGCCTTTTCGTCCACTACGGGACCTCTTGAATTATTAATTAGGTACGCCGTTTTCTTCATAAGCTTGAGCCTTTCCTCGTTGATCAAATGAGCAGTTTCCTTCATCAACGGTACGTGAACGCTGACAAAATCTGATTCTCTGAGAAGCGTGTCCAGATCAACCCGTTTAGCTCCAAACTCCTTCTCAATTTCTGGCCTAGGAATCACATCGTAGAAAAGTATTTTCATCTTAAAACCTGTCGCCCTCTGCGCGACTCCGAAGCCTATTCTTCCGGCACCGATAATGCCTATGGTTGCGCCGTAAACGTCTCGGCCTTGGAGCATTTCAGGATGCCAGGCGACTTTCCATTGTCCAGTGCGTACGTATTTGTCGGCTTCGACCACTCGTCTTGCTAGGGCCATCAAGAGCGCCCAAGCAAAGTCCGCCGTGGTGTCAGTTAACACTTCGGGCGTGTTGGTAACGTATATGCCTCTACTGGTGGCCTCCTTAAGGTCTATGTTGTCAAAGCCCACAGCAATTTGTGAAACAATCTTAAGCTTAGGAGCAGCGTTGAAAACTTCGGCGTCTATCTTGTCAGACAAAAGCGAGACAAGCGCATCAACGTTTGCAACTTTCTTTATTATTGTTTCTTTTGGCGGCGGAGCGTATTCGGGCCAGATTTCGGCTTCGAAGTGCTCCTTTATCATTTTCAAGCCTCTTTCTGGAAGCATACGAGTTATGTAGACTTTCGGCTTAGGCATACAAATTCACCTTGCTTGAGATCGTGGAATTCTTTATTAGCGGTTCATTAACTTATTACGTTTACGCACGCGCCGCAAAGCCCTCCAACGTGATCAAATCATGGTCAAGATAAAAAACATGGAAACACTCGTCAAAAACGGCGCAACGCCTCTCAATCGTAGAGCGAGAGCAGTGGTACTGAAGAGCCTCGAAGCCGCAGTAAACGCTGTTGAGCCCCAAAAAATCATCGAATCAAGACTTTCATTTCAAAACAAAGTGCTCAAAGTGAACGGTCATTCCTTCGACTTCAAAAAGATCAAGAAAGCCTACGTTGTCGGCGGCGGCAAAGCGGGTGGTTCGATGGCCGAAGCCTTGGAACGTCTCCTAGGCAACCGTATCACGGAAGGAATTGTAAATGTTCCAAGAGGAGATGAGCACAGCACCAAGATAATTGAGCTCCATGAGTCCAGTCATCCATTTCCGGACGAATCTGGGGTAGAAGGGACGCGTCGCATGTTAGCAATCGCTGATCAGGCTGAAGAAGGTGATCTGGTAGTATGCCTGATCTCGGGTGGCGGTTCCAGTCTTATGCCTTTGCCGCGTGGAGAGATTTCGTTGCAGGATAAGAGAAAAGTTACCGAAGCCCTGCTGAAGGCAGGTGCGACGATAAACGAGATAAACACCGTGAGAAAGCACATTTCAGAGTTCAAGGGCGGGTGGCTCGCAAAAAGGGCGTATCCTGCTACTATCCTAAACCTTGTTCTTTCGGATGTTTTAGGCGACCCACTGGATTTTATCGCGTCCGGACCGACAGTTCCCGACTCTACAACTTTTAGGAACGCGATTATGGTCTTAGAACGATATGGATTGTGGGATGGAGTTCCAGCGTCCGTCAGAAAGGTTTTGAACGATGGAAAAAATGGCGCTATTCCGGAAACCCCGAAGGCCAGCGATGAGGCGTTCACGAAGGTATACAACGTTATCATCGGAAATTGTCGAACTGCCAGTAGGGCAGCCTTGGAATCGCTAAAGTCAAACGGGCTAACCTCTTTACTGTTAACCTCCCTCTTAGAGGGCGAGGCGAGATCGGTTGGCGTGATGCTTTCTTCGATAGCACGTGAAATTGTCGTGTCTGGCAATCCTGTGCAGAAGCCGTCTGGGATCGTTGCCGGGGGAGAAACGACAGTTTCTGTTGTTGGAAGGGGAAGGGGGGGCAGGAACCAGGAGATAGCCTTGTCGGCTGTTGAGAAGCTCAACGCATTGGACGGTGCGGTCGTAGCTTCATTGAGCACCGATGGAATTGATGGACCAACGGACGCTGCTGGGGCCATCGTAGACGGGAAGACCCTAATGCGCGCAAGGAAGGCGGACTTGAGCGCTGAGAAGTTTCTGGCTGATAATGATTCATACAATTACTTCTCAAAGCTGGGCGACTTGCTTTTCACAGGACCTACAGGCACGAACGTAAATGACGTCTCGGTCATAGTGGTATTATGACATTAGAAGTAACTGTGAGATTTGTGGGCGTCCTTCACGAAGTTTTCAAGAAGAGACGAACAAAACTAAAGTTTGGGCAATCTCCGACAGTGAAAGAGATAATTGAAAAGCTTGGAGGAATTTCCGTAGAGACGAGGCGACAGATGCTCGATCCTGAGTCAAGTCAGATTCATCCAGCCCTGCTGATCCTAGTAAATGGAAGGGAAATCAGCGCATTGAAAGGTCCAGAAACTCTGGTTGAGAGAGAAGATGAAGTTATTTTGATTTCAGTTTCTCATGGCGGATAATCTACGGTTAAGCCGACCCTTGTGATGCCACCCGTGTGACGATTGCCGCATTTTGTAATTTGCGTGGGGCTAAGTTCCGATAGCGGCAAGAATTGTCATGCAATTTGTTGCGCAAGAGTAGAATAATATCCGTTTGCGCGGCAACGAATAATTGTGCTTTATAGGAAAAAACAACTTATTTCGCTGAGCCGCAACGAATGCATGTCTTGCCTAGAAAACGTCCTTCAAGCTAAAGACGATGTGATCGAATCTCCTTCATGCAGTGCGCGCTATTGTCATTTTTTCTTTTCTTTTTCTATTATGCGTTTCAGTTTTCGTTCCATTTTCAGTTCTGCCGTGTGTTCAGGCGTAGGTGGCGGAATTGTTTTTATGTAATTCTCAAGTTCTTTCCTGTGTTTTCTACTTTTTTCACTAGTTTCTTTAGTCAATTTGAGTTCTCCACTTTCATAACAACTTAAGAACGTCTATTAAGACTTGTCGATTACAGTCCACAGATGAACGAGTAAAAAGTCTCAAAATAGGCGATTAATCCAAAAATGGAGAATATGTGTAATTTCTTTTCCGATCTCACCGAGGATGATTACTTTTTGGCTTTCGGTTTAACCTCTTTCATTGCCACACCGCAACAAATCAAGTCGCACGGGGTGCAACCGCACTCTTCCTCAACAGCAACAACGGCACCACACTCTTCACACTTGTACTTCGTCCCTTTTTTCGCCATCTTTTTTCACCTCCATGTCCGGTTTGCTAAGACTCGAGAACGCGTAAATCCATGGAGTATAAGATTAAGGGACAAATAAATCTTTCATTTCAAGTCTGAAGCTTTACAGACGTAGTCTTAAGTCGATTTCGTGCGTTATCTTACGTCTTGTGTCTGTGTCATTTTATAGTCTTTTCGCCATTACGTAGGCCGATTCATTGTCTGCATAATAGCGCTGTAGTGTTCGCTTTGTCGTGAATCCGAGCTTTTTGTACAATGCTATGGCTGGAACGTTAGAAACGCGGACCTCTAAGTAGCACTCTTTTGCCTTATAGCGAGCTCTCATGTTTTGAAGCGCCTCTTTCATAAGTGCTTCCCCGATCCCTTTGTGCTGGTGGTCAGGCAAAACGGCAATCGAAATTACGTGCCCTTTTTTGGCGCTGCCACTTGCAAAGCCGAAAAGATTGTTCTCTATTCTACACATCATGTATCCAACAATTTTGTCATCCTCCTCGGCCACAATGAAAGTTGCCGGGAAGCGATCATACAGGTCAATGAAAAAGTCAGGAGAATAGTTTTCTGGGAGGGCTACTTGATTTATGCGCATGACTCTGTCGAGGTCTGTGGGTTGAAATGGCCTTAGAGTGAACGTCGTCTGCAATGTCTCCAAACCAACCTTGAGAGTGCTAACATGGTATAGGAAATTAAAGATTGCGCAGTCTAGGCGGCAATCTCGACCGTGGAACGGATAACGGGCAAGGTGAGGTTTCCATGAGGCATAACCCAAACTTTTGCGTCGCTACCCGCGATGCTGAAGGCCTGTTGCATAGCATCATTGACGGCACGTGCGGTTTTGAGTTTGAAAACGTTAGCTGCGTAGTAATCAGGCATGGTCGAAATTAGGATTATTTTAACTTTCTGCAACGCTTTAAGAAGATAGTAGGATTTGTGTCCGCCCATCACGAAATTCCGTTTAATTTCTCTTTCCATGTCTTTCACTTCCTTAAACTTAACCATCCACTCGTAAAAGACTTCATTGCCATGTCCCTCTGGGCATTCGGCTATCCAGACTATGACGCCATTGCGTTTTACGGCTTCGAGCGCACTGTCAACACCTTTGTACGCTTGGTATAGGTCAATGTCCATCGGATGCCCACCTGGGCTCACGACGACTATGTCTGCTCTACGGTCGATCTGCACCTTGTACATTTCTTCAACAAGTCTTACGCCCTCGTAGAACGCCTTTTCCAAATCGCCCGCGTAGGCCTTCACGATTTCGTTCTTGCTGTTTGTGACCACGTTCAGAATGAAGTCAACTTTAGCCAAACGGGCGGCTTGAATCATGTCTTCATGCACTGGATTGCCCTCAAGAACGCCTGTTCTAGAGTCGAGATCTAACAGGTGAGCGTGATTGTGCTGGATAGTCTCACTGCTTGAGACACCTGGGAGCACGCTTTTTCTTCCTCCGCCATATCCCGCGTAATAATGGAGTTCGACGTCTCCCGTTAAGATCCTCACATCGGCTTCGGCAAACGCCTTGTTGACCGAGACTCTCGTGCCCAATCTTTTGGTCGTTCCCACATAAACGTGTTCTTTATCATTGCATTCGTTGCTAATGGTTTTAATACGCTTGATAATGGTCTCTCCTAAGAGGTTGCTTGCTTCCTCTGGCTTGACCACTCTATGGGTGCCACACCCGAAGATTATCGTTATGTTCTCGTCTTTTACCCCGAGACAATTGAGCTCGTCGAGAAGCCGCGGGACCATAAGGTTGCTAGGTGCAGGTCTTGTAAAATCATCGACAACGATGGCGATTCTGTTCTCAGGTTTAACGATTTCGCTTAACGGCCTTGAGCCGATAGGCTCCCTTAAAGCGCGGGTTACCTCCGCAAGGGGATCAGGTACTCCCGCCTTTTCTTTGGGCTCTATAGTGCCAAGATAGTTTCTGGTCGGAATTCTTGCACACACCTCGGTCTTTCCATATTTGAGCCAAACGTCGACCATGACCGTCAACCTATTACGGCTATGAAAGAGAATTATTGTTCTTTTAAGCGTAACGGAAGTCCAAAGAGGCGGACGCCGGAGAACTCTTGAGCGTCAGATAAAAAGGAAGTTTGGAAAAAGCTTTGTCTCCATAATCTTCGGGAGTCAAAAGAAAGAAGGCTTTAAGAAGCATGCTTCGTGTGGAGCGAAGTTTAGGGCTTTATATTTGTTGCACAATAATTGTCTTGGCACGGTCCTTTAGTTTTGAAAGGAATACATTAACTTTTTTAAGAGGAACATGAATTTTACTTACGCTGTTGCACGACATTCAAAGGGGACACCAGCAGCAGAAACGTAACAAACTGATACTTTTTTCATTAATTTCCGATTAAAATTCTGTTAGGAAACAAGACTTGAATGTGATCTGAACGGCGTGGACCTAGTGTGTCTTACCACGCTTGCTATTATTGATTTTTGATTCATAACCTTCAAGACTTGAAAGTCCATTGTTCATATGAATGGACATGGCATCCTGCGTGAAGTGCGGCAAACCCATAGGCTTAATGGAGTATGCGCTCGGCGACTCGAGACAGTTTGGACTCTGCAAATCCTGCCGTACAACGAAGAAATGGTGTAACAGTTGCGTGCACATGCTCGCGCTTAGTCTTAAAGACGACACAGTCATACGTTGCACAAGATACGGCTACGACTTATCAAATCAGAAAAACTGGAAATCCGCCGCTAACTGCCAAGACTACATGGCCAAGACGGTCGATAAGAACTCAGATCGTGCCCGTGTTTATCGTTCGTCTAGCTAGCGCTCGCAGGAATGATCTGATGAGTACGGAAGAGGAAAAGGGTTTGCGAGCGAGCGGTGACCTCGCCTTTTCGCCTACGAAAAGTTTAAGGGTAATATGTGCGATTTTGACTAGACACAGCAAGATTTACGAGGAACGTGGTTTTGCCCAAGCGACAGGAAAAGACAATCGAAGAGAAAAAAGCTGAAGTTCTTATTCATTTGAGGGGCTACAAAGAAGAAAAACACAAGAAGAATGAGGATGGCACTATCGAATACCTCGCTAAAGCAAAAACAGGAAATGTGATGCTCTATTGCGTACCCGGTCAGGGCACCATAGGCATACAGTACGTCAACAAGCTAGGCAAGCTCATGAAAGATGAAGGTATCGAGAGGGCTCTAATCATTACTAGTGGAAGATATACTCAGGCAGCCAAAGTCAGCGCAAGAAAGAAAAAAATTGAACTTATACCGCGAGTGTTTCCGCCATTCAACCTCTTCGAGCATGGCATGGTTCCAAAACATGAAATTCTCAATGATAAAGAAAGGGAAGAACTCCTCAAAAAATTCAAAGTCCACACCTACCAGCTACCTTTCATTCGCGTTTCAGATCCAGCAATAAAGGCCATCGGCGCAAAACCTGGCAATATTGTAAGAATCACAAGGAATAGTCCAACAGCTGGCAAATACGACGCTTACAGGTTTGTTGTAGAGGGCTAAACCCCAAACCGAAACCTATATCTCCAACAGGTTTCTGCATACACGCCAATCAGCCAGAACAAGGCGTGAACTAGTTACGATAAAAGCAGTAATCTTTGATCTCGATGGGACACTCGTCAAGTTTAATCTCGATTACAAGATGGTGCGTGCAGAAACCAAACAAATCTTGATCAAAGAAGGTTTGCCAGGATCCATATTCTCCTTGGATGAGAGCATATTTGAGATGATACAGAAAGCCCAAGTATTTATGAAGAACAATGGCAAGGAAGAAAAAGAAATGTCAAAGATGAAGAGCGCGGTTCTCAAACTCGCTGAACGCTACGAGATGGAAGCAGCGAGGAGCACGGAATTATTGCCGGGTGTCGTCGAAACGCTGAAAGTGCTGAAGAAAATGAACCTGAAGCTCGGACTCTTTACGATAAACTGCGACACAGCGGCCAATTATATCCTTCAGCAACTTGGGCTAAGGCAGTTCTTTGATGCTGTGGTCACGAGAAATTGCGTAGAAATGATCAAACCGGCTCCAGAACACTTGCTATCAGCTTTAGGGACGTTAGACGTTTCGCCGGAAGAAGCCGTAGTGGTCGGCGATAGTGTTTCTGACGTAAAAAGTGCACAGGAAGTGAAAGTCGTCAGCATTGGTGCACCTGCGGGCGTGTCCACGCCTGAAGAATTAGCGAGGGCGGGCGCAACCTGCCTAATCACTTCGCTGACAGATTTGCCCACGTTGATTGATGAGCTCGGCAAAAAGATTGCTGCAGAATAGCGTGAGAGGTTTGCAGCTGCATCTGCTTCAGAATGGGTTTTTTAGTCTTGATAAGGGCTTCCTTGTTTACGGAAAATACCATGGTGAAATTTATAAAGCTGCCCTCAAGCCATTGCTTATTCAGAGTGACGAAGAAAGAATTCTTGTAGATACAGGAATTGGCGAGTTGCCAGAACAGTACAAAAGATTCTACTCAGTGAGCCAAAGTACCGAACAAACGTTGACGTCACAATTGCGAAATCATCAGTTGAAACCGCAGGACATAACGGCAATCATTAACACCCATCTACACTTCGACCACTGTGGAAACAACAAGCTCTTTAAAGACGCTAAATTCTACATACAGGAAGAGGAATTTCGATACGCTCTTTCACCTGATCGTTTTCAAAAGAACGCCTATATCCAAGATTTCTGTGAAGGCGATTTAGATTACCTAAAAACGAGGGGCGATTGGAAGCTGACAGAAGAAATCTCCGTAGTCTCAACCCCTGGTCACTCGCCAGGGCATCAATCGGTTGTAATCAGGAATTACGGGAAAACATATGTGTATTGTGGTGACGCTGCGCCTCTAAAAGAGAATCTAGAATCGCTGAACATTCCAGGAGTGCTGTACCGCGCAGATGACGCGCTCCATTCCATTGAAAGGCTAAGGAGCGTCAAAAATGCAGTCTTCATTTTTTCGCACGATAAAGACCAGTTAACGTTGTAGGCGTACGGCCAGAAAGTCCTTATTCCAGACTCCCTGTTGACGTGAAATTATGGCAAGAAGAGCGCTGGCTCTTATATACTCCTTCAGAAATTGAGGTCTGCGCTGGCGTTTTGGTGCTAACACCCCTTAACTTCTTTATTTTGCCTTAGGGCATCTATTTCAGGATATATGACTGGTTCTTTCTTGAAAGAACCCTCTGCTTTGTCCTAAGTGTGTTATTCGCCCTCGGTCGCGGCGGTATCGATGTATAAACTCCTAGATCAGCCATTAAGTAAGGACTAGCGCGCGCTAAAGGCTGCACTCGTTCTGTTGATCACAGGAATAGTCATTCTTATGATATATTTCTATTGACCTTGAAATAAGTATAGCAATTTTTTTATGCGCATTTGCACGAAAGTAGAAGATGGGTTTGTAAATATGGCGGCTGAAAAGAAGAAGAAATACTACTATTATAAGAAGAAGGAGAAGAAGGCAGAGGAAGTCAAGAAGAAAAAGTAGGCGTCACGGTTTCAGAAACTCAGGCAAGCACCTTTCATCGGTGACTGGATCGAATCCTGGTAACTCGTCCATGGTTATTGGTAATGCTTTTCTGGAAACCATTCCGTGAAGGCTGTAGGGCAAGCGAATCAATCGCATTCCGCCACTTGTAACCCATTCGTCAATAAGAAAACCCTCTTTTGTTAATTTCTTGGCGAGCGCGCTTCTTATCTGGCGTTTCCAGCCGAAAACTTCTTTGTCGAGGACGTGAATGTGAAAACCTCTGCCAGAATAAACTATCTTCAACTCTGAGAACAGCGACTGCAATCGTTCATAGAGCTTGGCAGTTTCTTTTTCGACCATTTTGAGCTCTATCTTACAGAAGCCGAGGCCCTGTTGTCTTTTCATTTTGTCTTCAAGTGTTCCATGAACTGGGCACGTTAAATTTTCTGGATCCAGGTCGAATGCCAGTTCTTGCCCGATCACCTTTCCGTCTTTTTCGTAAATGTTTCTGTCGTAATAGACAGCTTCAGGCAGGAACTCCAGAATCTGCGCTCGCACGTCTTTCAAATCCTCATAGTTTTCGATCAGAATCGTGGTAGCAGCATCTTCGGCGTATTCTGGTCGGAAAATGCGTGTGTGGCGTCCCATGATCACGGCAAAAGCAACGCGACCTGTGGTTTCTAGGGGTTCTAGCCATTCTTTGACGCGCCGCAAATCGAACTCTTGGCTATAGAATTGTTCACGCTCAGAAAGGCTCGCATAACGCATGCCTCTGGGCAGACGGTAAGGGTGCAAGGCGGCCACGCGAGTCAAAGATGGGAATGGGAAAGAGCTAGCGTCTGAAGTAGTATCTCGACCATTGTTGCCAGGCGTTAGCGGCCAGGGCATCTTCAAAATCGATCGTCAGGTCCATGCCCACTTTGATCTGGTCGAGAGCTACGCCTTTTATCATGCCGGCTAAATGTGCACCGTTTTCTAGTTCTACTATGCCAGCGGCATACGGGGCCAGCGATTGAAATTGCTGAGGGCTCACGTGAATGACTGTATAAGTGAGTAGTTTTCCCTGTTTCGGGCTTTCCTTCCATTCCAAGTCTTTAGAAAGACACTTTGGACACATGGG
>DATHCB010000079.1:0-3764 GCA_035319765.1 Bathyarchaeia archaeon
GTTTGTCTGGAAATCCATCAGGACTGCAAACAGCCTATGGATTCCGTTTTTCTTGACGAGCTTGCAGGCGCTCTCGTGAGTGTGGGAAAAGCGAGAAAAGCCACGAAAAAAGAGGCAAGTCTTCTGTTGAAGAAAGGGTTAGAAAATGGGTATCCTCACATTGTGACAATAGTTTCAGGCAGACCATTGGAACTTTGCAACACTTGCAACGAATGTTGCGTACTGTGGAAAAGAGAGAAACTTGGAATAAGATGCATAAGAAAATAGCACAAGCATTAGCTGTTCCCGTCTATAGTGGGGTGCGTAATTTCTGTTTATGCATGTCTTGCGTTTTTAGACAATTAGGCCAGTTTTTGGTTTTGCGGAAAAGCTATAGATGAACCGAAGATAATGGGAATAGCAAGTTAGCGAAGATAGAGTTGAGGATGGAAAATGAAAATCGGCTCGATTGTTATTGATTGTAACAGGTTCGATGAGATGTCGGCGTTCTGGCAAGAAGCACTTCGCTATGTCCTCAGAGACCCAGCGAAGGGTGGATGGGTCATTCTTCGTGACCCTGAAGGAAGAAATCCCAATATTTCTTTGAATCAAGTCTCCACGAAGCGAAGAGGCAGAAATAGAGTGCACCTCGACCTATATGCTGACAACAGAGAAGCTGAAGTGAATAGACTTGTCAAAATCGGAGCCAAGCGACATCGCCAGAGATACGGACCTGAAGATGACTTTCGCGTGTTGGAAGACCCTGATGGGAACCTTTTCTGCGTGGTCCAGATATAATGCCTGCTGAAAGGTGTTAGGAATGGTTGACGTCAAAGACCTGCTCGCATACAATGATGCTGAGAGACGTGCCTTCTTCAAGTCGTTCTCTAAACTGTCGTGGGATGAGTTCACTAAGAATAGAGAAGCGAGTTTCAATTCGATTAGAAACATTTTCATCCACACTTTGAACGCAACAGAATACTGGCTGGACATTCTTCAAGAGGAAAGGGGGTTTCCATGGAGAAAATTTGAGGAATACGAGACTTTGAAGGAAATAGAAGACTACACGCAAAAGACTGAGAATCGTATGAGCACATACCTCAAATCGCTGTCTCCAGAAAACCTAAAGAAGAAGCGTAAGGTTAGCGAACGAGGTAGCTCTGTGGAAGACTACAAGCACAAGGTTAAGCGACATGGTAAAGTTGAAATGTTGACAGCCGAAGACATTTTAGTTCATATTGTCGAGGAAGAGGTTCATCATCGAGGCGAGCTAATGGCTTTGTTCTGGCAGGTGGGCATTGAACCACCCGTTATAGGGTATCCGCCATAAAAAACCTCTCCTTAGATACGTCTTTTTTGTTCTATACTTTCGATATATTCTTCACTAACTAATAGCGCAGCGCGCGCTGTGCTTCACGCCTGCGCTGACATGTTGTACGATATCATGCCAACGTAGCCGAGTGCTGTGAAGACGGTGAACCATTCTTGTAAAGGCGTGCTGGGTAGAGCGAGGAACGCTAGATTTATTGCGGCGACTATGAATCCGTAGTAGGCTATGGCCTTGATGTACCTCGGGTGCGTGAAAAGAGACGACCCGACCAGTATCAGCACGAGGAAGTTGAGCAAGAAGAAGACTTCTGACCATAGATCGTGGAGTGAGCCCGAGTTTTCTGAGAAGACGCCGATCATTATCAACGCAAACGCTGACAGGCATCCAGCAGTCTGAGAGATCAGCAGGGATATTTTTCTCCATTTTTCATCAGTGTACCACTGGTACAGTCCGATGAAGAACGGAAACAATGCCAAGCCCGTCAGTATGCAGCCTAAATTGTACAAGATTGCGCCTCGGGGATTGTATGTTGAGCTAGAGTTGCCCAAATCGCTTAGCCAGTTGTGCACCGGACTATATGCTCTGGAGAAAAGCGCCCAAGAAGAAAACGTGAAAACGCAGTACAGAACTATCACGACAACTCCAGAAATGGAACTGACTGATTTCTTCAAAGCCTAACCCCTCAAACCCACTGCTCAGTAAAGGCGATTTCATTCTTAATACTTATGCATCAGACAAGAACGTTACACCGTATGCTAGAGACATTCATCTCTTTCCTTTGGATGAAGCTAAGAGTTTTAAATTGCTTTGGGCTTTTGCTGTAGGCGAAATGACAATTCAGATTTCAGAATTTGCTCCCGAGAGGCACTTGACGGATTTGGCCGAGTTGTTGAACAATGAGTATCGGGGCTCGTTCGAATTCATTCCGTTCGATGGAGAGAGGATCAAATATCAGATTCGGAGACGAAACATGAGCGTTCTTGTAGCAGAAGAAAATGGCTACGCGGGAGGAATCATCGGGACTCATCTTGAGGAGCGCGGGGAAGTGGACATTTCTTGGCTCGCCGCTCGAGAAGGACCTGACCGAAAGAGAATTGAAAATCTGCTCGTGGACGCGGTTGAGAGAAAAGCCAAGGGGGACTCTGTGTCAGCAGGGGTTGATGAAGGAAGTCCGAGAATCAAAGATTGGATCGAAAGAGGCTATTCTTTAAATCCTGGTTGGCTAAGGATGTCTGCGAAACTCGACCATTTGAAGGAAATAGTGAAGGTGGCCGTGGACACGAAGCTTCGAAGTTTGAGGCTTTCGGAGGAAGAGAAACTGGTCGAAGTGATGAACACCGGCTTCGGCTGGCGAAGGCTAGAGCTCGGGGCTCTTGAAAACTGGAGGGTCGAGGATCCGCCGTTCACAGAAGATTGGGTTCAAGTCGCAGAGATTGACGGAAGGATCGTGTCTGCCGTCGTGGCGAGGCCGGACACAGAACCTAACAAGTACCTGCATCTCAGGCGCGGGGCTCTCGGCCCTGCAGCAACGCTTCCTGAGTTTCGAGGCAGACACCTAGCCTCGGCGCTCACGGCACGAGCCATGAATCTCCTCTTCGAAAAAGGCATGGAATCAGTCAGGCTCGGAACCTCAGAACTAAACATTCCCTCCCAAACTCTGCTACGCAGCCTGGGCTTTCGAGTGGACAATGTCAGAAAAATCCTGCGCAAAAAACTGAAAAATGCCTAGGGTGAACACTCTTTATCGAGCCAATGTGACTAAGCGCGCGCTAACGATTACTTGAAAACGCCTGCTTTTTCCGTCGAACTGTTTTTCATCGCACTTTCAGAATGTGAAAATATTCCTTGACTGTCAGAGTTTGGAAATAAGCTAGGCTACCTATGCAACAAATATACGGACTTGCGAGAAGGAACCATCCCCGTATTCCCCAATAATGCGCGGCTCCAAATAGGTTCAGACGAGATTCCAATAGAATGAAGAAAACAGCGGTAACGATCCAAAACAGTACCGACGCGTACCACAAGAGTCTTGACCTGACTCCGACGAACATGACGATGGAAAGGAAAAACGCGTATAACGCCAAGAATAGGGTAGCCACAATGAACGGACTAGCTAACCACCAATACCCAGACGCTTCCCCTCCGACCTCTCCCCCGCCCACGGCGCTGAGCGCCACAAAAAGCAGAAAGAGAAAGCCTAACCCGAACGAACCGAGCAACGTCAGCAGCGCGACGATTGACACGCCCATGGGTCTCAAGCTCAATCTTTCACCAGCTATAACTAAGAAACGCCAAAAAACCTCTATTCCCTGCACCAAATAAATCGTATGGTAAGCGCGTTCGGCATGAGATACATTTAATCCTCTGCAGAACTAAGATTTGCTCATAGTGAGGGCATATTGACTTCGAGAGTAGCAATTGTAAAAGGTGAAAGAGGGCATGAGCCTGTCTTTAG
>DATHCB010000080.1:0-3842 GCA_035319765.1 Bathyarchaeia archaeon
GAGAACATTTTTGGTGCCGCAGAATTCGATGTTCGAGCAGGGGAAAATGGTGACATGTTGGTTGGAAAGATCATGGGGGCACAAGGATTAGCAAAGTTTTGTAATCTACTGAGAAGAGAGCGGATCCGAGACGCTGCACGCACGGTCTTGCTTAGGGGAGTTGAAGGCGAATCTATAACTTTTTACCTGAACAAACAAGTGGCCTACGTTGAGCATATTTCTTTTTCAGAACCAACTGGCGAATCCGCTTTAGGCCCGATTAAGGTCACAATTACATGCGACAAACCAAGAGAGCTCATAGACTGGTTAGCCCTCAGAACAACGTGAAATTCCTGAAGAGTCAACGATCCGAAAGCAT
The DNA here is from genome assembly GCA_035319765.1 of Bathyarchaeia archaeon. Taxonomy (GTDB): domain Archaea; phylum Thermoproteota; class Bathyarchaeia; order Bathyarchaeales; family SOJC01; genus DATHCB01. The sequence continues at coordinate 359 of DATHCB010000080.1, forward strand.
ATGAAATATGTACGAGAAATGTTAAGAACATGAGAACTCTCGTCATAGGTAATACTTGCTAGTGAGAAAGTGAGAATGGCTGACAAACAGTCGATACAAACATACCGTCTAGAGAAAGCACATATCATTAGAAGTGGAGAAGTTGAAGATGGGACAAACTAAAATCGGTTTGTCCATGTTGTTCTGTTTAGGAGAGGGCTTTCCATTGATGGTGAAACATCTCGAGGAACTTGAGACGAATTACGTTGAGCTAGTTGACGATGGTTTGCATATGCTTGATGATAAGCGTGCAGAAGCGCTAAACCGCGTAGCGGGCGCTCTCAATATTGAGTACACTGTTCACGCCCCTTTGGCAGATATCAACATAGCAGCTTCGGATCACAGCTTGAGACGATTCGTGATGAAACGCTTAGAAAAATCAATGCAATTTGCTCACCAACTCGACTGCTTGTTGTGGATTTTTCATCCAGGTTCCCGCTCGGCTATTAGTAGCTTTTATCCAGGTTTGGATTGGCAGGTTAATTTAGAATCAATAAGAACGTTGCTGGCGCTAGGACGAAAATACAATGTCCGAATTGCCATAGAAAACATCCCGGAGATTTTCCCCTCCCTCCTAAAAAGTGTTAACGATTTTTCCAAGCTCTATGAACAGCTTGGCGAGGATATAGGAATGGTCTTAGATGTTGGACATGCCAACGTTAACGGTCAAACTGAGGAATTCATGGATAAATTTGGAGACAAAATCGTTCACATACATGTGAGCGACAATGATGGAAAACAGGATTCGCATTTCGGAATCGGTAAAGGATGCGTTGACTGGCAGGGTTTCGCAAAATCCATAAAGAGAATGCATTTTCGTGGTGTCATCATGGTGGAATCGATTCTGGACGTGAAACAAAGCCTTCGGAACCTAAGAGAACTATTGAGCTAAACACCGTTATCTAGCGGCAGGTCAATCCGCATAAAATCTTCTGCGATCTCCACGTTCCTGAATGTTTTTTTGGCCTGCTTCAACAAAGAGTCAGTTGTTCCATATCTAGCACTAATGTGCGTAAGGATAAGTCGTTTAGCCCGAGCGCTTTTTGCTGTCTTAGCCGCCTGACTCGGTGTTGAGTGACCGTCTTCAAAGGCTCTTTCTTTTAGCTCATCTCCAAGAGTGGCTTCGTGAATAAGGAGGTCAGCGTTTCTGGAAAGCTCCAATAAAGCCTTGGAAGGCCGGGTGTCCCCTGTATAGACTAATTTTCTTCCCGATCGCTGTTTTCCAAGAACGTCGTCAGGCCTTATGATTTTGCCATTGGAAAGTTTCACATTTCCGCCATGTTGCAATTTTGACCATAGAGGGCCCTTTGGAACCCCGAGATTCACTGCTTTTTCTTCATTAAATCTGCCTGGTCTTGGCTTCTCTATAAGGGCGTAGGCCAGAGCTGAAATCACGTGGTCTGCGCAAACTGCCTGAACCCTGTATTCCTTCTCTTCGCATACTATGCCTTCTCTGATTTCATTAACTTTTATTGGAAATGTTAACGCAAACTGAACAGTTCGTTCGATCGCCTCAACGAAGGCCTTGACCCCGATCGGACCGAACACTTCTAATTCCTTCTCTCGGTTAAGCAACGACATGGTTTGCATAACTCCTGGCAAGCCCAAAACATGATCGCCGTGCATGTGAGTGATAAAAATCTTCGTCTTCTTGTGAAAGCCCACTCTTGCCCTTATCATTTGGCGTTGTGCGCCCTCACCACAATCGAAAATTATTAGCTCGTCCTCTCGCCTTACCGCGATGGCAGGCAATGCCCTTCGTGTCGTAGGGATGCTACCTGCAGTTCCGAGAAAAACTACTCGAATAGCCATCTATGCTTTCTCCAATATAGCGATTTCCCGCGTTAGACTGCGATGCACGTAGACGTAATGGGATTCTATGTGTCTGAGGCCTGCTTCTTCAGCGATTTTGCGAAAGCCTATTGATTTCGGTCCTGCAATGCAAACTCGGTTTTTGGGGCGAAGCAAGTTCTTGAATTCTGGCAATACGCTTTTGACGATTTGTTCTGTGCTTTTGCCTAAAGTGGATGCAGTTATACCGTAGGGCGGGTCGGTCACTATGCAGTCTGCCCTCCCAAGTGGCAAACGCTCAGCATCCGCAACAACCATGGCCTCAGGCACGATGTTGTAGTACTGAAGATTGCGAAGACCACCCTTCACCATATGCTTCTGCGCATCAGCACCTATGACATGACAGCCAATCAACCCTGCTTCTATCAGGAAGCTAGCTGTTCCGCAGAAAGGATCTACCACCAAGTTACCTCTCTTGGCTCTCGACAAGTTTACCATGCATCTTGCAAGTTTGGCAGCAACTGCTGAAGGTTGAAAAAACGGACGCTTTTTGGGACCTCTCTCGGCAAAAGGCTTCATGATCACTTCCCCAAGCTTTAGGCCGAAAACAAATCGATTTTCCGTTAATACTCCAAAAAGAATACGTTTTGGAGCTTTTAGTTTCACCCTAACGCCTGCCACTTGTTCCAAGACCCATGTACCTAGTTTCTTTTCCAGATCCATGCTTGTGCCTTCAAGAGACCCTCCACCGACAGTGCGGACGCGGACCGCAAAGCTCTCCCTTTTCTTGATAGAAGTCCCGAGTGACGTACATCGTAGCGCTTTAGCTATCTCCGCAAACGTTGAAGAGCAGTTGAAGAGTTCTTGGCAACACACTCTCGTCAGGGCAGCTCTTGCAACAATTGATTTTATTGCGTTCTCGTCGGCATCCAAACGAAAAACCTGCCTCAGCCGCTCTGGTGCTCCATATTTGTATCCTTCTGCCTCTAAAATAGACTCTATCTCTGAAAATGGCAAGGTTGGATGCTCGCCTGAGACCAAGAAGAAGAGTCGTACCACGCTAGGCTTCCTTCCAAGACTTCACCAAGGCTTTCGCGATGAGTGGCGCAACCGAGATCTTACTTACACGACTCGGCACACAGTCGGTACCTACTATCTCTTCAGCTCCATTATCCATTATCCTTTTTTCCGCATCACCTACCAACAAAGGATGGACGCAAGCGGAAAAAACTCGTTTTGCACCTTGTGCCTTCAGCATCTTAACCGAATCTGCAGTAGTGCCTCCTGTGCTAATGATGTCATCGAAAATGATTGCATCTTTTCCTTTAACACCGAACTCTTCCTTCCTAAAACTTATAACGCCAGTGTAGCGATCCCTTACTTTATGCCGCCATCCGTAATCACCATTCAGGACTCCGGCCGCAACGATTGCGTAGTCTTTGGCTCCTTCATCCGGAGCCAGCGCAAATGCACCCTTAAGTCCTCGATTCTTGAAATGTTCAGCCAAGAACGGAATAGCAGATATGCTCTGGGCTTGAAGTGGAAACTTTGCCAAGATCTTTCGGTCATGCACAGAATTCACCGTCAGCAGCCGATCTGCACCCGAGTCCTTCAAGAGTTTCGCAACAATTTTGATGCTAAAGGCCTCTCCAGA